>CAUUCP010000031.1:0-28410 GCA_963543925.1 uncultured Bacteroidia bacterium | reverse complement strand
CGCTGTTCACTCATCTTTCCTTGTCGTTGGTTTATACAAAGATAAGGCTATTGTCTAAGAAGTGTACAAAATCACCCCCTCTACCCCTATTCCACCCCGTAGGACGCCTAGTATATTTAGAAATACATAAAGCGTCACTAGCCCCCCGCTCGCCTACCAACTCCAGTGATATTGATACCCTCTTCTCGGATAGTAGCCTACTCGCACGAGATACTGTCACAAACAAAAAACAGTGTCGTAGCATCACAGCAACGGGAGAAAAACGGGGGAGAAAAAATGAGGGAAATACCGCTTTACATTTTCCTCAATTCCCCCTCCCAAAACAAGCCATGCTAGGGGGAGAGACTTACTACACGTACGCTATACGTACGCTACACGCGCTCTACACGCACTAAATTAGGTAAAATTACCTACTCCAAAACACCCCATATTCTACACATGTTCCTTTATTCCGTTACGCTACTATTTAGTTTATCGTATAGAAATACTGCGTTAGGATTCCCTAAAGTCGCGGTCGGCAATGTAGGTATAAAAAGCGGGCGTAGACCCGAAGATAGGTAGCTCCTTTGCACACCCGTTTAGGGCAGCATCTTTTCCTAGGCAATAATTACACCGTATGAAGTAGGAGCTAAAATTTACTTATTTAGTAACTTTGCGCCGTGGATTGGAGTTGCGTTACAGTCTTATCTTTAATCATGTTTTAACGCTAGAAAAAGATGAAACGATTTTTTTGGGGGTCTTTGGGGGTTGCCGTCCTGCTGAGTATGGTCAGCTGCGGAAAAACGGACAAGGCACAGCTCACGGCAAAGGTCAACCTACCAGACGGGACGGTTGCCTATTTGCGCGATTTGTCGCTAGAAAATGCAGACTATGTCGACACGACAAAGGTACTCAACGGCGAGATTGTATTTAAGAAACATGAACCCGAAGGTCTCTACGGGATTGAGGTGCAAATGCTCTTCTGGCCCGTATTCCTGAATGACAAGCCCCTCTCATTGGACGCTACAGGTGAGGCCGTAAAGTATACCGGAGAGAACGTCGAGCTTTTCAATGCCTACAGTGCCCTGGAAGCTGAATTCTCCAAGGAAATCATCCCCCTCAAGGATGAAATTCAACAAGTTGAAGCCGCTGAACAAAACGAACAGACAAAAGCACGGCACGACGAACTCGAAAAAACTATCGAAGAAAAAACCGATGCTTTTAAGAACAAGGTATACGAGATCGTAAAAAAGTACCCCAACAATATCTATGCTTTGAATGTATTCCAGCTCTTGAATATCACCGACGAGCGAATCAAAGACTTCAGTGCATGGCTCGATACTTGGAACAAATACCAAGATCACTTCATCATGAAGCAGGTACGCGAATTCATCGATGTAGAAAATCGTCTGGGACGTAACAACCCATTTGTAGACGTGGCGGCCGCAACTGTAAATGGTGATAGCGTGCGTCTGAGCGATTTCGCTGGAAAGGGAAAACCCGTCCTCCTCGAAGTATGGGCCTCATGGTGCAAAGGATGTCTACAAGGTATGCCTGGGCTCTTCGACATCTATAACAAGTACAAGGAAAAAGGGTTCCAAATTTTCTGTGTCTCGGTAGACCAAAACGTAGAGCCGTGGAAAGAGGCGCTCCAGCGCCTCGGGATGCCCTGGAATACCAACTATATCTACACCGATATGCTCGCGCCACAGAGCCCACTCCGTCTTTACAACAGTTTGGGATTGCCGATCAATGTCCTGATCGACGGCTCTGGCAAGATCGTGGGACGGGGTATGAAGCACGAAGAGCTCGATACGCGTCTCGAAATGATATTCTCTATGCCTGCTGGCGCACAAGTCATGTGGGAATAGTCCCCTTGGAAGTATTCTACAGAGCGGCATCCTCCTTTTTGGAGGGTGTCGCTTTTTTTTTCTAAATTTGCGCGATTTGTGAACAGGAGCATTTTTTGTAAAAAGAGAATGAAGGTCGCCGTTGTAGGAGCTACGGGGCTTGTAGGCTCGGTGATGTGCGAGGAATTGGATCATATTCTATCTTGGGAGTATGATCTTTTTCTTGCTGCATCCGAACGTTCTGTGGGGAGAAAAATCGCTTTTCGAGGAAACACCCTGCGGGTGCTATCCATCGCTGAGCTGCTTGCCCTCCGTCCAGATGTCGTGCTCTTTGCGGCGGGGAGTGCTGTCTCCTTGCAATACGCCGAAGCCTTCGCTGACGCAGGGGCATACGTGGTCGACAACTCCTCCGCGTGGCGTATGCACCCCAACGTCCCATTGGTCGTTCCAGAGATCAATCCCGAGGTGCTCGTACAAGAGGCGCATATTATTGCAAACCCCAATTGTAGCACCATTCAGATGGTCATGGCTCTAGCGCCGCTGCACAAGGAGTTTCACCTCACGCGCATCCATGTCAGTACCTACCAGTCGGTGAGCGGTGCTGGGATGCGAGGGATTCAACAGCTTGAACAAGAGCGACAAGGTAGAGCACCCGAACATCCTGTTTTCCCCCACCCGATAGATCTGAATTGCATCCCACAGTGCGACGACTTTCTCGAAAACGGTTACACAAAGGAGGAAATGAAGCTCGTCAACGAGACTCGTAAGATCCTCCAAGCCCCCGATCTCGCTATTTCTGCCACAGCCGTGCGTGTCCCCGTATGGGGCGGACACTCAGAGGCTATTGCTGCCGAGTTTGAAAGAGAGGTCGATGTGCAACAAGCCTTGCAAATCTTGCGTACCACTCCAGGAGTAGTCGTGCAAGACAACCCAGATGCCCGTCTTTATCCTTTAGCGCGTCTAGCACAGGGCTCTGCGTCCGTTTTTGTGGGACGAGTACGACAAGATATCGCCGTGGGGAAAAATGCACTGAATCTCTGGGTCGTAGCCGACAATATCCGCAAAGGTGCTGCTACGAATGCCGTGCAAATCGTCGAAGCATTGTACAGGCGTTCTTTTATTTCATAGAGGCTCTGCATAACAAAAACAATTCATACGTATTATGGGTAGTAAATATCTCAGTAAACGCTCGTTGCTCGTCTATGGAGCTATCGGCGGCGTTTTATTAATCTTCGTCTTGGCGGCGATCTTCTATCGCGGTCGAGGATCACGAGGGGTACACTCTTCGTTTGATATCCAGCCCTATATCTCGGCATATACGGCGGGGATGCTCTCCAAGACGAGTTCCATCCAAGTCGTATTTACCCGCGACGTCGCACCCGCAGGGAGTGTGGGACAGGCTGCTGACAAGGGGCTGCTCACTTTTTCTCCAAAGGTCAAGGGCGCGCTCGTATGGGCTAATGCCCGCACCCTAGAGTTTACACCCAATGAGGGCTTCGAGTCCAACCAACTCTACGAGGTCACCGTATCCCTTGAGGATCTCTTTGAGAACCTCCCCAAGGAAGCAAAGGAATTTGTCTATTCCTTCCAGACGCTACGGCAGAGTGCCGCTTTCTCTGGGAGTTATATACACCTAGAAGGGAATGGAACGAAGATGCGAGCTACCCTTCACAGCGAGCTCTCCTTTGCCGACGTCGTTGCACTTGATGATGTAAAAAAAGGTCTCTCATTGACACAATCTGGCACTCCCGTGAACGTGGAAGTAGAGCAGGGAACCTCCGAGAGAGAATTCCGAATTATTTCCGAAACCCTCTCCTCCGAAAAGAATTGTGAGCTCCGTTTTGAGGGAAAACACCTCGATATGGACAAGGAGCTTACAGAAAAGGTTACCTATCCCGCTCCAGATCCCTTTACTATTTACGAGGCAGAGACCAATGAAGACGAACAACAGTCTATACGTGTCCTCTTTTCTCAACCCCTCGATCCGTCACAGGATTTCCGCGGTATGGTCTACGGAGAGGGATTGAAGGATGTACGCGTCAAGATCGACGGTAACGTCATGGATGTCTATTTTGGCAACCATCTCGAGGGGGAATTTAAGGTGATTTGCGCACAAGGGATTCGCTCCATCTCTGGCGAACGCCTCAGAGGGGATATGAATCTCTCCGCAGAATTTACGGGAAACAAGCCCGGCGTCGAGTTCCTACAGTCGGGCACTATCCTCCCAGCCACCGGACAGGTGCAGATCCCTTTCCGTGCCGTGGGACTCAAGGGCGTAGACGTAGAGGTCTATCGTATTTTTGAGAGCAATATGGGGCAGTACTTCCAGACAAATTCGCTGGGAGACTCATATGTGAGTGAATTGCGCCGCGTGGGGCGTCGCATCTTCCGTAAGACCCTCATGCTCGAAGGACTTGCCTCGGGACACAAGGACAATGTCTATGCCCTCGATTTGAGCCAAGTCTTGCAACTCGAACCAGGTGCCATGTATCGCGTCTCTCTCAGTATGCGGCGTTGTCTTGCTGATTATGCTTGCGATGAGGAGATGGAGCTCATCCCTATCGAGAGCCTCCCGAGTCGCGAAGATTCAGATTATGACGACGATTATTATTACGGATACGACTACGATTGGAACGAACGGAACAATCCATGCAATGATTACTATTATACCTATCGTGGTAAGAAGTGGACCAATATCTTGGTCTCTAACATCGGTTTGATTGGGAAGCGCAACGGCAATGCCTCCCTGCGCGTGTTTGCTACCAGCCTTACCGAGGGAAAACCACTCTCCGGAGTACAGTTCAAGCTCCTTGACTATCAGTTGCAGGAGCTCGGGGTGGGAACATCCGATGCCAATGGAATGTTTGAATTCGAGTCCGTGGACGGGCGTGATCCCTTCCTCGTCATTGCGCAGCAGGGGGTACAGCGTTCCTATTTACCTGTACAGCAGAAGGATGCCCTTTCTTACTCTACGTTTGATGTCAGTGGGAATGTCCTTAAGCGAGGGCTACAAGGTTTCCTTTACGGCGAACGAGGCGTATGGCGTCCAGGCGATACGCTCCACCTCACCTTGATACTAGAAGATAAATTGCATGTATTGCCTGCAAACCACCCCGTCGAGTTTACATTGTACAATTCGAGGGGACAGATGATAGACCGAAAGGTCGTACCAGGCAACGCGTTTAACATGTATAGCTATGCGCCTGTCACCAGTGCCGACGCCCCTACGGGATCCTATAATCTGGTCGCTACCGTCGGGAAGGCGCGCTTTACCAAGAGTTTACGTGTTGAAACGGTAAAGCCCAACCGCTTGAAAGTGAACCTTGCCTTTGACGACGAGATCCTGCGTGTCGGTGAACGTCAGACCTACCTGCTCGAAAGTCACTGGCTGCACGGAGCGCCTGCGCGTAATCTTAAAACGGATATCACGGTCTCGTTAACTGCTGCCCAAACCTCCTTCAAAGGCTATGAGGATTACGTCTTTACCGACATATCCAAGCAATTTGATTCCGAAGAGCTCGAGGTGGCAGAGGATCGTCTCGACGAAAATGGTGAGTGTCGTTCCTCACTCCTTATCCGTTCGGTACACGGAGCCTCGGGGATGCTTAATGCTACTTTCCGTACCCGAGTACACGAAGATGGTGGAGGCTATAGTATGAACATCTCTTCGAAGAAGTTCTCCCCCTATTCCACTTATGTAGGGTTCTTGCAACCAAAGTCCGAGCGTTACTATATCGAAACGGATAAGGATCAGACCTTCAAGGTCGTCTCTGTCAATGAACAGGGACAGCCTCAGTCTAACCGTCATCTCAAGTATGCGGTCTACAAACTCGCCTGGAGCTGGTGGTGGGAACACTCCACATACGACCTCGCGAGTTACATCAATTCCCGTTCGGCGAATCTCATTACTGCTGGCGATCTCTATACCGATGGGCGTGGAAACGCCAATTTCGATGTGCGCGTCGATTATCCTGCCTGGGGACGTTATCTCGTACGAGTGGTGGATACCGAAAGTGGACACGTGGCCGCTGACGTCGTCTACTGGGATTGGCCCGCTTCCCGTGAACGTACCGCAGATCGAGCAATGGCGGGCTCTACCGTCCTAGCGCTTACGGCCGATAAAGAAAAGTATGCCGTAGGAGAGACCGCGCAGATCTCCGTACCGACGCCTTTGGGTGGAACATTGCTCCTCTCGATAGAAAATGGTGCCTCCGTCCTCAAGAGCGAATGGATTGAAGCAAAGGAGGGTGAGACCCTTCTCAAGCTCCCGATTACAGCAGAGATGGCCCCCAACGTCTATGCGAATGTGACGCTCTTGCAGCCCTATGGGCAGACGGCCAACGACCTCCCCTTGCGTATGTACGGAGCGATACCACTTTTGGTAGAAAATCCCAAGTCACACCTCGAACCCATCATTGATGCTCCAAGTGAGGTGCGTCCCGAAGGACAGGTCGACATTACGGTAAAGGAAAAGGATGGGAAACCCATGAGCTTTACACTCGCCGTCGTAGACGAAGGGTTACTGGACCTTACCAACTTCCGTACACCAGATCCTTGGAAATTCTTCTTTGCGCGTCAAGCCCTCGGAGTCAATACGATGGATCTCTTCGACAATGTCATTGGGGCTTATGCCGGGCGTATCGCAGGCGTATTGAGTGTCGGAGGGGGAATGGAAGAAATGGCATTGAAGATGGGCAATGTCTCGGAGGAGAATCCATTGACCAATCGTTTCAGACCCGTTGTACGTTACTTTGGTCCATATAATCTCAGTGCAAGAGAGTCCCAGAAGATTAGCTTCCAGATGCCAAACTATATCGGCTCCGTGCGTATAATGGTCGTTGCCTCCAACGAAGAAGCTTATGGGGCAAATGAACAGACCATGGCCGTACGAAACGCCCTGATGGTACAGGCTACCCTGCCAAGAGTCCTTGCGCCCAACGAAGAATTCTCTTTGCCCGCTACCGTCTTCGCCATGAAGAACAATGTACAGTCCGTGGCGGTCAAGTTGGAAACCAATGATCTGCTTGAAATTACAGGAAATGCGCAAGAGGCGATCTCTTTCAAGGGGATTGGAGACCAAATGGTCAACTTCCGAGTACGTACAACCAATAAGACAGGCATTGCCACCATCAAGGTTATTGCCGAGGGCAATGGAGAGCGTTCAGAATATGCCGTAGCGGTCGAGGTGCGAAATCCGAATCCAGAGATCCGGCGTACCGTAGTCAAGCGTGTGGATGCTGGAAAGACCGTGACCATGAATGTCGCCGATTTCGGAAATATACTCCCTACACGTTGCGAGGTTGAGGTGAGTAGCCTACCATCCCTCGCCTTGCGAGATAAGTTGGATTATATGGAAAGTTACCCCCACGCTTGTCTCGAGCAGCAGACCTCACGTGCATTTGTACAAATGTTGTATTCCGAAATCGCTGCTGTTACACCTGCTGAGAAGGACACGCTTTCTAAGAGAGTCAAGGCCTTTATCGCGCGCTTGTCACAGTTCCAATTGCCGAACGGTGGGTTCGCCTTGTGGCCGAATATGTCTACTCCAAATTATTGGGCTACCTCCTACGTAGGGCATTTCCTACAGGAGGCTAAGCAACGCGGCTACAACGTTTCACCCAACATTTTGTCAGGGTGGCGTCGTTACCAACAGAGCGAAGCGAATAGCTGGTCTCCCAAGAGAGCCTATGACAATACGCCTCTGACACAAGCCTATCGTCTCTATACGTTGGCGCTTGCTGGTAATGCGCAGATGGGCGTAATGAACCGTTTGCGCGATGTAGAGGGATTATCTGTTGCCGCACGTTGGCGTCTGGCGACCGCTTATGAAGTCGCAGGGGCAAAGAGTGCCGGAGAAAAGTTGATCAATTCGTTGAGTACCGAGGTCAATGCAACAGAACCCTATATTAACTTCGGGTCTGTGCTCCGAGACAAAGCCATGCTGCTTGAGAGTCTTACCCGTTTGCGTAAGAATGAACAAGCGGTGCAGGTATTGCAGTCAATAGCCAATGAGATGGAGGGCTCACGTTGGTTCAGTACCCAGGAAATTGGATATGCTATGCTTGCCGTGGCACAGTTTGCCAAGGAGTCTAAGATCGCCGCTGATGGGGTGCACGGAGAAATTACGTATCGTAAGGAAGTCTCCAAACTAGATACCGAGTTGCCTTCGGCTGCAGTAACGTACCGTCTCGATGGAAATCCCGCAGAGGTCGCCTTTAAGAATGAAAGCAAGGGTGCCCTATTTGTGACTGTGACCACCGTCGGAGTCCCTGCTTCGAGCGAGGTAACGGCTACCTCCAACTATATCGAGTGTGGCGTTACCTATATGACCCTTGATGGCAACACGCTGGATCCGAGTGTCATCACACAGGGGCGCGAGTTCGTCGCACGTGTCACCGTGCGAAATCCTGGCTTAAAGGGAGATTTGAACCAGCTGGCGCTCACCTATGCCGTTCCCTCCGGATGGGAGTTGCGTAACACTCGTATGGAAGGGGAATCGCGTTTCGAAAGTTCAGATGCGATTTACCAAGACTTCCGTGATGACCGCGTATTTACCTACTTTGATCTTGAAGCTGGTTATGCCAAGACCTTCTACTTTGTGGTGAATGCTTCGTACCGAGGCTCATTCCAGTTGCCTCCTACCTCTTGCCAAGCAATGTATGACGGCGATGTGAATGCCTCTACGGCAGGTGGACGTGTACAAGTAGAGCGTTAGAGGGGGAAAGATGGCATTCATTAGCATACGATTCTAGAAAGATAGGACTAGTGGGGCTCGTGGCATATAAGTTGCGAGCCCCAATTGTGAAAGGTGGTATCCGCTATAGATTGCTAGAGATAGCGGAGCTTCATAGTCCTGCCGTTGGGCACGTGTTTGTGGGGGTAGACTGCTCAGTTTGGTAGTCCCCTCAAAAAGTGTTACTTTTGCTGGCTGAAAGTAAGTAATGTCGGAAAGATTGTATTCACTGGAGATTACCTTGCAAGAGGTGCGTACTGCAGATTTTCGTATAGAAAACCTGCAGCTCTCGCCGCAGTTCTTTTCGAATAGCGCTTACTTCGGTTGTCAGGATCTCTGGGGATCTCTCAACCTCTTGGCGCACTACGTCGGAACTCCAGAAGGGGAGGGGACGTATTATCTCTCTATCCATTTGACGGGGACGGGCGTCTTTGAGTGTTGTCGTTGTCTGAAAGGAGTGCGCGTGCCGCTTTCCTTCGATGGCGAGCTTGAGGTGCGTACTATCGCAGAGGGGAAGGAAAAGTTCGACGATGAGCCGTGGCAAGTGCTCGCCTCACGGGAAAAACTAGAGCTGGGGGATTATCTCCGCGAGTCCCTCTATCTCTCTTTTCCGATGGGCGTTGCGCACGGAGACTTCGATTCCTCCGTTGAGGATTGTGACCCAGAAATGTTGGCTTATTTGTTGAAAGAAGATCGGGGCGTCAGTCTCGGTACACAGTGCGGAGCGCAGCTAGCACAGCTCGGTGAAAAGCTCGCCCGCGAAGAAAAAGAAAGAATCAAGAAGGAGGAATCGTAATATGGCACATCCGAAATCTAAAATCTCCAAGCAGCGCCGAGATAAGCGTCGTACGCATGATGCGATAGTAGGGGCGTCACTTTGTACGTGTTCGCATTGTGGTGCGATGGTGCAGCGTCACCATGTCTGCCCAGAGTGTGGATACTATCGTGGGCAGCTATTGGTATCAAAAGGCTCTGAGGAGTAAACAAGTGTAATCAACCTTAGGTCGTAAGATGCGTATAGGTGTAGATGCCATGGGCGGCGACTATGCGCCTAAAGCCGTAGTCGAGGGGGTCGTACTTTCAAAAGCGTGGACTACCAGCGATGTACAGCTCGTACTCTTTGGCGACAAGGAACAAATCCTCTCCGAGTTTCAACTACTCGGAGAAAGTCCCCAAGGCTACGAAATCGTACACTGCTCCGAGGTGATCACTATGAACGATCACCCCATGAGCGGTATCGCCCGCAAGCCAGACTCGAGCATCAGTGTCGGCTTTCAGCACTTGGCTTCTGGTAACATAGACGGATTCGCGAGTGCTGGAAATACGGGGGCGATGATGGCAGGTACCATGACCTACATCAAAACCGTTCCTGGACTCACGCGCCCAGCTATCGCTGCCTACATACCTGTGAGCGAAACCGAGTTTAACCTCGTACTCGACGCAGGACTCAATTCCGATTGCAAGCCCGAGGTTCTCGTACAGTACGGCGTGTTGGGCTCGCTCTATTCCCAGTATATCTTCGGGGTTAAAGAACCTCGGGTCGGGTTACTGAATATCGGAGCGGAGGCGGAAAAGGGAAACCTATTGGCAAAGAGTACGCATGAGCTCATGGCAAAGTCTACCGATTTCCACTTTGCAGGTAATATCGAGGGGAACGAGCTCTTTTCTAACAAACGTGCTGACGTGGTCGTCTGCGACGGGTTTGTCGGGAATATCGTCCTCAAGGAAGCTGAGTCCTTTTACATGATTACCAAGAAGCGAGGGTTGCAGGACTCGTACCTCGACCGATTCAATTTCGAGCACTACGGAGGAACGCCTGTGCTCGGGGTCAATGCTCCCGTAATTATCGGGCATGGGATCTCAAATGGACGGGCGATTAACAATATGATCCGGCAGACGGGAAAGGTCATAGCCTCCGAACTCTGTGCTAAATTTAAACAAGCGTTTCATGTCTAAAATATTAGCCAGCATTACTGGCGTTGCTGGATATGTGCCTGACTATGTCTTGAACAACGACGAGTTGAGCAGGATGGTCGACACCTCCGACGAGTGGATTATGACCCGCATCGGGATCAAGGAACGACGTATCCTCAAAGGTGAGGATATGGGGTCGAGCTACATGGCGGAAAAGGCTATCAACCTCTTGTTGGAGAAAACGCATACCCGACCAGAAGAGGTCGATATGCTCATCTATGCCACTGTGACTCCAGACCAGCCTGTCCCCGCCACGGGAAGTATTGTCTCTGATCTCTGTGGACTCACCAATTGTTTCGCTTATGACCTCAATGCTGGCTGCTCGAGTTTCCTCTATGCTCTTGTTACAGCTTCGAAGTTTGTCGAATCTGGGTCGCATAAAAAGGTGATTGTCGTAGGATCCGACAAGATGTCTACAATCATCAATTATGAGGATCGTACCACATGTCCCATATTTGGCGATGGTGCAGGCGCCGTCATGCTAGAACCCAATACTGAGGGGCTAGGGCTCGTGGATAGTCTACTGCGTGGCGATGGAATTGGGCGTCATCACCTTATGGTGAAAAATGGAGGGTCGCGATGCCCACTTACTAGGGAGAATATAGACTCGAACGACAAGTATGTCTACCAAGAGGGACAGCCTGTCTTCAAAGCTGCTGTCTCCAATATGGGGGATACGGCCATGGAGATCATGGAGCGTAACGGTCTCACCGGAGATACGGTAACATGGCTCTGTCCTCACCAAGCGAACCAGCGAATTATCGACGCCACTGGGAAAAGAATGGGACTCGCGCCAGAAAAGGTCATGGTGAACATCAATCACTATGGGAATACTACCAGTGGAACACTCCCGCTTTGTCTCTGGGAGTGGGAACACAAGTTGCGTAAAGGCGATAATATCATTTTTGCCGTCTTTGGCGCAGGCTTCACTTGGGGGGCTGCCTATCTTAAGTGGGCATACGATGGAGATAAGGTGGCGCACTAGAGTCTCCTTATCTTTGGGAAAGAAAAGGGCGAGCGTTGCAGATTTTGCAGCGCTCGTCTAGGTTTTAAGAGCATATAAGGTAGTAGTCTCGCCTTGCTATTTACCAAGTAGCTCGGCAAACAAAGGCACGTGTCGCAAGAGTGCGCCGTACCCCACCAAGGCCAGATGTTCACGAGCCCGCGTCATAGCTACATTGAGTTTACGATCGATCACACGTCCGTTCTCTTCCATAGTGCTATGGGTTAGAAAATTGAGCTGGTGAACCGTTGATGCCGTAAAACCATAAATGATAATCTTACGTTCACTACCTTGGTAACGCTCGACGGTATCGATGGTCATCGCATCCACCTCGGGAATAGCCGCTTTACGTAATGCCTCGCGTACCCGTGTAATCTGTCGCCGATAAGGGAGAATGATCCCAATATCCTCACTCGGACGGAGGGGGCGTTCTTGTCCAGAGTAATAGTCTATATAGCCCTGTACCAGAGTGACTATCAGCGAGGCTTCTTGAGAGTTTTGGTATGGAGGCTCGAGTCCTTGCTCCTCCCGCATATAGTCGACAAAGAAAAAGCGGTGGTGTGCTATCAGCATCGGGATATCTTCTGCGAAACCATAACCTTTTTCAGTAAAAGGGTTGGGCAGGCAAGAGGGTAATGCTTCTAATTGGTGTGGAACTCCGCGGACGGTTAGCCGTCCTTCGTAGAAGTGTTTGCTTACAAAGTCGGCAATATCGGGGTGCATGCGCGCCTGGCAAGTAAGGAAATAGGTCACCGAAGGCTCATTGCAGTAGGCTCGGTAGAAGCGCTCAAAGAAGGAGTTCCTACAGTCAGTAAGTCCTATTGCGCGCAATTCGGGGTCTTCGACCCAAGCCGCATGCGCGTCTTGCTGCGCGATGGCTGGGAGTTGCTTGTGATCGCCAATCAGTACAAAGCGTTCGATCGGGTGTCTATTTTCGGCTTTGTTCGCACAAAGGAGCGGAAGGAGTTGACCTTCGAGGAGCTGCGACGCTTCGTCTATAATTGCTAGAGAAAAGTGTTGTGTCTCCAAGAGCTCGAGGTGAGCTGCTAGAGCCGAGGTATTTATACACACTACACGTGCTTCTGCTATCACGGCGCGCATCGCGGCGACGCTCGTTGTATCGCAAACTCGCTCCTCGAGGAGGTAGGGCACTAGCTCTGGCGTGGCGACTAGTGGCGAGGCAATGTAGAGGAAGTTGATCCCCGCCTCATGCACCTTACTTGCCATCTCATTTACCGCGCGGTGGGTAAATGCACAGAGTAGGATGTGGGTGTCGGGGGTTAGAAGCTCCTCGCGTAGGATGCTCATCATAACATGCGAGGTCTTACCTGTCCCCGGAGGACCTAATACCAAAAAGAGTTCTCGGGCTTGCACGACACGTTGTATCAACTCCTGCAATTCGCCATACTCGCCACGCGGCACACGACTCCCGTCTATACGTGGTAACCGCTGTTGCAGGATGAGTGCCTGTCGCTCCGTCCCGCAGCGTAGGAAAGAGTAAAGTCCTTGGAACTGAGAGGAGAAGCTAGAATCGTTACTGTCCCCCTCGATTACCCAGTACCCCCCCTCGTCTGTAGAAAAGATAAGGTCGGAGGATTGTTTATAGTTGAGATGGACGCCAACTTCTGTTGCACCCAGCTCAGTAATTTTTCCCTTTAAGAAGACCTGTCGTCGGATATCGGGTAACTTTCCCCTCTGGCAGGGGTAGACTGCCACCAAGTCTCCGACGCGGAAACTGGTATTGGCTAGCGTGTTGTTCTTTTCTAGTGGAGTGAATCGTAATTGCCGATAGTGCCCTTCTTCGGAAGGATCGAGGTGCACGGCAAGGTGTGTCAGGAGCATCCCTTCCTCTCGCCGCTCTCCGACGGAGTATAACCAACGTCCCGCTGCCCCATAGTGGTGGCTTGTCCCGCTCCCCACCTTGGCGAGGAATTGTTCCTCCATCACACTGCGCGATAGGCGTACAAAGTAGCTCCAAGCAAGAGGCGAGGCACTCTGACACGGGGCCAGAAAGGCATCCAACTCTGGGGCTGTGTACTCCTCCCACAACTTATTGGCGACCTGACGGGTATTAAAATCCTCTGGCGTGAGGGTGCGTAGAACCGAGAATCCCGAATGCCGATAGTGTGCATCGTAGGCAACCAACTCATTGCGCAAGGCAATGGCTTGTCGAAGTAATGCAGGTGCGCGTCCGACACTCAGCAGAGGCTCTGGATATTTCGAATAAAGAAGATAGCTCTCTATCTCTCCTCTTTGCTCCAATGCATAGGTCAACAGGGCTTGATAGAGTAGGATCTGCACATAATGCCCCTCCTGTTTCACGGGGGTACGATCCCCCGGATGATAGTACGCCCCTTTCCCCGATTTCTGTTCTATCAGCAACCGAAGATTCTGTTGTAGCAAGTCCATACGCCCTTCCAAGCCAAGGAGTTGTCCATAAAAAGAGGGCTCGAGTAGGAGCGACTCTCGCTGGTATACAGACGACACGCTGGGGAGCGTCTTATTGAGGGCGGTATCGATATACTCCGACTGTTGTTTAGCTCCCTCTGCGAGAAAACTGTAGTCTATACGCGGGGAGGAGGCAACGAGTACTCTCCGACGTGCACATTCCAGTATAGCCTCTTCGGTGGAAAAAGACTTGTGGTGTACATGCAGGTCGAGGAGCTCCCCTGCCAAATTCCCTAACTCTATCGCACTCGAGATGGGGCTAGGGCGTAAACGAGATACCAAGTGAGAAAATGGGGAGACACCCTCGGGACGGAAACATGCCGCAATACTGGAAATATTCACCAAGTAATCTGGTTCATAGATAATCAGCTCCGGGGTCAGTGCCATATCACCATCCGGCTGCCGCTCCGCACGCGGTCGGATAAGATGAACCGTAGCACCACGCTGGCAGTAGTCCGCAAACGAATGTGCTGTTCCCTCTGGCTCTGGAAATAATGCGCGAAAAGGGCGGGATTTATTACGTGAATTTAAGTAGAGGTAGCATCCGTCACACGACGCCACTTCGGCGCGTATATACCCCTTTACTGCCACATTTGACGGTAAAAGGTCGTGCGCTCTTGGAAAGCAAGAACGTAGCTCTGTCGGTGGAAGACTCCTTTCGCAAACATAATAAACCAGAAGGCAGAAGGCATAGAGGTCATGAGCAAGAGGGGCTGCATCCTCTTCCGTCTCTGGATCGATGGCGTGGAGATGACCTCGCATCCTTTGTAGGAGACGCGCTGCAGAGGAGGGGATTTGATACTTCCGTACGAGGTAGTTGATCTGTGCTGCATTGCCAGAAAAAGTAAGCGGCGCATCCGAGACCCGCTCGTCAAGAAGCTCGCGTAGGAGTCGCCCGAGCAGTATATAGCGTTCTGCAACACTTGCTGAAGGACGCTCCACAGGCAAGAAGGCGCGCGAGAGTAGTGTATAGTACTCCGCGGCAGAGGTATAGAACATGTGTGATAATGGGCGTATAGAATTTCACTGCAAGTTAGGAACTCTTAATGGTCTTCGCTATCTAAAATGGTTGATTTCTCTAGACCTTGCTACCTTTGTAAGGATAGAGTTCTTAAATAGAAGAGAAATGTTTGCGAAAATCCGACTACGCGTGGGTATACTAGCCCTCGTCTTCCTTGCACTCTATGCATGGACGGAACGTGCTGTGGCACAAGATCCTGCAGAGCTCGAACAGCTCTTAAAACTCCCCTTGCCCATGAACCCTAAGGTGAAATATGGGAAGTTGGACAATGGGATGGTCTACTACATCATGGCCAATAAAGAACCACGCGAACGCGCCGAGTTCTATATCGTGCACAACGTGGGAGCCATCCTCGAAGAAGATAACCAACAGGGGCTGGCTCATTTTACTGAACATATGGCCTTCAATGGGACGACCCATTTCCCCGGGAAAAAGCTCTTGAACTTCCTAGAGCACAACGGAGTAAAGTTCGGAGCTGACGTCAATGCCTTTACTGCGCGCGAGGTGACCTGCTATAATATCTCCGACGTGCCTACCACGCGAAAAGGACTCTTGGACTCCTGCGTCATGGTGCTCTGCGACTGGTCGGGAGAAATCTCTTTTGTAGATAAAGAGATTGACGACGAACGTGGGGTGATTATGGAGGAGCTCCGTACACGCCGCAACGCCGATTGGCGTGCGCAGGACGTCAAGGAGAAGCTCCTGTTCAAAGGTTCAAAGTACGCAGAACGCGATGTGATTGGGACGCTGGAACTCCTACAAACTTTCGAGTATCAAACGATTAAGGATTTCTACCACAAGTGGTATCGTCCCGACCTGCAGGCGATTGTCGTAGTCGGAGACTTCGATGCCGACGAGATGGAAGAACGCGTAAAACGTATGGCAAGCAACGTGCGCGTCCCCGCCGAAAAAACACCAAAGCCAACCTATGAAATCCCTGCAACCAAGGGCTTCGTCTATGGCTCATACTCCGATCCCGAACTCCAGTTCGCACGACTAGAGCTCCACTTCCGTCACGACCCCGATTTCTTACGTGCCAAGACCGTAGGGAACTTGCGCGACGAATTGATCCGTCAGTTGGCTGTCATGGCACTCAATGCCCGTTTCGATGAGCTCTCACACGACCCCAATGCAACCTTCCTAGGGGCACAGGGGATGTATTACAGCATTGCGCACCCCATGGATCTGTACTCCCTTGTCATCGTTCCAAAACCCAACATGCTCATGGACGCTTTCAAAACCCTCGTGACTGAGGCGCAGCGCGCCGTGCAGCATGGCTTCCTACCCTCGGAAATCGCCCGTGTAAAGAGTGACCTCATGCGTATGTACCAAGCTGCCTACGACGAGCGTGAAAAACAACCCAATGGAAACCTAGTCTGGGACTGCATCGGTCACTTTACTGAAAATAAGGCCATGCCAGGCATCGAGCTTGAAATGAAAATGGCGCTCCCCATGATAGAGTCTATCGCACCTGAGGAGGTTAGCGCTATGATTCGTAACCTCATGCCATCGCGCGATCTCGTTTGCTTCGCCTCCGCACCACAGAACGAAAAAATTACCATCCCATCCGAGGAACAAGCCGCTGAACTCTACAACGAGGTCTGCGATACGCAACTCACCCCATGGGTCGACAACGTGAAGGAAGAACCCCTACTCGCAGAACTCCCTCCTATTGGAAAAGTGGTGAGCGAAAAAACAAACAAAAAGTTCGGTACCACCGAGTGGACCCTCTCCAATGGGATGAAGGTCATCCTCAAACCGACGGACTTCAAAGAAGATCAGGTCTTCCTACGTGCGATATCCGAAGGAGGATACTCCTCCCTAGACGCCGCCGAGATCTATGCGGCACAACTCCTAGACACCTACTTCGATATGAGTGGTGTCGGGAACTTTGATGCGATCGAGCTCGCGAAATACAAAGCCGGAAAACAAGTGAATGTCTCGGGCGGGATCTCTCGCTTTCAAACTAAGGTGGAAGGAGTAAGCTCGGCAAAAGTAGAAGAGCTCGAACTCATGTTGCAAGAAATATACCTCCTATTCACTGCACCTCGTTTCGATGAAGATACTTACAAAGCCATGATGGAGCGCGTAAATACCATCTTCACCAATCAGGAGAATGACCCCAATTCCATCTTCTCACGACGCTTGGCGCTACTCATGAACGACGAAAATCCGCGCGCTCAACCCTTGTCCTCACAAACACTCAAGGAAGTAACATTCGAAAGACTACAAGAAGCCTACAAGAAACTCTTCCCAGGGGCAAATAACTATACGGTGTTGATTGTCGGAAACATCAATCCTGCACAACTAAAGCCGCTCGTATGCCAGTATTTGGCTTCACTTCCTAAAGGAGAAAAACGTTCTTGGAAGGACGACGGACTCCGAGCTCCTGACCATGCCGTTGGTTACACTTTCAACCAGAAAATGGAAACCCCAAAGACCCGAGTCATGGTGGGCTACGGAGCAAAGGCTAAGTATAACGCAGAAAACATGATCTACGTCTCCGCCATCGAGCATATCCTCGGACTACGGAACACGGAAGAAATTCGTGAAAAAGAAGGAGGTACCTACGGAGTGGCCGAGCAAGGTTTCCTCTCTTACCGACCCGTACCCTACGCGCGCATGCTCATGCGCTTCGATACCGACCCTGATAAAGCTGATGCACTCACTCCGAAAGTGGCTGAAATTTTCAATAACCTATTCAATGACGTGAAGGAGGACGACGTCCTAAAGGCGAAACTCCACTTCCTCAAGTCGCACGGAGAGGATGTACACAGAAACGAATACTGGATCGAAGTCCTCGCCGAGTACGAGACCTCGGGGGTCGACATCCACACCAACTATGAAAAGTTGGTCAATGACCTCTCGGTCGCGTCGATAAAAAAGGCGATGAAGAATATCTTCGGAGGCGCATACCAAGTGCGTCTTATGATGAAGGGCTACAAAGAAGAGTAGGGAATATTTCCGTAACATTCCCGTGAAATAAAAAGGGGCAGTGCTTTCGAGCGCCGCCCCCTTTTTTTACATAGTGGTGAGGATATCCACAAAAACGTCTTCCCAGCTCAATGGAGCTTTTATTTTCCTGTCCCTTTGATTTATGGCACTACGTTAAACGATATAGACAGGGTTTTACCGTGCAATCATTCGCGATAGGAACTCCCTTTTTGCGTTGCAATATCTTTTTCGTTGAGGTTTCCCTATAAAATAAAAAACGCCCCCCAAGTATGCTGTCTTTCGACGCGCCTGAGAGGCCTGTTGCTTTTATCTATAAAACGATTTATCTATCCTAAGGTTACCGCAAAGGTATAACTTTTTTATATAGCTAACAATATTCGTGTCGATTACTGTTTAATCGTTCCACATCCTTTCATTGAGCCAATCTGGCTGAAATCCCATTGTATCAATGGATACAACCTCTTGATATTCTGTCAATAAATCTTTTAGACGTTGCTTGAAATCGGAGGTCGGATTGGCTGTTTGTAGCATATAATTCAGCATACACAGGAAATAATAGAGTTTGCTATTTTCTACCGTGTCTGGGTTGTCTATCCAGCTAAGTCTTTTGGAAGAAGTCATCTTTTTGGGCATGATGCTCATTTCCCTGTTCCAAAGCCTTGCGTGGTGGGCGCATATATTGCGTACATAATTGATTGTATGAAGCCACGAGCAGAATATATCGGGCGACAGGTCAAAATAAGAGGCGATATCCTTTATATCGGCACGGCGTTTCAGTCCAGAACAGATGCGCGAAAGGTGATTGAAATACATGACCTCAACGCTCATCCAAGATGGAGGATTTATGGGGCTGTCATATTTGTTGCGGTAATGTTGAATAAAAACTTCCGCCCTATTGTTCTGCAGCTGTTCCTTGATATGCTTTTGAATTTCGCTATATAAATCTATTGTAACTGTACTCCTACGCGAAGTAATGGTCTTGGGAGGGGTGAATATTTCTTCTTGATCCTGCCAATGTGAACCATATTTATGACTGAGCTGATATATTATTTGGGCTCGTATGGTAACTTCCAACCGTTCTATGGCATCAAAAACTAACAATCGTAACTTTCGGTCAAACATATATAGGTTATATACCATATCCCAAGTGACGCCTTCTCGAAAGGAATCAAGTATCTTCCCCTCTACATTTTGCTTGTACGGTAGCATATAGGCACTAAGACGATAGTAACTGATATTGGCAAGATGCTTTTTCGTATCTTGTTCATCAGGAATGACCAGTCCTCTCGATTTTAACAGATCAACCTGTTCCTCATAGGTTAATGGTGGTTTATTGTAATGTTCCATATATCTGTATTTTGAACGAATACACAGGCATGCACTTTTGATGTGTTTTTATCAATGTCGTAGAGAGAGTTAATCCTCTTCTTTTTAGATGTTCTCCCCTCCGATAGAAACACTACTTACAAGCGCTATTCAGCTTTTCTCCCTCCCCCCCCGTCACCACCCCATAACGTTTCAATCCCACGTTTCAATTCCACGCTTTAGTTACCCCCACCTCGCTTCCTCACTCCTCACGGACGTTTCCCTACCGTCAACATCACAGCCCCACCACTCAGGGCATGCTGTTCGAGGACTATCATACCCGCTGCCTCCATTGCGGGCAATAAGGGCGATTCTGCTGCATATTGAGCCATAGAGGATGGTAGATACCGATACGCTTTGAAAGAGCCCGAAATAAGCCCACCAACAAGCGGAAGGTAAAGACGTAAGTAGAGGCGATACAGAAGGGAAAAGAAACCACGACGTGGCATAGAGAATTCCAAAACTACAAGACGACCACCAGGGGATAAAACACGCATTATCTCCCGAAGCGCCTCTGGAATATCTGCAAAGTTGCGTACACCGAAGCCTATCATGACCGTAGAAAAGCTCCCATCGGAAAAAGGTAACGACTCGGCTGTGCACTCAACAAAGTCTACATCAGGGCGACGCCGTTTGCCAGTATAAGGCGCTTTCGATAATCGACGGAGGATTTTCGCTCTCCCACGTGCCAACATCTGGGGCGAAAGATCCGCACAACATATCCTGCCAGGACTATAACGTTTCAGTAGCGCTAGGGTCATATCCCCCGTCCCTGACGCTAGGTCAAGTACTGCCTCAGGAGATTGTTCTATCACTCGACGTACCGCAGCGCGACGCCAACGCCTGTCCAATCCTAGGCTCAGGAGATGGTTTAGAGTATCATAGCGCGGGGCAATGTCGTTGAACATTGCCCCGATCGTTTCCTGCTTTTTCAATAGAAATAGAGATTAGCCTAACGGCGCAACTTCGCTTCCAGCGCAGTGTCGTAGGTGTGTTTATAGTCTGCAATGAAACCATAGGATATATCGTCCACGCGAATCTCTGAACGAGTCACGTGACCCAACAAGCACATCGGGACGTCGCGCTCCAACATAAAGTCGACAAACTTCTCTTCACACGCCTCAGAGACCGAAATCACAACACGACTCTGCGACTCGCCAAAAAGAAAGGCGTCAAGACGAATCTCCGCATCCGAGGTGATATCAAAACCAAGATTGTTCGGCATCGCAGACTCTACAAGAGTCGTAAACAGCCCCCCCATCGATACGTCATGTGCCGAGCAGATTAAGTGTCTCTCGATAAGCTGAGAAACCAATAGCTGCAACCTGTACTCCTCGTCAAGGTCAAAATGAGGTACGTTAGACTCTGTGATGCCGTGGTGAGATACCAAGTACTCCGAACATCCGATGTCATTGTGTAATGCCCCGAGAAGGTAGATCATATGCCCCTTCTTCTGAAAGGCAAGCGTCGTACGGTTCTGGATTTGTGGCAAAAGCCCTAACATCCCGATTACTGGCGTCGGAGACACCGCCTCGTCGCGATCGCCTATAGTCGATTGGTTGTAGAAACTAACATTACCCCCCGTCACCGGAGTCTCAAAACGGGTGCACGCGGCTGCCATACCCTCGATTGAGCGAACGAACTGCCAATATACTTCAGGATTGTACGGGTTGCCAAAGTTTAGACAGTTCGTGATCGCTATCGGTACTCCCCCCGTGCACACCACGTTGCGGGCTGCTTCTGAAACCGCTATCATCGCCCCTACATAAGGGTCGGCTTTCACATACCGCGGATTACAGTCCACAGAGACCACCAAGCTTTTCTTACTACCCCGAATCGCCACCACGCCCGCATCCGCTGGGACATTGGTCGTCAGATTATAGTCACCCACCATCGTGTCATACTGCTCGTATACCCACCGCTTCGAGGCTATGTTGGGCTGCGCAATAAGCTCCTTAGCCACCGCTACTAAATCCGCTGGCTCGGGGACCTGATCTATCGAAAACTGCTGGTAACGCTTGTAGTAGGCGGGCTCCTTATATTCACGCTCGTACTGCGGCGCACCACCCCCAAGAACCAGAGACTCCGCGGGTATCTTCGCCACGAGCTCTCCGTGGTAGGTAAATTCGAGCTCAGGTGCATCCGTTACGACCCCTATCTGCACACACGGCACATCCCACTTGTCAAAAATGGCTTTTACCTCAGACTCGCGACCTTTCTTGACTACCACCAGCATACGCTCCTGAGACTCGGAAAGAAGAATTTCATGAGCCTGCATACCCGCCTGTCGCATCGGCACAAGATCGAGGTCTATCTTCATACCACAACCTCCCTTGGCCGACATCTCCGACGTGGAACAGATTATACCTGCCGCGCCCATATCCTGCATACCTACCAGCGTGTCCGTCTTGGCTAGCTCTAACGTCGCTTCCAAAAGAAGTTTTTCTGCAAAGGGATCTCCTACCTGAATGGAAGGAATATCCTTGGCAGAGTCCTCGGTGATATTCGCAGAAGCAAACGTACTACCGTGAATACCATCCTTGCCCGTAGCCGATCCCACTATGAAGACCGGATTTCCTGCCCCCTTGGCGATGGCCGATATCACGTGTGCACGCTTCACTAGTCCTACGGACATGGCGTTGACCAAAGGGTTCGTCTCGTAAGAGGGGTCAAAAACTACCTCACCACCAGCGACTGCCACGCCAAAGGAGTTCCCATAATCCCCTATACCGCGTACCACACCGTCTAGCAACCAGCGCGTGCGCGCATTGTCCAGATTACCAAAGTGAAGCGAGTTCAGCTGTGCCACAGGACGTGCCCCCATCGTGAATATGTCGCGGTTGATCCCACCTACCCCCGTCGCTGCTCCCTGATAAGGCTCTACGGCACACGGATGATTGTGAGATTCGATTTTGAATACGCACGCCAGCCCATCCCCCACGTCCACAAGACCCGCATTTTCCTCGCCAGCCTCTACCAGAAGGTGTTTCCCCTTCCGAGGAAGCTTTTTTATCCAACGGATAGAATTCTTGTACGAGGCATGCTCACTCCACATCACCGAGTAAATACTCAGCTCTGTATAGTTGGGCTCGCGTCCCAAGATCTTCACGATTTGTTCATACTCCTCGGGCAGAATGCCCAATTCCTCGAGGGTGAGGTCTAGTGTTTGCTCTTCCATGATCTTCGCACATAGCTTGTGTTTGCAAAGGTAATGAAACGGTGTCATACTGCAGCGCTCCACACCCAGAAGCGAAAAAACTTAATTCCTAGGATCATTACCCCAACCCAACTTCTCCCGTAGGGCAGTGTAAAAGTTCTTTTCTCGGAAGCGTACCAAGGATACCTCTAACGGACTGCGAGTTACACGTACATCGATCGTACCCCGAAACGAATACTCCTGCGCATCAATGCCTACGATCAAGGGGACTTCCTTGTCGCGACACCGTACCCGCATATGGATCTCCGAAGTATCGGCCAGCACCAACGGACGTGTGTAAAGCGTATGGGGTGAGATCGGCGAAAGTAACAACACCCGTGACAAAGGAGATACTATCGGTCCCCCCACACTCAAGCTATAAGCCGTGCTCCCCGTGGGCGTGCTCACGATCACACCATCGCTCCAATAAGTACACACAAAAGTACCGTCTATGCTCGTGTTCACCACCAACATCGACTTACCACTCTTCTGAACCGTGATGTCGTTTAAGGCATAATGGAAGGGGAGGATCTCCCCCTCTTGCGAGATTTGAGCCTGTGCCGTCGGAAAACGTTCGATGGCATAGTAGCCACTCTCCAACGTCTCCTCCAGATGCTCCAGCGTGGCAGCCTGAAGCGAAGATAAAAAACCAAGATGACCAAAGTTTATCCCAACAATAGGAACATTACTCCCTAAAATGTACTGTGCAGCATCAAGGATCGTCCCATCGCCACCTATACTCAGGAGAAAATCAAGGTCATTGGGCAATTCTTCCCGGTACGAGTAAGGACGTGCAAACGAAGGAGTGTAACCGAAAAAAGAGTAGAGATGGGCTATCATCCGGTCATAGACCCAAATGATCCACCCGCGTTCATGCAAGCGCTCTAGAAGCGAGGCCAAGGCATCGAAGTTCTCATGACCCACTCCCCAACCATACACCGCTACCTCCATGACCCCACACCGCGCACTTACACCCTCCTCTATGCGTCGTAGGCCGTGCAACGAACCCAGTCTATCTCCATCTTGGCCACCCCTGCAGGCGAGGCCCCAGGCTCTACGCCACTTGCGAAGACTAGGTACATCGGAGCATCCAAACCACGACCCTCTAGGGTCATATAGGGAATCTCATTGATACTCCACCGAAGCGTAGTCCCTTCCCAGTCAAAAGTAATGAGGAAAAAATCCTCACCCGATGGAAGTACCGCTACCCCCTCCTCGGGGACTAACGTATTGACCTCGTTACGGAGCACCCCACTCATGATACCAGGCTTTTTACCTGTGGTGGTGCGAAAAACGTCAATCTCTGGCGTACGCGTATCTCCAACCAAGTAGAGTGAGTGATAGACCCCAGGTTGATGCTTGATACGAAGCTTTACCTCAAGTCGCCCACCATGCATCCGAAAACTCTGTCCCGTGCACACAACACCAGAGGAATACTCAAAGCGCTCGGAAACAAAACCCAACTCCTTGTCCCATGCCAATGCGCTCCGAGGGTCTTGGCGCGTCTCGATCGTCAAAATACTATTCTCGATCTCCAGATTGTTGTCGTCTGGGTAACAGTGAGGATCTCCGATAAACGAATACCCCTTCTTGATCAGCGCATCGCCCCAAAAAAAACGGGGAAGCCAACGCTTCTTGTCTAGTTGCGAGGAGGTAAAATCTTCAAAAAAGAGCTCTCGCTCACGCAGGAGACGAGAAAAAACACCCGCCTGTTCCTGCTTCGCATACCAGCGGAGATCCTTATTCTTGCGAAGAGACTTCAGCTCCACGAGTTTGGCATAGCTCTCCGTGCTCTTAAACTTCCTCTTCTCTGCCTCGCAGAGCGCCTTCTCCTTCTCCGCCTCGCCAGAGGCTTCAAATTGCAAAAGCGTCTGGTAGCGAGCGTACTCAGTCGACTGAGAGATCCCGCGGTAACGCTCAAAGGCGCGTTGCAAGACGGCACGACGTGCCTCTATCTTCGATACACTGGGCATGCGACCCATAAAACGGAGTAACCGAATTCGTTGTGCCGATAAACCTGCCATCTTCTTTGGTGCTCTCTATAAAGACTTCTCTAAAATTCCTCCATGTGAAAGGGAAGCAGCGTATTCTCCGCATACCCTGCTCCCGCATCCTCCATATCCAGATCTCCAACCTTGTAACGCCAGTGTACCTCTACCTCTTTGCCACTACGAAAAAGACCCTCTAATATCTGAAGGATCTCTAAAATGACCTTGGAGGTCGAAGTATTGAAATACTTGATCGAAAAGAGTACGTGAGTCGCCTGCGCGGGTTGTTCTACATACTCTCGCAACCATTTCACCGCATCCGCATAAACCTCGGTCGGGCGAACACACAGCGATACACCCGTAAAAGAGAGCGCTCCCGTTGACCGTAGATCAACCAAGAGCGTCTCCCCTGTACCCTCAAGTACGTAGTCGCTTAGCGACGATACCGTTCCATTTGCTGCTCCCATTGCCGATGTTTCTGCATCCCAAAGGTAGCACAAACTTATAAATTCCCGCCTAAGATCAAATCCTAGACCACAAGTTTGAACCCCTTGCCGCGAACATTAAGGATCTCTACCGAGGGATCAACACTCAATATCTTACGTAGCTTGGTGATGTAAACATCCATACTACGTGCATTAAAAGTACTAAACTCCTCCCACACCGTCTTCAAAGCATACTCGCGTGGCAAGACTTTGTTCACATGAAGGGCTAGCTGTTTGAGTAGTTCCGACTCCTTAGCCGTGAGACGCACCTCAGGTGCGCCATCGCGCTGAAGGGTTTGGTGTACCACATCGAACGTGAAAGAACCGATCTTGAACATCGACGGCGTGTTCGAAAAACGCTGCACTGGATAGGCAAGTCGAATCAACGCGTAGATGCGAAGCGTCAGCTCTTCTGAATCGAAGGGCTTTTTCATGTAATCATCAGCACCGCTCCGAAGACCATTCAGAACATGCTCCTGGTCTGTAAGCTCGGAGACGATGATGATCGGGAAGTTCGGGTTGCGTTCCCGCAACCTGGAAACCAACGTCAATCCATTTCCGTCTGGAAGGTTGATTTCTATGACTCCGATGTCGAAGTGCTGTGAGACGTAGGTTTGGAAAGCGTCCTCACTGTTCATCGACATCACCACATTGAAGTGGAGTGCCTGAAAATAGCCCTTCAAAAGGTTGCCATAGTTCAAGTCTTTTTCCACTAACAATAATTGAGGCTCATTTCCGTACATCGCCTGCTTGTTTCTCTTTTGCAATTATAGAAACTACTTTTTTAACAGAATGTTACGTTGTTGCGTAGATATCTTTTCGTGCACCCGCATGCGCCAGGACCACACACCCCGTCAGCGCGGCGGTCTCCGTGCGTAAACGTCGCGTACCAAGGCTTACGCCGAAATAACCACTATCAATGGCTTGGGAATATTCATCACCAGAAAAACCACCCTCTGGCCCAACAAGAAGAAGCTTCGGCATCTTCTCTGCTACCTCCATAAACGATTCCAGAGGAAGAAGACCCCTACTCGGGTAATGGGCTATCGCACGCGAGTATTCAGAACCACGAGCATCTGCTAACAACTCCACAAAACTCACAGGACCCTCCAAACTCGGAAACCAAGAGGCCTGACACTGCTTCCCTGCCTCTACCATGATACGCCAAAGACGATCCTGACGTAGCTCTCGACGCTCTGAATACTGGCTATAGAAAAAACTAATTCTACCAACACCCACCTCTACGGCTTTCTCTACAAACCACTCCATGCGATCCATATGTTTGGTAGGGGCTACGCCGATCCAGCTCCGCTCACACGCCTGTTGGGCTTCCTGAACCAACGTCTCTATCTCCACAACCACCCCGCTTCGCGAGATGGTTGCTATACGACCCACACCACGTCCCCCCATACCATTCACCAACATCACAGACTCACCCACCTGAGCACGGTGAGAGCGTGCACAGTGAAGAGACTCTTCCGCAGAAAGAGTATTCAAACCAACCTGAAGATCCAAATGGTAGTAGCTATTCATGTGGCAAAGTTAGATAGTTCAGTAGCACTGCCCAAAAAACAAAATAAGGGGACGCAAGAGACTCTTATAGAGTTATTTAGGATGTTAAGTACATTAAATATAAAATAGGGAAATAAGAAAGATGAGAAGGGGGTGGATAATCTTTTTACAAAATGAGCGTAAAGCACACCGAAGGGACGCTCTCTTGCTTAAGATTCTTTATCTTATTGATAATAAGATTCGTAACTACCAAAATACGGAAGATGGTGTATTTTCTTTAACAGTTAACCATATTTAACTAAGTTCTCTCGTAGTTCGACGATGAATGTTATACGTTGGTTAACCGATAAAAAGCCCGATACTTTCCCCAATTTATCGGGAGGCGATAGGGGAGAGTAGGGCTACATCGTAACTCCCCGATCATCTTTCCCATAGACCGCCAAACAAGCCCGTAAAGAAGTTTATGTGTGGGGTGACGCGTTCAAAGGTCTCTACACGCGAGAACATCCGCGAGAACATCCATTGCGGAGTTCTACCAGTGGATACAAGCCCCCCCCTCTCTACACTCTTCGGACATAGAGATGTCGTCGTCGCCACCACATAAAAGAAGTTGCAAAAGCGATATCCTAGTCATCGCCCTTGCAACTTGTCTTTACTACTCATTTTGATGCGGAGAAGCCCTGCCCCTCCCCGCCTACTCGTCTTCCTGTTCTACTCTCTTGATGGTTTCCTCTGCCTCTTTATCCTCTTCCGCCTCTTCCTGTGCGAGTCTCTTGATGGTCTCTTCCGCCTCTTTGTCCTCTTCCGCCTCTTCTTCTTCTAGTTTCTTGATATACTCTTCCGCCTCTTTATCTTCTTCCGCCTCTTCCTCTGCCAATTTCCTCATGTATTCTTCTATCTCTTCCATCTCCTCGTCACTTTCTTCCACTCCGTCCTCCTGATCTGGATTACCTGTTTGTGCACCTGTCTTCTGAGGGTCTGTCTTTTGTGCATCTGTCTTCTGAGGTTCGGGCTTCTGAGGGTCTGTCTTCTCTCCTGCAGGAGGAGTATAGGTGTAATTCTTCTTCTTACCCAGATCATTCCAGAATTGAAGTACAAGAAGTTTCTTCTTCGGAGGAGTAGAGGGGCGCATTGCCGCCCCTACGTAATGCAGGCCTTTACGAAGCATGATCCTACGATGCCCGTACCCTTGCTTTTCCCATCCAGCATCCACAAGGAGATTACAAACGTAAATAAGTGGGGTAGGGTGGTTTATAAAAGAAAGGCACTCGCCGTTGAGGCACCTTTCACAAATCGTGCCCTTGCGATCATGCGTAAAGAGCTTTAAAAGAATCAATTGATCCGCAAAACATGCACAATGAGCCGCAAGCTCCGGATCGGGGAGTAGGGCGTCTATAGGGGTCATGTGTTTGAGCTGCCTGTAGAGCGAATCGCGACTCCGAGTATACTCCTCTTTGGGTTTTCCTCGGTAAAAGTCCTTTGCATAAATTTCTGCAAACTTCTGTGGACACGTACGTGCCAAATTGAGGTAATAGATCGTCTCTATTTCAAAAGGCGACATATAGCTACAATCCTTCGCTGTGTTGGCGCGTGCCATCTCTTCTTCGGTAAAAGCGATACCCCCTTTCCCCGCCTCTTGGGCAGAGGAATAACAGAGGAAGAGCATCAAAAGGGATGCGATGAACAATATCCGTTTCATTGTACCTTTAAGCTAGTTATTCCAGCATACCTACCTGTATGCGTTATTTCACACGGCAAATGTAAAAAAAACGCATATAAAAAGAATCGGCGGAATCAATAAGGTAAGCAATGACGCCTCGTACTCCCATCCCCCTTTGTGGGGCATTTCTTTGAAAATGAGACGACCGTAGGTGGAATCCTCCCCCCTATTCTATCAAAAA
>CAUUCP010000030.1:0-30206 GCA_963543925.1 uncultured Bacteroidia bacterium | reverse complement strand
TCGCTGTTCGCTCATCTTTCCTTGTCGTTGGTTTATACAAAGATAAGGCTATTGTTCTAAGGTGTGTACAAATCACCCGACCACCGCCCGCTCTTTCTCCCCCTATTCTGTACTATCACTTCAGGAAATCCTAAAGCACTATTGTTGTACGATAAACTAAATAATAGAGTATAGGAATAATGGAATACGTCTATAATAGGGGCTATTTTCCCACCCAATTTACAGGGGGAACATAGACTCTACACCGACGATACATAGACGGAACATGCGGGGAACATGCGGGGAACAAAGGCTCTACACCCACTCTACCCCGTAGCTCGCCTAGCATATTTAGGAATATATAGAACGCCATAAGCTGCCCATTTTTATGGGGGAGTTCGTTTTTTATTACCTCCGGGCATGTAAGCTAAAACAAAAGGCACTAATGAGCAATGTAGAAAACATGGAGAGCATGTTTAACTTCTGCGAATCATTCAACCAACCCCTCGATAAATGGAACGTAGGACGGGTCACGAACATGGGGCGGATGTTCGTGTTCTGTACTACATTCAATCAACCATTGAACAGTTAGGACGTCAGCCACGTAACCGACATGAGCCAAATGTTCGACGGCAGTAGTACTTTTCAACAAAGCTTCGATGCATGGAACATTCGTAATGTTGATAAAACGAACGGAATGCGTGGAATATTTAACGAAAGCCCTACTGCCTCTCTCCCATTCGTCAAGAAGTGGGAAGCAGAGGGCTATAGCCTAGAAAAGGAGCGTCAATAAACACTCATTCTAGGGCGTGGAAAAATGGTTGCTAGGGGATTTTAGTGTAAGAGAGGCGAGTAGAGTTCTGCGCGAGTGAGCATAAAATCGGATACTTCACGCTTAGCACCACTACCTAATTCTACCATTTTCGTGACCTCACGAAAATGGTCATCTACATTGACATTCTGTGATTTACATGAGGCGACGGCGCGGTGTATGGCAATAAGAAAATTCTCCCAGCGAGTATAGCCTAGTATCGTTTGTAACCTCCTCTGGGGTGAGCAAATGCCCTCAAATTGTACCGTGTGTCCTTTCTCTCGTACAAACAAGTTCCATGACAATGGTAGGTGGGGCGGAGGGCTTTCTACCCCCCCCATCTGCACAGACTTTTCCTTACCTTTGTCCCCACAATCATGGCATACCACGAACCAGTCTTACTTGCCCGATCGGTCGAAGCGTTGAATATTCGACCCGATGGGCTCTATGCAGATCTCACGCTAGGGGGAGGGGGGCATTCACGTGCCATCCTCCAGAGGCTGGGTACACACGGTAGGCTTTTTTGTCTAGACAGAGATGCCGATGCTTTTGAAAATCTACCCGATGACCCTCGCGTGACCCCTATTCATGCGAACTATGCTCACTTACAACGATGGTTGCGCTATTTCGACGTCACATATCTCGATGGAGTATTGATGGATCTAGGCGTCTCCTCCCACCATTTCGACGAGCAGACGCGCGGGTTCTCTTACCGTTTCGATGCCCCACTAGATATGCGGATGAATCAACAGGGAGAGCTGACTGCTGCTCAGATACTGGAACATTATTCTGAGCAGGATCTCGCTACACTCTTTCTCCATTATGGCGAGATCCGCTCTTCGAGAAAGTTGGCACACTGTATCGTGCAGGAAAGAAACATACACCCCATCGCAACGACCTATGAACTGCGCGCGGTGGTCGAAAAAGCCTTCGGCAAAGCCGGCGGCGCTCCAAAGGTGCTGGCATGTATCTTCCAAGCATTGCGCATAGAGGTGAATAGAGAGTTGGAGAGCCTCCAGCGTCTTTTGTTACAGTTACCCGCTGTGCTGACAGCCCAAGGGAGGGTGGTCGTTTTGGCTTACCATTCCCTAGAAGATCGCTTAGTAAAGAACTTCCTACGTGCGGGGAATTTTGAGGGACAACTCGCGCGCGACGTTTATGGAAACCACGCCGCCCCTTTTCGCCTGTTGAGTAAGGGAGCGGAACGAGCCGAGGAAACCGAACAAGAAGAAAACTCCCGTTCCCATTCTGCGCGTCTTCGGATCGGAGAACGAACCGCTTTTTAGACATGACGACACCAATAACCGATCCCGACGAGGAACTTTCGTCCGTAGCATTGGGTGGGGAGAACGAGGATACTGTACAAGGGGAGAAAAAACGTCCAAAGAAAACACACGTACCCTCGTTCTTCTCTTTCGATATCCGATTTTGGGTTTTGGTCTGTATCCTCAGTGTCCTCTATATTGCCATGCGTAACTATTATGACAAGTTGTGGAGAGAGGAACAAGCGCTCGAAGAGGAGGTGAAGAACCTGCGCAGCGAATCCATAACTCTTACAGCCGAACTCATGCGCAGTAGCAAGGAGTCCGAGGTCGCAAAAATGGTAGAGGCGCAACAACTCGATCTCAAAGAGTCGCGTCGTCCCCCCATCCGCATTAAATACCAAGAACGTTAATCCAATGAAAGTCGTTGGAGGAGACCAGAAAAAGCATGCCCTAAATGTCTTTCGGGCATTCTTGGTCTTCTTTATTCTCTTGTCATTGGGCATCATTGGACGGATTCTTTGGATTCAGTACATGGAGGGAGCGGCCCTCCGTGACAAAGGGGAGAAGCTCGCATACAAGGAGTTTCAACTCCCTGCCAGCCGCGGTAACATCTTGGCAGAGGATGGACGTCTCTTGGCGACCTCTATGCCGATGTACAATATACACCTCGATCTTGGGGCGAAAGGAATGACCGACTCGCTCTTCTTGCAAAACCTTGACTCGCTCTCCTTTTGTCTTGCTCAATTCTTTTGCGATCATTCACAAGCATGGTATCGGAGAGAGCTTATAGCCCAACGTTCGGCAGGAAACCACTATTATCGCCTAGGTACGCGAGTGATTAATCACCTAGAGCTCAAACGTCTTCGAACATTTCCGCTGCTGCGCCTCAATCCGAATAAAGGAGGCTTAATCATCGAAAGAGAGGAACAACGGATGAAGCCCCTAGGCATACTAGCCAGTCGCACCATCGGGCGAGTCAATGCTGGCTCGGGCGTGGGGCTCGAAGGAGCCTATAACGAAGATCTGCAAGGGGTGAACGGTACCCGTATTATGCAGATCGCACCCGGGGGGCGTCTCATCCCCGTAGGCTCAGAGGATTATCTCCCAGCAAGGGATGGGTACGATCTCGTGACGACTATCGATATCAATTTACAGGACGTTGCCTCAAGAGCATTGAGAGAACAACTCATGCGACACGAGGCAGATCATGGTACCGTGGTCGTCATGGAAGTAAAGACCGGAGAGGTCAAGGCTATTGCTAACCTTACCCGAAATCTAGCGGGTGACTATACCGAGCAGGTCAACTATGCCGTCGGAGCGAGTACCGAGCCTGGGAGTACATTTAAGGTCGCATCCCTTATCGCACTCCTAGAAGATGGGAAGGTCACGCTAGACGATACCGTCAATACAGGCAATGGACAGTTCCGTGTCTACGATCAGGTGATATCTGATACCAAGAAGGGAGGATATGGTATACTCTCCGTACAGCAAGTATGGGAGCTCTCCTCTAACGTGGGGGTCGCAAAGTTGATGATGAAACACTACCAAGGACATGCCGAGGATTTTATTGCTCATCTCTATGCCATGCACTTGAACCTCCCGCTAGGGTTGCCTATTCTCGGGGAGGGAAGACCCTATATCAAAGCGCCAGGAGATACCCTCTGGTCTGGGGTTTCATTGCCGATGATGAGTATCGGATACGAGGTACAGCAGACCCCACTCCAAGTGTTGGCTTTTTACAATGCGATTGCCAATGACGGGTGCATGGTGCGTCCGCGTTTTGTGAAAGAGTTGATACATCATGGGCGTGTCCTCCATCGTTTTAAGAGAGAGGTTATCGTCCCAACGATTTGTTCGAAAGAGACGATCCGACAAGTGAAGCAGGTATTGCAAGGGGTTGTGCAGTCAGGCACGGCGAAGAACCTCCAGACCGCTGTATATACTATTGCTGGGAAGACAGGAACCGCGCAAATAGCCAAGGGGAAGAAAGGGTATCAAAACGAGGGGAAGAAAGATTACCAAGCCTCCTTTGTCGGCTATTTCCCTGCAGACGAGCCACGCTATTCGTGTATCGTGGTCGTGACATCGCCTTCGCAAAGTGGTTATTATGGCAATGTGGTGGCTGGACCCATCTTCCGAGAAATTGCCGAGAAGGTCTATGCGACTCGAAGCGAGTGGTTTCCATGGTACGTAGAGAACGATTCCATTCCTGTACACCTCCCTGCCACAAAGCCTGGGGCGAAGCAGGATCTCGTCAGAGCCTTACGAATCCTCGATCTGGACTATGTCGACGATGCGGGAAATGCCGCGTGGGTGAATACCGCGCGAAGCGGAAACGAGCTGATTCTTACACCTCATCCGCTCTTGGCGGGGCATGTACCCAATGTCGTAGGGTTCCCTCTCTCTGATGCGCTCTATCTGTTAGAAAATTCGGGACTCAACGTTCGTTTCCATGGACGAGGAAGCGTCAAGAGTCAGAGCTTACCACCAGGTAAGCCTGTAATCAAAGGAGCGACCATAGTCCTGGAAATGAGTGTACAGTAAGAGATTCAGAGTACTGTTAAGGGGGGTGTGGGGACAAGGAATTCTAGCTCATTGCTAGTCTCTCGATTGGTCTATGTTTGGGGCGTATCCAGCTCGCTTGTTTCTGTTGTATAGACGTAGTGGGATATGCGAGATAAGGTCGGAGTGCTACCAAGCAAAATCCTTACCTTTGTTCCATCAAACCTCATAGGCTGAATGGAAATTGCGTTGCATACACGTGTGGCAGATCTCTTGGTGGGGGTAAAGCTCCTAGGTGTCGTGGGAGAGATCCCCACCTCCATTTCGGGACTCACCGCAGATTCGAGAAAGGTGGTTCAGGGCAGCTGTTTTGTTGCCTTGCTTGGGACAACCTCCGATGGGCATGACTACGTCGACAAGGCTGTCGCTGCAGGGGCGTCACTCGTCATACACCAGCGCGATCTGGAACACTATGCTGAAGGGGTCGCCTACCTGAAAGTCGCCGATTCGGCTGAGGTGTTCGGATGTCTCGCTGCAAACCTTTATGGCAATCCGAGCAAGCATTTGCACCTCGTTGGCGTGACGGGGACTAACGGGAAAACATCGGTGGCGACGCTCCTCTACCACTTACTCACATTGATGGGCGAACGCGTGGGGTTGATCTCTACGGTAGAAAATCGAATTCTCGATCTCGTTTTGCCTACCCAGTTTACGACTCCTGCTCCATTGGAATTGCAGGAGCTGCTTGCAAAAATGGTAGCCGCTGGGTGTCGTTACGCTTTTATGGAGGTCAGTTCTCATGCCCTGGCACAGCAGCGTGTAGCGGGAGTACATTTTGCAGGAGGGATCTTTACCAATCTGACACGAGATCACCTCGACTATCATGGGTCTTTGCAAGCTTATCGAGATGCTAAGAAAAGCTTCTTTGATCATCTCCCTGCCAATAGCTTTGCACTTTCCAATGCCGATGACCCCAATGGGGCGTTTATGCTGCAAAATTGCAAGGCGCGCAAGGAGTACTACTCTCTTTCCAACTTTGCGTACGTACGGTGCGAGCTATTGAGCCAAGAACTCGAAGGGATGGTCTTGCGTCTCAATGGGACGGAACTCTATTTACCACTTCTTGGTCGCTTCAATGCCTACAATATTGCTGCGGTCTATGGCGCTGCGCTGCTCTTAGGTTGTGAAGCTACGGAGGTCTTGCGTCTATTGACGCTCCTGCGTCCCGTGCGAGGGCGTCTTCAGTACATGAACATCGCCGGGCGTGTCGGGGTGGTAGACTTTGCGCATACCCCAGATGCGATTGAAAAGGTCTTGGATACGTTGGCAGATATCCTCCCGAGCAATGCTTCGATTATTGGCGTCATGGGTGCTGGGGGCGATCGAGATCACGGAAAGCGCCCCATGATGGCCGCTGCTGCGATTAAGCGGTGCAATAAGCTTATCCTTACCTCCGATAACCCACGTCACGAACCACCAGAGTCGATCATTGACCAGATGTACGAGGGGATTCCGCTAGAGGCACGTGGGCGCGTATTGAAAAACGTAGATCGGCGAGAGGCGATTCGTACCGCCGTATCCTTGTCACAGCCGAAGGACTTTATCCTTGTTGCTGGAAAAGGACACGAAGCCTACCAACAGATAGGAGATCAGAAGTTCCCGTTTGATGATGCCACCGAGCTCCAACAAGCCTTAGAATTGATAGCTCCCGAGTCTATTACTAACGGGAAGACGCGTTAATCCCCCACATGACCGATGTTCTACTATCTGTATCTACTTTTTGAAGGATGGAATATCCCAGGGTTGGGACTCTTACAGTATCTCTCCTTTCGCGCTGGGATGGCCTTTGTCTTTGCGCTTCTGCTGTTGATGCCCTTTGGTGCAAAGGTGATACATTTGTTGCAGAGAAGACAGATCGGTGAGGATATCAGAGACTTAGGACTTGCTGGTCAGATGGAGAAAAAAGGAACGCCTACCATGGGGGGCATCCTGATAGTGGCTGCTACCTTGCTACCAACGCTTCTCTTTGCAAACCTGTCCAATGCCTATTTGTTGATCATGTTGATCTCAACCCTCTGGTTGGGACTCCTCGGCGGGCTGGATGACTATATCAAGGTTTTTAAGCGTCGCAAGGCTGGTCTCAAGGCTAGGTACAAGGTGGCAGGGCAGGTCGCTCTGGGAATCTTTGTCGCTCTGGTCCTCTTCCTGAGTCCAGACACGGGGATACGTCCGCAAAGTGTGGGTGATAAAGGCGTCGTAGAGCAGAATATTGTCGAAACGGGGTTAGAAGATACTTTTTCTCAAGAGGCTGCGCAGGGGGGTGTCGAAGAGCAGAAGCTCCCCTCTCTCGATAAGGCGCTCACGACGACCATCCCCTTCTTCAAGAATAATGAGTTGGACTACCGATGGTTTGTACCCTTTTCTGGGACGCTGGGCGATGTCGTGGCATGGTTGCTTTTTGCCCTGATAGTGGTGATGATTGTAACCTCCGTCTCCAATGGAGCGAACCTTACCGATGGGCTCGACGGGTTGGCGGCTGGGGTCAGCGTCCCGATCGTGGCCGTCTTGGGACTATTTGCTTACCTCTCGGGAAATGTCATCTATGCGAGCTATCTCAATATCGCCCATATCCCCAATGTCGGGGAATTGTTGGTCTACATGGGCGCTTTGGTCGGCGCGCTTGTCGGATTCCTTTGGTTCAATGGTTACCCTGCCAAGATCTTCATGGGCGATACCGGGAGTCTCACGATAGGCGGTGTCATTGGGGTCTTTGCTGTCTTGGTGCGAAAGGAGCTCATGTTACCGATTCTATGTGGGGTGTTCCTGATTGAGAGTCTTTCCGTGGTATTGCAAGTCTCGTATTTCAAATATACGCGGATGCGTTTCGGTGAGGGACGACGGATCTTTCTTATGTCCCCGCTCCACCATCATTATCAGAAGAAGGGGAGTCCAGAACCGAGGATTGTACTCCGCTTCTGGATTGTGAGCTTGCTCTTGGCCGTGCTTACGATTGTGACCTTAAAGGTACGCTAAAGTATAAGGTGTCGTTGGTTTGTAGTAGTAAAGTGCGATGCAAAGATTTGTTGTAGTACTCGGCGCTGGCGAGAGTGGCATGGGGGCTGCTTACCTTGCCAAAAAGAAGGGAGAAAGGGTCTTTTTAAGCGACGCTGGAAAGATTGCACCAGTACATAAGGAGGAGTTAGAAGCCTGGGGCGTGCCTTACGAGGAAGGTGGGCATTCTTTAGCTAGAATGGAAGGGGCTACGGTCGTGGTAAAGAGCCCAGGAATCTCAGAAACTGTCCCCGTGGTACAGGCGATGCGAAAGGCTAATATCCCCGTAATCTCCGAGATTGAGTTTGCGGCTCCCTATGCCCCCGACGCAACATGGGTTTGCATTACAGGGAGCAACGGAAAGACCACCACGACCAACCTTGTCTACGAGATACTACGAGCTGCCCAGTATGACGTCGCGATGGCGGGGAACGTCGGACGTAGTATTGCCCGTATCGTGGCTGATGAACATCACGATTACTATGTCTTGGAGTTGAGCAGTTTCCAATTGGATGGGATGTATCACTTCCGAGCCAACGTCGCGATATTGCTCAACATCACGCCAGACCACCTCGACCGTTACGACCATAAGATGGAGAACTACGTCCGTTCAAAGTTCCGTATCGTTCAAAATCAGCAGAAAACGGACGCCTTTATTGTCAATATTGATGACAAGGTCATCACGGATTATATGGCGGAGCATCCCATGAATATGCAATTGTTCCCATTTTCGCAACAAGGGGAACAACTGTATGGTGAAAAAAAAGCCTATAGGTTAATTGAGCAAGAAGGACTCTTGATCCGAGGGTTACACAATCGGTACAATGCTACGGCTTCTGTCCTAGCGGCTACGGTGTGTGGGGTACAAGAGTCTGTGATTACAAAGGTCTTGTCCTCATTTAAAGGGATTGAACACCGTCTTGAGTTTGTACGCGAGATCGATGGGGTGCGTTATATCAACGACTCTAAGGCAACCAACGTGGATGCGGTATGGTATGCGCTTGAGAGTATGACGACCCCCGTAGTTTGGATAGCCGGGGGGACTGACAAGGGGAATGACTATACGCCGCTCCAAGGTTTTGTGCGTTCCAAGGTACATACGCTTATCTGTCTCGGGGTTGATAATCAGAAACTCATTCGTGACTTTGGCGGGCTCGTGACAAACCTCGTCGAGGTGCACTCTGCACAGGAGGCTGTACTGCAAGCTAAGAACTTCGCAAAGCCTGGGGATACGGTTCTGCTCTCGCCAGCATGTGCTAGCTTTGATCTCTTTAAGAATTATGAGGATCGAGGGCGTCAATTCAAGGAAGCGATCCTAGCACTATGAAGAATGACATGCAGCCAAGCCAAGGGCGCTACTATTTTCGTGGTGACCGACAGATTTGGATAATAGTCTTCCTACTCATGCTCCTATCGGTGGTTGAGGTGTATAGTACCACAGCCTCCTTGGCGTATCGTATTGCGGGGGGAGATACCTCACACTATCTATTGAAACAGGTGGGCTTATTGGCTTTGGGGGCGGTGGCCATGTTCTTCTTTCAAATGATCCCGATGGGGAAGATCGCCAAGCTTGCCAAACCTGTCCTGGTGGTGATGATCTGTTTGCTTGTCTTTACGCTCTTCTTTGGTATGGAGGCAAATAGTGCTCGTCGTTGGACAAGACTTTTTGGAATGACACTTCAGCCTTCCGATTTGGTAAAGATCCCTCTTATACTTTATGTAGCGAACTTTCTTGCGGAAAAGCGTAAACAGCTTGAAAGTTTCAGTTTTGTGTTTGTCAACCTCTTTTGCATCATCGGGTTGGTTTGTTTCCTTATCTTGATAGCTAACCTTAGTACGGCCCTCCTCTTAGGTCTCACCTGTTTTGTAATGATGATGATGGGGAACGTGCCGAAAAAGCATCTCTTCAATACACTCGCTGCTGCGATAGTCGGTTTTGTTGCTTTCCTCTGGGCGGCGCCTCATCTGAACTTCCTACCGTTACGTATCTCTACTTGGGGAAACCGGTTGTGGAATTTTGTTTCCGAAGGGGGCGATAACTTCCAAGCAATGCATGCCAAGATAGCCATTGCCAATGGCTTGTTGTGGGGCAAGGGACCAGGGAATAGTATGCAGCGACTCGTCTTGCCAGAGAGTTACTCCGACTTCATTTTTGCCTCTATTGTTGAGGAGGGAGGACTTCTGATGGCTATTGCTGTGATGGGGCTTTATCTCTGGTTACTCTATCGGATCTACGTCATCATGCGGGCGAGCAGGCGTCCATATCACGTCTACCTTTGTGCTGGTTTTGGGCTGCTGATTGTCTTTCAAGCTTTTGTGCATATATGTATCTCGGTAGGGTGGGGACCTGTGACGGGGCTCTCACTCCCGTTGGTGAGTATGGGGGGCTCGTCGGTCCTAGCAACATGTGTGGCGCTCGGCATGATCCAGAGTGTGGCCAGACAACAAAAACGAGAATTATACGAAGGAGAGGAACAAGATGCTGCGTAAGGTGCTTATCACTGGTGGAGGGACTGGAGGACACATCTTCCCAGCAATCGCGATAGGGAAGGCATTGCAACATGAGTTCCCTGATCTAGAACTCCTTTATGTCGGTGCGCAGGGGCGCATGGAGATGGAGAAGGTTCCTGCCGCTGGCTTTCAGATCGTTGGTTTGCCTATTGTCGGGGTGCCGAGGCGTAAGACCCCGTTGTCTCTTCTACGTTTTATTTGGAAATGGAGGAAGAGCTATCGTATGGCAAGAAAACTCCTGCGCGATTTTCAACCAGACGCTGTGGTCGGTGTCGGGGGGTATGCTAGTGTGCCTGCTATGCAGGCGGCACAACGGCTCGGGGTGCCGACCTTTATTCAAGAACAGAATAGTTGTGCAGGTAAGGCGAATCAGATGTTGGCAAAGAAGGCTAAGAGGATAGCCGTCGCCTACCAAGGTATGCAACGTTATTTCCCTGCAGAAAAAATCGTTATGACGGGGAATCCCGTGCGTCAAGAGTTATTGGGGGATTTACCGCAGAGGGAGGAGTCGTGCGCCTATCTGGGCATTCCTGCCGAGACTAAGAATATATTGGTCATTGGAGGAAGTCTGGGGGCTACGCGTCTGAGTGAGGCGATCCTTGCCTCTTCGGGAGCGATTGCAGAGCTGGGCGATGTGACAGTGTTGCTCCAGACTGGAGCAGCTGATTTGGAGAAAATGCAGCGCTTGTACAACGAAAATGGAAGAGCCGAGAATATCCATATTGTCCCATTTATCGCTCGTATGGATTGTGCGTATGCTGCTGCCGATTTGATTGTATCGCGTGCTGGGGCGATTGCGATCTCTGAGCTCTCGATAGTCAAGAAACCTCTGATATTGGTTCCATCACCCTATGTTGCCGAAGATCACCAGACTAAAAATGCGCGAGTACTCTCCGAGGCGGGGGCGGCTATTTTGCTCCAAGAAACGGAAATCCAACAACGACTCTGGGGGACTGTCGAAGGACTCTTGGCTGATGAAAATAAGGCGCGACTTATGAGCTTAGAATTAAGCAAATTAGCCAGACCGAATGCAGCAAAAGATTTAGCAAAAATGGTCGCCTCTATTGACAATTGTCAATAAGATCCAGTAGGCGCTCCATCTTTTGTCGATATTTTTTTCTCTTCTGTTTATGAGGAGGTTGGCGAGTTTTTGCAAGGTTTACCTATTGTCATTTCGTAGCCATCACTCTACCTTTATGAAAAATTCCCAAGCCGAAAAACGACCTAAAGCGGGGGAATAGCATACTGTTTTTCTGTCGGTAAAACTTTTGTCTAACGCATGCAAGCATACGAACTAAATTTGTCGGAGATCGACCGAGTCTATCTACTCGGTGTCGGTGGCATTGGTATGAGTGCATTGGCACGTTACTTCTTGCAGCAGGGGCTTCGAGTGGCTGGGTATGACCTCACAGAAACTCATCTCACACAGCAGTTGGTAGCCGAGGGGGTCAGTATACATTACAACGACGATAGGAGAGCTATACCGAGTGAGTTTTGCTCGCTTAGCAATCACACTCTTATCGTCTATACTCCAGCATTACCTCCTGATTCTCAAGAAATTCATTTTTTCAAACAACTGGGGTATACACTCCACAAGCGTGCTGAGATCTTAGGGATGTTGGCGCGCGATCGACGAGTTTTTGCTGTTTCGGGGGCCCATGGGAAAACGACAACGACAACCCTCCTGATGTATCTCCTCGCGCAAAGTCAGGGGTGTGATGCTTTTATGGGGGGTGTGAGTCTCAACCTAGGATCAAATCTCTATTTGGGAGACAAGGGGAAGCGTAATTTCGTGGTTGAGGCTGACGAGTACGATAGGAGCTTTTTACACCTCACCCCCTACGTTACGATTGTGACCTCCATGGCTGCAGATCATCTCGATGTCTATGGGTCGTTTGATAATTTGGTGCAAACCTTCCGGCAGTTCGTTAAGCAGAATACGCAGAAGAAGCTTATTGTGCATCAATCGGCACAAACGTATTTCTTAGAACAAGGGGTGGAGATCACAACATACGGTAGTTCTGAGGAGTGTGATTATTGGGCTTCGGATATCGAAGGAATAGGCGGGATGACGCGCTTCCATTTTCACAGCCATCATCACGAAGATTTTCAAGTAGAATTGGGTATCCCTGGCAACTACAATGTCGAGAATGCGATGGCTGCCCTCGTGGCATGTATCCAAGTGGGGATAGACGTCAAGAAGATTGTACCATCTTTGAAGAATTTCAAGGGGGTGCAGCGACGATATGAGATCTGCTACCAGTCCGAATCCTGTGTCTACATCGATGATTATGCACACCATCCTGATGAGTTGCGTTCGATCATCTCGGCGACACGAAAGCGTTATCCCAATCGTCGCTTGACAGGGATTTTCCAGCCACACCTCTATACGCGTACCAGAGATTTTGCACACGACTTTGCTTTCGCGCTGTCCGATTTGCATACGCTTCTCTTATTGCCGATCTATTCTGCCCGTGAGACACCCATTGAGGGGGTCTCCTCGGAAAAACTCCTGCAGTTGATGCCGAGTCATGTTGAGCGGATGTTAGTGACTCCAGAAAATCTGTACGAGGTGTTGGAGGTTCTCCCTATCGAGATCTTACTCACGCTCGGGGCGGGGAATATCGGAGCTATGGCGCCCCGTATTGTTGAACTCCTGAGGAAAAAAGAGGGGAGAGGATAATGAAGTGGAAAGTCCTTCTATTGGCGTTTGTCTTCGCCTTTTCAATCTTTCTCGGAATCTGGGGGGTCTGTTATGCCCATGCACAGGGCAAGGAACTCGTCTGTGCGAAACTTGAGATAAAGGTCTTGGATAGTACGCAGCTCGCCTTTGTGACGGCGCAGCGTGTATCGCGCTTCTTGAAAGAAAACTATCCCTCCTTAGTCGGAACGAAGCTATTGGATATCAATACTGCCGAGTTGGAGGCCGCTATACACTCCATGAGTGGAGTGCAAGATGTACAGGCTTATTATGGAGTCGATGGAGTTTTACGGGTAGATTTGCAGCAGCGAAAGCCTCTTTTTCGCATAATCTCTCAAACAGGAGCATCGTGTTACGTAGATTGTGATGGGTATACCTTCCCCGTCGATCGTTATTATACGGCGCGTGTGCCTCTTGTTACGGGAAATATCGGTTTGCCTGATGGAGAGCATCTCGCGCCTATGGATGGAGTATTGGATGGACTTATCCCATTGAGAGACAGTGTGGTGCGTTGTAAGGAAAAGAACTGGGCGCAGCTCTTTGAGCTCGTACGTTATCTCGATGCTGACAAATTCTGGAGGGCGCAGTTTGCACAAATCTATGTAGATAGTTGGATGCGTATAGAGTTGATTCCTAGAGTGGGGGGGCAGTTGATCGTGTTGGGAAGTGTCGAGAATTATCAATACAAGCTCAATAAGCTCTATTCTTTTTACAGTGCGTTACTCACTGACGAACGCCTTGAACAATATGCTGTGATAGACTTGCAGTATAGTAACCAAGTCGTCTGTCAACGTCGTTAACAGGTGTAGGGGGGGGGAGAAGAATATCGTCTAATCTTATTCATCGGTCTATGAAGAAGTATTATGCCGTTCTAGATCTAGGGACTTACAAGATCTCTATGGCTTTGCGCTTGGTTGACGATCGTACGCAGAGCGATACATTGGTGTATGCCGTGGAAACTTCGTATGGGTTCGATGAGAAAGGGATGGTCTCCAATCACATCCATGTGTCCCGTACGCTGCGTACCCTGTGCGACGAGATAGAAAAGCAAACCTCCGTGCGTGTCAAAGAGGTCTATGTCGCTTACAGGGGAGGTGAGATTGCGACTGTCGTAGACACTTTTGAAGTAAAATGTTCATCGGTAGAGGATGGAGTCACTAGTGTTGCGAAAAAGGATTTTGAGGAACTCAACGAATCGTATAAGAAACATCCTTTCCCAGCCGACAAAGTATTGATTGATCACCACGTCTTGGAATACTTTGTGGACGACAAGCGAGTGGATAATAGAGATTTTGTAGGGGACTATGCCCAGACGATCTCTTGCAGATGTCTACTCTTTTATGCTTCTAGAGTAGGATATGAACGACTGCTCGACGTCTTTAAGAAGGTGAATTTGGTTTGTAAGGGTACCTATGTTGGGTTGCGAGCCGATGGGGCATATCTTTTTGAACACGAAAGGCACTATTCTGTGGGGCTTGTCAATATTGGTTACTCGCATTCAGAATTGGGACTCTATCGCGATGGGGTGCTTGAAAAATATTTCTATTTCCAAGGTGGGTGGAGTCATGATCGACGAGATCTAAGGGAAAAAGATGTCCTTATCCGAAGGGAGGATTTGGAAGAGCCTGCGCTTAAGAAACTTGATCTCGGTAAGGTTGAGTTGAAAGCATATGCGAAGCCAGAAAACAATCCTTCTCTCCCACCCTCTGTGGAAGATGATGCAGAGGAAGAGGTTAGCCTAAATCATAGGGAAGGGGAAAAGAAAGAAGGGGTTGTGGATCCCCTCTTAGATCGGATTGCAGCACGCTTCATGAAAACTTATTTTAGAAACATCCGTCTTACGATAGAGAACGAGAAGGATGCAAACCTCCTGTTGTCGCAGAATGGAGGTCTGTTCTTTACGGGGGGGCTCGTGCAGATCCCGGGCTTTGTCGATTACTTTAACAAGTTCCTCGAGGTGAAATCTTGCAAGGAGATCTACAAGGGACATCTCATCTCGTTGGTGAAACCCACGATGAAGCCTTGCCAATCTGAACACGCCAACGATGGTATGCCCTCTCTGATGACAATGCTCGGAGTTCTGACGCTTGTAGAACAAGAGCGACGACCATTTACCGTGATTGAAGAACCCAAGGTTGAGGAGATCGTGCCGCCACAAGTCACAGAGGAGACTCCTGTGGCAGAGACCGAAGAGCCAGTTGAGAAAAAAACGCCATGGTATATCCGTTTCTGGAATTGGTTTGTCAGATTGTTTGAAGATATGTTTCGTGACGATTCGACTACCTACGACTCGTCACAGAGTGAAAAATAATTTAACTGAACTAAGAAGGGAGGTAATTCTTTTATGAAAAGTCGTTTGAGTTTGGTGTTGGGCTGTGTGGGGGGATCTTTTTGGAGTTGTAACCGTTAAATTTTTCTGGTAATGAAGGAAGGAAACAATGTTTCATGGAACGGGGTGGATGAGGTCTTGTCAGAGCCAACCTCCACTGCTGCAGCCGTTCAATCTAAGGATAATCTCGACGATGTCATTGAACCAGCGATAAGCCTTAAGGGGCGTATCGGGCTTGTCGGATTAGGGGGACAAGGGGCTCATGTCGTTTTGGAAACGGCGAATTATCCGATTTTTGATTACATAGAACTGGCGGCACTAAATACGGATATTAAAGATAATTTGCGTGTCCATAAAAAATGCAAAAGAGCTCGTATTTTTAATATCGGTAAGGACGATTACGAGATCTGCGGTACTGGGGCGGGAGGTTATCCAGCGGTAGCCGCTGCGTTCTTTAAGAAGTCAGAAGACGAGATTCGTAACTTTATGAGCGAGTGGCGTCATTCGCTTCACATGAAAGTGGTCTTTGTCGCAGTCGGGCTCGGGGGGGGAACGGGTACGGGTGTCGTTGTACCATTTCTCAAAATCTGTCGTGAACTTGGTTTTGATGCGGTATTTTTGCTCGCCACTGTGCCATCGCTTTCTGTTGAAGGTTCGTTGAAGGTCGAGCGTGCTTATAATGCGCTACATGAGGCTGAGAAGCATTGCGAGGGCGTGATGCTCGTCAACAATGAGTTCATTTACAACAAAATCAAGGCTGACGAAGCTGAAACGAAGATCTTCAAAGAAATCAACCGAAGGTTGGTGAAAGTACTCGCGGCTTATATCGAGATTATGAGTATCTCTTCGGATGTTAATCTCGACCTTAGTGACTTGATCGCTCCGTTTAAGCCTGAGAAGGAACGCATGCCAGTAGACGGAAGTTTAGAAGGCTGTGAATTCTTATTCGCCAAAGGCTTGTTGAAACGTCCAGATTCGACGCAACAAGTAGAGGTTGAAAAACAACCCTCTGAGAATCCTGAAGAGAAGGAAGAAAAACCTAAAGTTGCGAAACTCTTTAGTATAGGGATCGGTTTGGCATCTGGGGAGAATCGTATTGATGACGCGATGAGCTCGGCGATGGACTCCTACTATCTGGTGAACCATGGATCTCTTAGTGGGTCATCACATCTACTCTATTTTTATATCACTCCTTTTGATGGGGACAAACCGTTACTTTCTTCCGAAGTGACAGCTCTGACCGATAAAGCGAAAGAGAAAGCTGGGCGAGAGCTGCAGTTTAATGGTGGGGGGGGAGAAGCCGACGACATTAGTTGGTATGCCGACGAATTCAAGAACGATTCGATGATGTTGATTCTGATGTCATCGGGTTTCGACTTTACGCCATCTCAAGCGTATGTGTATGATCTCGAAGAAACACAACGAGAGATCGATGAAAAAAAACAGGAGAACCATAAGGCGGGGAGTGCAGGGAAAAATATAACTCCTGGAACTGTGGTCGTTTTGGAACTTCCCGAACTTTCTAATCCGCAGCAGAAGAAGAAGCTATCTGACGCTGCTCGTGAAATAAAGGATATACCAACGGAGGTTGTCCAAACGAAGTTGGACTCGAACCTCTATACTGATACGGAGCTAGATGGAGGATCTTTTGTCGTTCCAAAAAAGGAGGGACAGAAGACGGGACATCAGAGTGAGATACAAAAATCGCTTGAGGAAAGTTAATCTGTAGATATTCAATGCCCTTGTTCTTTAAGAGAACAGGGGCATTGCTTGTGTTTTGGCTAGAAAAAGGTCGTGATTATGGAGAAGAGAGCTTCCGAGCGAGAGTTACAATTGATCGCATCACACCTCCGAATTGCACTCCGTTGCATAGAGCAGCAACAGGCGGTGATGACTGAGGAGGATTTGTTGGTTCTGTTGGACATGCATGTGGGTTCTGCGGCGGAACTCATCTCTTGTTTGCGAGGTGTACAAGGAGGAAAAGGCGTTGACGAAAAAAATAGAGTCTCTTCTCCAGAGATGGCTTCCGTTTCGCCGTCTGTAATGCTCTCGGAGTGTCGAAATGAGAAAAAATCAATCGTCCAAGACGCTCATGTGCATGAACAACGTGTAGAGAAGATTCCAGAGCAATCCCCTACGAACGAAGAGTCGACGCAGAGGCGGAGTCGCGATTTAGCACAAACCTCTCCCACGAGTGCACTACAGAAACAAAGGAAGCCATACAGTCCAGTGGAGAGGATAAGACCTTCATCTGCACAGGTAAAATCTGAGCAAGAGAAGGAAGAGCACAAAAGGGGATTGAAAGAGGTTTCCAAGCCTGTTGGAACAGCTACGTTAGCCGAGGCTTATGCGCAACGTGCAGCGATTGTTACGACGAACGATAATACGCATGTCGAAGCGAGTTTGGGAACGCGTCTCTCCTCATTACAAAGCATACAGCGTGGATTGACCCTGCATGATAAGTCGCGTTTTGCATTTGAGTTGTTTAATGGAGACAGAGAGCTTTTTTCGAAAGTAGTCAAGGAGTTAGACACGAAGGAGTCGCTGGCAGATGCTCTACAAACGTTGCATCTATATTATGCTGGTGCTCCAGATTCGCAAGCGTTGACTGATTTTGTGCAAATCCTTGAACGTCGATTTTCATAGCAAAGATGCCAGGTAAGCTGTGGTTAGTCCCTACGCCGATCGGTAATTTGGAGGATATTACTCTGCGTGCCTTACGTGTATTGAAGGAGGTTGAATTGATTCTGGCAGAGGATACTCGCACATCGGCGGTGCTACTGAAACATTACGAAATAAAAACTCCCATGAGGGCTTATCACCTGAACAACGAACATGCCGTTGTGGGGGATCTTGTGGCGCAGCTTGACCAGGGAAAGGAGTATGCATTGATCTCGGATGCAGGATCACCCTGTATTTCCGATCCTGGATTCTTACTCGTGCGAGAGTGTTGGAAAAGTGGGGTCGACGTGGAGGCGCTACCAGGTGCTACGGCGCTTATTCCTGCTTTGACTTCGAGTGGATTTCCGTGCGATAAATTCCTTTTTGAAGGCTTCCTACCTCAGAAAAAGGGACGACAAAAACGATTGCAAGGGCTTTTGTTAGAACCTAGAACAGTGGTTCTATACGAGTCGCCGCATCGCTTGTTACACCTCTTAAAAGAGCTTATAGAGTGGGATAGTACGAGGCGAGAGGTGCTGATCGCGCATGAGCTTACCAAGGTTTTTGCTTCGTTAGAGCGAGCTACGCCAGAGAAACTTTTTGAAATCTATCAGGAGAAAGAACCTCGAGGTGAGTATGTGATAGTCATCCCGCCTTACCAAGAACCGTGATGCAAAGGTTAGTACTCTACCCGAATGCCAAGATAAACTTAGGGCTCTATGTCACTCGAAAGCGTTTAGATGGGTTTCATGATATAGAAACAATATTCCTTCCACTCCCAGAATTGTGCGACACGATCGAGGTTGAGATGGGAGTTGTACAGAAAGAGCCTTTTCTGTTGGAGGTCGTTGGGAACGATCTACTTGCTGCCGAGACAGATAACCTCTTATGCAAGGTTTGGCGTTTACTCGTACCTTATGGGTTACCGACACTACGTGTACGCCTGAAAAAGAAGATTCCCACTGGGGCAGGGCTTGGTGGAGGATCTGCAGATGCTACCTTTTTTTTACGAGCCATGTTGCCTTTTTGTGCACAACCTCCTGCACAAGATTTACAGGCGATGGCGCTCTCTTTGGGGAGTGATTGCCCGTTTTTTCTTTTGAATACTCCAGCGATAGGGCGAGGGCGTGGAGAACTCTTGACTCCTATAACTATCAATAAATTAGCTGGGTATTGGGTCTTGGTTCTGATCCCAAAGGTCGAGATCTCTACCAGAGAGGCATTTGCATCAATTGTTTCAGAAAAGCCTACTTCTTCAATGGAGGAACGTCTAGAACTACCACTTTCTGAGTGGAATGAACAGCTGAAAAATGTTTTCCAATCGGGAGTTGTTGAAAAGTATAATGAAATACAGAAGGCTTTGGACTTCTTGAAAAGAAAAGGAGCGGTTTATTATTCACTTTCTGGTACGGGGGCTGCGGTTTTTGGACTCTTTTGTAAAGAGGTCTTTTGTGAAGGGGAAGTACCTACGAATTGGTTTGTTCATAAAGCCTTATTGTTGGGTTCTGGGGTGTAGGTATATCCATTGGGAATTTTAATTACCTTTGCGGGTGTAATTTTCGGTAAGAAAGAGACAGGAAGAATATGTCAAAGAGTGGAAGAACGGAGGAACAGCTCAACGGAGTAGAATCTATTGAGAGCGCATTGACCAATACGGAACAGTTTCTAGAACGGAATCGTAAGGTTCTTCTTCTAGGTGTTGTCGCATTAGTCTTGCTGGTTGTGGGTTATATTGCTTATTCTAATCTCTATGCGAAACCGAGAGAGTTGGAGGCGCAGAAGCAGGTCTATTTTGCAGAACGGCTGTTCGGCAAGGATTCATTTCAGGTGGCTCTAAACGGAGACGGGAACAATTTGGGATTCTTGCAAATAATGGATGAGTTCTCGGGAACTAAGATAGCTAACCTCTGTCGTTTCTATACGGGGGTTTGTTATCGCGAGCTCGGGGATTATGACAAGGCGCTCGAATTTTTGCGTTCTTATTCCTTGGATGATGATATGGTAGCTCCCGTAGCTTTAGGTGCTATTGGCGATTGCTATGTAGAAAAAGGAGATACTGAGAATGGAATTGCTTTCTATTCCAAGGCGATTGCATATCGTTCCAATGCATTATCTACACCGCTCTTCTTGTTGAGAAGGGGGCTGTTGTACGAGGCTAGTTCTAAGAAGGTTGAAGCCTTGGCAGATTATCAGCTAATAAAGGATGCATATCCGCGAAGTGCTCAGGCATCGGAGATTGACAAGTATATTGAACGTGTTAAGGTGACGGAGTAAGTTTCTTCTCCGTTGTACTAAAAGTTTTTTCATAGGTACTATGAGTGAGTCCAGTGCTTTCGATGTGTCGCTGCAGGATTTGAAGATACATCCGAATGAAAATGTCATCATTTTTGCGGCAGAGTGGCATAGCGATATCGTAGACATGATGGTGAAGGATGCCGTGGATTTGTTGTCACGGTATATTCAGAAACCTGTGAGTGTCGTGAAAGTACCTGGCTGTTTCGAATTACCTCAGGCTGTTAGTATATATTTTGCTGATTTCCCAAGTAGAGCCTACTTTAGTGCTATTTGTTTTGGTTGTGTTGTGCAGGGAGATACGCCACATTTTACGTTCATCTCCGATGCTGTTGCGCATGCTATAGAGTATGTTGCATGTTTGGATAGGGCTTTTCCCGTTATGTTTGGTGTTTTGACTGCAAATACGAGACAGCAGGCTCTTGAAAGGGCGGATGGTACACACAGTCGTAAGGGAATAGAAGTTGCTACAGCACTTCTAAAAATGTTGGATTTTCGTAACCGTTGCCCTTTTCGGAATTACACTTGAGGCATGTCCTCTGGCTGTTTTGGTAGCAATTCTTGATAGTTTTATCGCATGATAGAAGAGGGGTTTGCATGCGGTGATATCTTTCCGATAGAGGACTTCTCTCTATCTCATGCGGAACAACGTTTGTTTCAAGCGGTTCGTTTCATTTCTGAAAAGTATGGACGAGCCGTTTTCCTTGTAGGGGGGTATGTACGAGATCTTATATTGGGGCGTGCGAATAACGATATTGATTTTGTTACGATAGGTGCGGGGATAGAGTTTGCCCGTGCAGTGGCGCGTCATTTGAAGATAGAGAAGGTCGCTGTGTTCAATAATTTTGGAACAGCTCAGTTTCACTATGCTGGCATCGAGGTCGAATTTGTTGGGGCGCGTAAAGAGTCGTATCGTCGAGAGTCTCGCAAGCCGATAGTGGAAGATGGCACATTGGAAGAAGATCTTTTGCGTAGAGATTTTACAATAAATGCTTTGGCGTTGGATCTATCGTCGCAACATACTTGGCAGTTTGTGGATAGATTTAATGGCTTGCGAGATTTGTATGCATGTAAGATTGTTACGCCGCGAGAGCCTGAAATTACCTTTGATGATGATCCGTTGCGAATGCTGCGTGCCGTGCGCTTTGCTTCTCAACTAGGTTTTTCTATTGCTTCCAATGTTTTTGAGGCGATTGAGAAATGTGCTGTGCGGCTTAAAATAGTATCAAGCGAGAGGATTGTAGATGAGTTTAATAAGATTCTACTCTCTCCTAAACCATCCGAAGGTTTATTTCTCCTAGAAAGGCTTGGTCTGTTGGTACAATTCCTCCCAGAGATTGATGCTTTAAAAGGGGTGGAGAATTTAGAGGGAAAGGCTCATAAAGATAATTTTAGCCACACGTTGCAGGTTGTAGATAACGTTGCGGTTGCGGGAGGAGATCTATGGTTACGTTGGGCAGCATTGTTACATGATGTTGGAAAAGTCCCAACGAAACGTTTTGTCCGTGGTCAAGGATGGACGTTCCATACTCATGAATATGTGGGGGCTAAGATGGTCTCTCATATCTTTCGTCGCTTGCATCTTCCTCAGAATGAGGTAATGCATGACATTGAGTTGTTAGTTCGTTTACATATGCGACCGATAGCATTGTCTGACGATGAGGTCTCTGATAGTGCAGTGCGTCGATTACTTTTCGATGCGGGAGATTCTGTTGATAGATTGATGCTTTTGTGTGAAGCAGACATTACGTCAAAGAATCCTCGTAAGGTAGAGCAGTTCTTGCGTAATTTCAAGAAGGTTCGGGAACGGTTGCAGAACCTAGAAGAAAGGGACGCTATTCGTAATTTCCAGCCTCCGATTTCAGGAGAGGATATTATGGCATTTTTTGGTATTGCTCCTTCGAAGGAGGTCGGATTGATAAAGAGTGCGATCAAGGATGCTATTCTTGATGGTGTTATCGGGAATAATTTCCAAGAGGCAGAGTCTGTCATGTTGCAGAAAGGTAAAGAGTTAGGACTAGTCCCAAAAATACATAAGGAGTAGGGGAGTCGCGTATGGAGAATATAGGTGCTCGTATAATACAACCATTGATTCTTGCTATAGAGTCGTCGTGTGACGATACTTCTGCGGCTGTTATTCGTGATACGAAGTTGTTGTCCAGTCTTATTAGTACGCAAAAGATTCACATACAGTATGGTGGGGTTGTGCCAGAATTGGCATCTCGGGCACATCTTTCAAATATAGTACCTGTTGTTTCAGAAGCTTTACGAGAAGCTAATACGAAATTACAGGACATAAATGCTATTGCTTTTACTCGAGGTCCTGGTTTAATGGGAGCGCTTTTAGTAGGCGTTTCTTTTGCTAAGGCATTGGCGTTAACTACGGGGATAAAACTCGTGGAAGTGAATCATTTACAAGGACATATCCTGTCCCCATTTATGCAAACTACGGAAGGGAGTCCTGTACCACGTTTTCCATTTCTTTCGTTACTCGTCTCGGGAGGACACACGCAACTCGTTCTAGTACACAATCCCTTAAGGATGGAACTTCTTGGTCAAACCATTGATGATGCTGCAGGGGAGGCTTTTGATAAGTGTGCTAAGGTTATGGGGTTGCCGTATCCTGGAGGACCGCACGTTGATAAGTTGGCAAAAATAGGTGATCCGCAAGCGTTTACATTCAAAAGACCCTATTTACAAGGTTTGGATTTTAGTTTCAGTGGTCTGAAGACCTCATTCTTGCAATTGGTACAGAAGGAATCTGCCGTGGATTCTAATTTTGTTGAGAAAAGGCGTGCAGATCTATGTGCTTCTCTTCAGTATGCTATTATTGATGTATTGCTATTTAAGCTCAGAAAGGCTTTGTCTTTAACAGGAGTTCGTCAGTTTGCGATAGGTGGAGGTGTGGCTGCTAATGAAGGGTTACGTAGGGCTGTGCAAGATTTGAGTGAGGAGTTACATCTGGAGGTCTTTGTTCCAGAGCGTCGATTTACTACGGATAATGCAGCAATGATTGCCATTGCTGGGTTATTTAAGTTCCGAGCAGGACTTTTTTCAGACTTGACAGTAAATGCAATTCCCAGTGTTGCTGTGAATGCGTTTATGGAAGTTAATAAGAATCGATAGTAGGATGATCTTAGAGTATTAAGGAATGCTCTGGTGTATGTAAATTATTTATATCAATGCTTTTACCAGTCCAGTGTTATAAGGTAAATGCGGGGGGGGGGAGTTTGTGGAAATGTACACGGGGCAAAGATACGTAGAACGCACAAGCCACCTATAGGATATACATATGTATTAGCTATTTTACATATGGGCAAAGGTTTTAGTTTACAACATGAAACGGCTGTCTCGCATTCTGTTAAATGCTTAATGGGAATACCTATTAGGGGTGACAATAGTAGTAGAAGAAGTTTATGACTAGCTACTAGTTCTCCCCTTTAGGTAATATTTACAGTCTATCAAAACGGAAGTTCCTCTCGTCCTTGAGGAAGATCTTTAGTTTCTTCGTTGATAGGTGCTTCTTCCAAGGGAAAGGGAGGTTCTTCATCTAGTGGTGCTCGCAGAGATTTCTCGTAAGACAGTATTTGAAAGTTGCTCGCAACAATTACAGTCGAATAGAGACGTTCTCCATTATTACCTGAATAGGCACATGTTCGTATACGTCCTTCTACAAAAATCTTTAATCCTTTGCGGGCGTAACGGTTCAAATTTTGGGCATTTTTACCCCAAAATACCACTGTATGCCACTCAATATGATACTTCGTGCCATTATAAGAAGAGAAATATTCTCTTGTAGCGAGGCGGATTTTAAGCGAAACTGCACCAGATTTTATTGTAATTAACTTAAGCTCTGTGCCAATATAACCAATTAATTCAACGCGATTTAACCCCATCTCCTACCTTGTTTTAAAGTTACACACTAACAAATTTATTAACACACAAATTTACACATTGTCCTCCTCAAGGCGATATCCATGGGTGCGGTCCTATTTGGTTCTATGACGTATATAGGCAATGGCCCTAACTTTATGGTAAAGGCGATAGCCGAGTCGGAAGGTATTCAGATGCCGAGTTTCTTTGGTTACATGTACCGTTTCTCGTTGATTATCCTCTTGCCGCTCTTTGTGGTGATTGGCTTCCTTTTCTTGTAGGAGGAATCTTGTAAGGAATTCTTGTAAAAGAATCTTATACAGGAATCTTGTCAAACACTCCCCAAACCCTGCCACGCTTTATATGTGGTGGGGTTTCTTTCCGCAAACAAGTAGACACACACGCGTCCCTTCCTTTAGGAAAGCCTAAACCCACTTTCTCCCCAACACCCTCAATCCCGCCATGTAGAACTTACAGAATTCTCTAATAATCCCACCCCTCTTCCTACCGAATTCACAGGCTCTACGCCAACGCTACACGTACTCTACACGTACTCTACACCGACTGACAAAAGGATGACAACATTCCGATCAGCCTTAGACTAGCAGTGGCAATTCAAGCCCCGAAGGGGATTGAATTGCAGCGAATTCCGAACCCCCCTCGCGGGGTGAGTGAATTCGCTCCGGGGCAAAAATGAGGTTTCAGTATACCACAGTCTACACCCCACAGTTACCACATACATAACCCCAATCCATCACCAGACCTACTACCATACCCATCACCAACCCCCTCATCTCACACTCACTTTAATACTGGTAGGTAAATCGCTTTAACTGATTCTCGTTCTCCTGAGAACTACAGTCGCTTAAAATCCAACTTTTCAAACATCGAAGTGAAGCGTAAAGAAACATCTCCTTACCATACCATCCTCTCCATCTTCCCCTTACTCCCCTCTATCCTCCTCTCTACCTTCCCCTCGTTCTCTCCCTCTATCCTCCCCTTCATTCTCCCTCACCTTACTCTCTCCCTCTATCCTTCCCTCTCTATCCTCCCCCTCTCCCCTACGTCCCTTCCCCATGCCCCTTACTTTCACACCACAAAGATACAACATTACTATACAGTAACCAAACAGTAAATGCACTTTTTATATACAGTAAGCACTTACTTTGTACGCTCTACTGTCAATAACTACCATAACCAAACATCCGCTCCGTTGAACGTCACGATACTGACCGTACGCAGTCGGCGTACACCACCCGCTACCTTTACCAATAAATAAGCACGACGCGGCCCCTCAAAACGGACACCCTGAGCATCGCAAAGCTTAATCACCTCGCCCGTGCTCTTTACATACGAACAGGAGAAAGGAACAGCTACACCCTCGGCGGTATCAAAAATGGAATCTAGCATCCATTGATAAGATACCGACACAGGAAGCGCCTCCTCCTGCACCTCCTCCTGCATCCCCTTATTCGTCCCCTTATTCATCGCTCACCTCACTCTCGCACGCAATACGTACAACCTCGGTATTCGACATCTTGGGTTGTGGGAGTTTGTACTTCCTACCCAGGCGAGCCCGTAGGGTTGCATACTCCTCTGAAGTCGGTGCGTCAACCCCTACCAGCGATACATCCCCCGAAGGTTCAAAGGACGGGGGGACTACCTCGCTCCAGTCCACTGTCTCTACATCGGGTTTGTCTAGATTGGTATATTTCCCTAAAGCGTCAGCTGCAGCTATCATCCCCCGACGATCCTCCGCTGCGAGCGCCATCCCGTACGCTTGGAGGAGCATCTGCGTGACTTGGTGTCTGTACCACGCCCGGGAGGGGGTGTTCACCCTAGACAACAGTTCTTTTACATCGGCTATATACCTATAAGCGGTGCGTCGGGGGATATTAAGCTCCTGCTGTGCCCAAGAAACCATGACAGCATCGGGCAAGTGCACATTCTCCATCCAGCGATTAAAAAGCGTCTCGTAAGCTTTCAGGCGTACCGCATCCGCTTGCGAGAGTCCCTGCCTAGCCTCGGGCGGGGAGAACATCAGCGCTTCTAAATTCTCTTTCATTGTCAAGGTTGATTGTTAAGGGGGGGGGGGGGCTACTTACCATTCTATAGTCACCATCCCCCCTAGGGTGCGGCGTGGTGCGTCTACAAGTACCCCCACGGAGTAACGTCCGTAACGGAGTCCACCGACTACGCCCCAAGACTCTACACCCAGAGCATACCCTCCTGCAAAAGGATGTAACCCTCTTCTGTAACCCTCCTTTTCCACCCCCGAGCGTTGCGTAAATCCTCCTACAATATTGCCTAAAAGCTGACTATGTAAAGGGGGAGGAGGAGACGGTAAGCTTACCTCCCGTGTCGAGCGCTCTCGCACGAAACATCCCACTCGGACATGACGCCAACGAAGTACACCATTCGGGGATATAGAATCGGCAATCACCACCTCAGCCGCGCTGTCGTGATAACGGTTTACTAAAAAAGGTGCGTACCCCGACGTGTCTACACTCCTCTTATGGGTCTCTGTGGGTGCACTCCATTCGGTACGCACGGTATCGCATACCCAGACGGTATCACGCACTATAACGCGTTGCCGTTCTGTATCAACACTGACAGGGTCACAATGCTGCAATGCATGGTATCCTATCCAGCCACACAAGAGGAGTATAAAGAGAAGCTTACACAACCCCCAGCATCTACGCTCGTGTCTATTCTTGGACATACTCAAATCCTCCTACAATGGTAAACGTCAGTAGTACCCCAAATTTCCAGTCCGCAACCATCCCCAAAGTAGAGATACTTATGCTCTCAAAGAGTAGATTGCGAAGCCCATTGCGCCCCTGTGAGGAGTCCCGTAACATCCTACGTACAAAGGCGTCGGCTAACTGCCGCGCCTTATGTTTGGCTTTGGGAACAACATTGTAACTCCCAGTTTCTACCTTGGTAAAGAAGTATACCGAATAGGTTCGGTACTCTAACAGGGCGTCATCTTGATTGCTTGAAAAGGTAGAACTCTCGTCATAATCCGCTACTAAGTAGGTCTCCCCCCCCCCGCATGAGATCTGTATTTGTGATAACATACTCTTCCAAGAAGAAGCCACAAAAAAGCCGAGATTCTTCTCCTCAGCATAAGCCTCTGTATACTTTTCGTGATTGTACTCCATTTTCAGAACCTCCGTATTGCGTAAATACTTTTGATAGGACGACGTTTCCGTAGAACAGCCACACCCTCCCGACTCCCATTGTCGTTCGTATTCCCCTCCACTGTCACCACAAAGCCCGAGGGGGTTGTCCGTGTAACAGGCTCTATAAAGCCCGTGTGTGCGATTCTGTGAAGTCTTGGATAGTATATACCAAAGATGGCAACCATCGAAGAATCCGACAGGTCTACGGCGCTTTTAGCCCCTATTGCGAGTACATCCTTCTTCCTGAAAAAAGCAGGTGACCAACCCGTTCGGGGCGCTTCTGTATATCCCCCCTCTGAGAGGCAATAATAGACAAAAGCAGCGCACCAGGGGGCCCCTTTACGGAGTCCTACACTCGCCAGGTAGCGTTCGACTTCTACACCGTCATTGTGTCCCGTGGCTTCGTGTACCCCGATAGCGTTGCGATACGCCTCCCGCACCCGTTCGGGCTGTGCAGTAACGTAGAACGCACTAAAAAACAGAAGTAACAAAATGGGTACTTTTCTCATAATAGAATCCTCCTTTGTGGTTTTAAGAACTGAAACGGACGCCAACCCCTAGGCTCTGTTCGTTGGCGGTGTGGAGATTAGCCCCTAGGAACAGGGTATCCCATGCGTCGGTAATATGCGTTTTATGTTCGTCAGGGAGTTCGGGCGTGTCAGGCTTTTTCTCGTCAATCTTGCTTTTACCGAACCCCTGTCGGGTGATGACCGTCGTGGTGCGTTGTATCGCAATGATCAGCGCGTCGCACGCCTCAGCATTAAAGGTAGGTAGATAGAAGTTTTGCGAGTCTCCCTGTAAAGCTGCATTGATATACTGAAACTTCAGTGTATGAAGAATCGGACGACCAATATGCACAGGCACGACGTTGAATCCTCCCGCTTGTAAGCGTTCTATAATGTGTTCTGAATAGCTATACCCCGTACTCGCAGCACGCGCTACGGCTGTTGCGTCGTAATAATAAACCAACTCTTTCACAGGGTGATAGGCATAATACGCACAGAACTCATCCACTAAATGCGTCAGGGTCTTAGGCTCTTTTACCCACATAGCTCGCAAGGTGCGCAGCTCTCGCCCGATGCGCTGCCCCACGACCAGGGTGTTGATACTGACGTTGTAGTCAAATGAGATCTCTAGCGGGAGGGTCGGATCTATGTCCCCATCCCATCGGCAATCAGGATGCGCTCCCACGGTATCAAATTCTGTGTTTTCTCCCATAGGGGTACTCGGGGGTTCGTAGGTGTGTTTTTCGCGGCTAAAAGCAGGGTAAAAGCCGTTCTGTACCCCATGCTGACGTATGGAGAGGATAGACGATGCAAATACCGACGGCGGGAGGTTGCGCTCCTGCGTTGCGAACCACTCCGCACCCAACACATCAAAATTATCCAACGCCGAGTAGATTTTGAAAAAGGTCGCCTGACTCCTCGCCCGATTCAACACCCGACGAGCGGCATCCGCTAATACCACATTTCCCTCCTCTTGGTGTCGCTTCATAATGGCATACTGCAGCTTGATAAACCGAATAAGGTTCGGGTCACACAACGCTTCCTTTTCAAGAATCCACGACCCCCGAGCACCCGTAGGCATATCCGTAGTATAGGCGCACCCCCCATGCCACGGACAATCCTTGAAATACTGACGGTTACCACGGACGGCAGGGGTCACTTCGTTCACAATCTTACTGTAAGAGAGGAAACGCGCCTCAGGGCCTATTACATAGTCTAGACTCATAGAGTTCGTGGACATGGGTCTGTCGAACGAGATCATGTATACAATTGCTCCAGTGAAAAAGCTGATCACATTCGTCCAATCAAACGGACGTATAATCGGCATAGGGAAGTTCGACGCACGCGGGGGCTTTCGTCCTACGAAATAATGCACACCCTCGGCGTACCCCCATCGGGCGAGTGCATTTGCCATGGCAGGGAAGGTTTGCGTCTTCAGTTTGGTGACCGACGGGGATAACAATGCACCGCTAGAACGTGGCATAGCAAAGATGTTCCGAACCAGCACGCGCGCGTCAAACCCCTCGGACTTCCCCAATCCGCGTCCCCCGATGATATACTCGTTTTTCGCCCCGACGAGCATCGCCTCCAACTGGGCGCGGTTAAAATATACCTGTTTCTTCTCCCCGCGTGCTAACATCCTTTTACCTCCCGATTTCTTTTCTTCTATCAAGTGTACTAAAGAGCTCTTCTCTATCAAGATAAGCCCTCAGGGGCTCCTCCAGTAGGTTTTGCATCCCCTCTACCATCTTCGTTAAGTCCCTAACTAATCCCTTGAGCTCCTCGTCCGTTTCGCTGCGTGATGAGGAGACGGTTTCCTGCCGTTCCCAGTGTACCTCTTCATTTTCAGAAAGCGTCCCCGATGCGTGTTGCGGTACAGCACGGAGCTGTTCCATCAACCACGGGTATCGCATGCGGATGTTCCGACTCCGCCCAGCATCTACTACAATTTCCCCACCCCGTTCGGCTATCAATGCAGGGCGTTCGACATACGTAACCCCCGACGGTGCGCCTATATACTGGGCGTCGTACAACTGTCCATCCTCCTGTCCTCGGACGGTGACGCTCTCCCCGAGCGTACCCGCATAATGCTGTTGAGCGGTGATATAATTCTTTGCCACGGCAAACGCCCCTTCTACTACGGCCGTCAGTGCAGCCGCTTTGATTGCACCACTCGCACCGAACGATGCGATAGAGTCCGCACTCGCCATACTTTGTGCCCAGATACTCGCTATGGATTGACGTACGACCGTATGTAGAGCATCCAGTGCGAGCCCAGCCAACTTCTTTCCGAACTCGGCTTCTGTAAAAGCAGCGTCCGTGGCAAACTGTCCGAGCTGTTGCCCGAGCTGTGCCCCTAGGTTATTCAGAACATTAGCTTTTTGTTTGAACGCCTCTACCTCTCGCTTATCCCGTTCAGTGCGTTCTTTCTCGGCTTGTTCAGCCCTCGCCCGATCGGCAGCCGCGGCTTTATCCTGTTCGTCCTGTTGGTAGTGTCCGTAAAAGTGTGTAAGCGCCACGGTCACTCATTCCTCCAGCGA
>CAUUCP010000029.1:0-31535 GCA_963543925.1 uncultured Bacteroidia bacterium | reverse complement strand
GCTTCATCACGAACAATAGCTTCCTCGACGGGGTAATCCATCGCACTATGCGAGCCGAACTCTTACGAGTCTTTGACGAGATTTATGTCCTGAACCTCCACGGTAATAGCCGCCTTAAAGAAAAGACCCCAGAGGGTGGGAAGGACGAGAATGTATTTGATATACAACAGGGGGTGAGTATCTTGCTCCTACTTAGGCGTAAAGAGGGAACTAAGAGAGCAGCTCGATTGCACTATACCGAGCTTTATGGTACTCGAAAAGAAAAGTTGGCTGCTCTACAAAAGCTGTCATTACAAAGTGCTGAGTGGAAAAAGTTGACGCCGAAAGCCCCCTATCATTTCTTTGTACCGAAGGACTTTACGGGAGAACGGAAATACAAAAAAGGTTTTGCATTAGTGGATTTGTTCCTAGAGCGTTCGATAGGTATAAAAACCTCAAAGGACTTGTTTGTCACATCTTTCAAAAAGGTGGAGTGTATTAAAAAACGAGATATGGCGCTAAAGAGCACGCCACAGGAGTATAGAACTCAATTCCACTTAGGAAAAGATGTAAAAGATTGGAAGGTTGAGCGAGCAATATTAGATGTCGTTGAGAACGAAATGATGGCGCGTGGTATCATTGTACCATATAGCTATCGTCCGTACGATATCCGTTATATCTATTATACAGGACGAACAAATGGAATGATTGCACGACCTCGATTCCAGTTTTTAGGCGCCTTGTTACACCCAGGTAATTTCGCTTTGTGTGCTACGCGTATGCTTGGTAATGGGCAATATTGTCATAGCTTCTTAGCTAATTCTGTCATAGATCTACACCTTGTTTCTGACACCTACGCCTTCCCCCTCTACAAACTCCCCGAGGGATGGGACTATACTCCTGCCGAGCTCGCTGCTGGAAAGACGAGAGCAGGGATGCCTATCCCTCTAGAGCTCAATATGCGAACCGAGGTGCTGAAAGAAATTTCCGAAGCGGTGGGTGAACCCGTCACGGGAGAGGAGGTATTTGATTACGTCTACGGCATCCTCCACGACCCAGAATACCGAAGCAAATACTTCGAGTTTCTCAAGATAGACTATCCACGTATTCCGTACCCCCAAGACCTAGCAGAATACCGTTCATTCGCCGCACGTGGGGCACGGTTGCGACGCCTGCACCTGATGGACGAAACCCTCGATCTGCCACAAGTGGCTACGTTCGAGGTGGCGGGGAGTAACGAGGTAACGGAAGTTCGATACGAAGAAATCCCCGTAAGCGAAGGAAAAGCACCAGAAGGACGTGTCTGGATAAATGACTCTCAGTACTTCAACCATGTTCCGCGTCGCGTCTGGGATCATTACGTCGGCGCTTATCAGCCAGCTCGTCTCTGGTTACAAAAACGGGTGGGTCGCCTCCTAGATTTCGACGACGTGCGCTGGTACTTACGGATGTGTGCAACCATAGCCGAGGAACTCTCCGTATAAATCTTGTACCAATTGTGCAAGACTCCCTACCTTTGTATCCGCGTCTAGACGGATTTTTACCCAACGCAGTATCAAAGGCGAAAGAAAATGGTTATCGAAATCGGAAGTAAAGTCCGCTTCCTCAATGAGGTCGGCGGAGGCGAAGTCATCAAGAAAATCGACAAGCTCCGTTGGCTTGTCCGAACCCCCGACGGTTTCGACATCCCCATGCTTGCTTCCGAGCTCGTCGTGGATGCGCCACCCGAGGTCGTCGAATTGGTGAACAAGGGAGAGCAACCTCCATCGCTTCGACAGATGGTAGCCTCACAGTCTTTACCCAATCCTACCATAGGAGAGGCGAAAAACACGCAGCAGCCTGTATCCCAATCCCCAGTACAAATCCCACTTGAGGCGCCACGCCTAGGTGTGGAGGGACTCTACCTCGGTTTTGCACCAGCAGATCCGCAGGATAGCCTCCGAGGTCCTTACACACTGTACGTGATCAATGAATCGCAAGACGACCTCTTTCTCACGCTCTCGCGCCTTGAACAGACCAAGTCGATTACCTTCTTTGGCGGACGAGTCGCAAAGCTCTCCTGCCGTCGTGTGGCTGAGATAAAGCACAAGGAGCTCTTCCTTTACCTATCGCTCCACATTCAGGGGCTCTATTACTCGCTGGGAGAACACCCCCTTCGTCCACCATTGGAGGCGGATCTCTCCATCAATGGCAACGAGTTTACACGTCCGCGTTCGTTTCGTGAAAATAGGTTCTTGGACGAAGAGCTTCTTCTTATTGCCATCCGAGATGAGTCTAGAGAGCATGAGCTCGAGCTCTTGGTGGAGAAAAAGAGCCAAGATATAGAAAAGGTAAAAGCCCCTACTCAAGAACCCCCTCGCGGCGTGCCAGCGCCCGAGCAGGTCGAAATAGACCTCCATCTAGAAGCGCTCACCAATGTCAAAAATAACAAGATGACGCCTACAGAGGCGTTGCAATTCCAACTCCAACACTTCCGTCGGGCGATGGACGATGCGCTGCGTACGCCACACATCAAGCGTTTGGTGGCAATCCACGGCGTGGGAAATGGTACGCTCGCAAGAGAGGTACAACGCGTCCTAAGGATGGACTACAAGCAGTGCCAGTACCAAGACGCCTCCTTCAAGGAGTATGGATATGGAGCTACGCTCGTCATTCTTGTGCGCAAATAACCTTATGTGTAATGTCTTTGAAGTGCGGTATCGTAGGACTCCCCAACGTGGGGAAGTCGACGCTTTTTAACTGTATCTCCTCTGCCAAGGCTGAGGCTGCAAACTTCCCATTCTGTACCATCGATCCCAACGTGGGGGTTGCTATCGTTCCAGACGCGAGGCTCGAACGACTCGTTGCGATCGACCACCCCAAGAAGGTGGTTCCTGCCGTGGTCGAAATCGTCGACATCGCTGGACTCGTGCGTGGCGCCTCAAAGGGAGAGGGGTTAGGAAATCAGTTCCTAGCACACATCCGAGAGACGCAGGCGATTATTCATGTCCTGCGCTGCTTTGAAGATGCTAATATCACGCACGTCGAAGGAGGGGTAGACCCGATCCGTGACATGGGGATTATCGATACCGAGCTCCAGTTACGCGATCTCGAGAGTATCGATGCTCGCTTGGTAAAGATGGAGAAACAGGCGCGCGTATCGCAAGATAGAGCACTCAAACAACAGGTCGAGCTCTTACAACGAGCACGAAAACACCTCCTCGAGGGCGAAAACCTCCGTACCATGTCGCTAGAGGATGAGGAAAGAGCCTACCTCTTCGAACAACAGTTCTTGACCATAAAGCCCGTGTTGTATGTATGTAACGTCGACGTCGAAGCTGCTGCAAAGGGAAATGCACACGTCGAGGCCGTGAGGAAGGCGGTCGCTTCGGATAATACCCAAGTCCTCGTAATCTCTGCACAGATGGAGGCTGAGATCGCTGGATTGGAGAGTGCCGAGGATCGCACCGCTTTTCTCGAAGAAATGGGATTACAAGAGCCTGGAGTTGCCCTCCTAATCAAGGCGGCCTATGCTCTCCTTGGGTTAGAAACCTTCTATACCACGGGAGCGGACGAGAGTCGTGCTTGGACATTCCGCACAGGCATGAAAGCCCCACAGACAGCAGGGGTAATCCATACCGACTTTGAAAAAGGGTTTATCCGTGCCGAGGTGATCAAGTATGACGACTACGTGCGTCTTGGTTCCGAAGCAGCATGTCGCGACGCGGGCAAGCTCTCTATAGAGGGAAAGGACTACGTGGTGAAGGATGGCGACATCATGCACTTCCGTTTCAATGTGTAAAGAGCTTTAGACTTGCAAGTTTATAGTCTCAAGGAGGGGGCTTTGGCTATATGGGTGTGCATTGTAATCTCCAAAAGGCTGCGCGCCTTGGCATGCTTGATAGGCGGATGGGGGGGACAGTCATGTTGAAATACGGTACGCTTCTCCTTCGTTGGTCTCTCCTCCTCGTTTCCCTGCTCTTCCCTTTCTTCCTGCGAGCTCATAACCCAAGGCTAGATAAGCCCCCGAAGCTGATCCTACAGCTCGTGCTGGGTTCGCTCGGCAGCGAGACTGTAGACCTACACTGGGAATCGCTCGACCCCAATGGCTTGCCACGCCTCTACTCCCGTGGGGTCGTCTGCCACGATGCGCGATATGCCTACCTCTTGGGCAATGCCCCAGCAGGGCTGACAACCCTCTCTACAGGTGCCAATCCCAACCGTCACGGGGTGGTGGACTATTCCTGGTTCTCGCATGTGACCTATCGACCAGAGCGCCTCTGCGAGGATGATTTTGTCCATACCATTGGCTCCAACCAAGCCTCGGGGGGAAGCTATTCTCCACGCAAGTTGCTGGTCTCCTCTCTCTCCGACTCTTGGCGTCAACGATACCCCAATGCGCGGCTCTATTCTATAGCCTATGATCCTGCCGATGCGATCCTCTTGGGAGGACGTTCCTTGAATGCCGCCCTCTGGTTTGAACCCAAGACGGGACACTGGGTCACATCTACCTACTATGCCGATGCGCTGCCTGCCTGGGTACAAGCTTTCAATGAGAAGAAGCTTGCCCCGAGCTACAATGCCGCGACATGGACACTCCCTACGCAGACTGCCACGACATCTCCGTATGCACGTCGACCTCTTTCTGAAAAACCAGATACTGCACTCCGTGGTGAGTTACCCATCCCTGCCGTGGGCTATTCGCGACTCGCTTATACCCCTAGTGGGAACTCCTTGTTAAAAGACCTAATTGTCGCCGCCGTAGAATACGATGGGGTCGGCAGGGGGAGTACACCCGATCTCCTATCGGTGTATTTTACCCCGTTTGAACGCATCGCAGAGATCTACGGGCACGAATCAGAACAGTTCCGAGATGCCCTTATTCGCTTTGATAAGGAGCTTGCCAATCTCCTCGAGTACCTCGACTATACCGTGGGGAGAAAGGAGTACTTGGTCGTGCTGACCTCGGCATATGCAGCAGCTCCCAGTCCATGGGTGCTATCCCAAGGGGGCATCCCAACAGGCTATTTTAATCCTGACAAGGCACAGTTTATGCTCTCTACCTACCTCTCGGCACTCTATGGGATAAAAGACGTTGTAGTCGGATATGCGGGGCAATCTTTCTACTTGAATGAAAGCTTGTTGGAGAAGTCCCACCTCCCACTCCAACAGGTGGAGCAGACCGCAGCGAAGTTCTTACAAGATTTGGCGGGGGTGGCCTCGGTTTATCCGATGCACGTGGCGCAGTGGGCGGGGGGAGCTAATCCTCGCTTACGCAGGGCGCTGGAAGGGTTTCATCCCAAGCGATCGGGGCACTTGTTCGTGGATCTCTTGCCTGGATGGGTCGTACAGTCAGAGCGTTCGACGAAAGCGCGCAATGCCCATTATTCCTATGAAAATCATATTCCACTCGTCTTTTATGGGTGGAAACTCGCGAGTCGCAAGATAGCCTCGCCAGTCTATCTGCATGACGTCACAGAGACGCTCGTGCGACTACTTTATATCCGTCCCCCAAACGCCTCCGAGGGAAATCCCGTGCCAGGCGTTGCCGATTGGGACGATTTACCTGTAAGGTAATATACGATGAACATCCTTAGCAACGCTTCGCTCCCTTTCCTGACGCTTTTGTTACGACTCTTGGCGAGTATCTTTTTGGGGCTGTGTATCGGTATTGAACGCGAGATGCAACGTCAACCCGCGGGGCTACGGACACATATCCTCATCTGTGTCGGGGCTACGGTGCTCACCATAGCCTCTATCTATTTACCACTCTCCATGTTGGGAATTGGGCTCGCTGGCGATTCGGCGCGTATCGCAGCCCAGATCGTGAGCGGGATCGGTTTCTTGGGCGCAGGAGCGATTATCAAGTTCGGGGCTACTGTGCGTGGAATCACCACGGCGGCCACCATCTGGGTAACAGCAGCGGTGGGGATCATCGTCGGGCTCGGGCTTTTAGGGTTTGCCCTCGTGACAACGGTGTGTGTGCTGCTCGTCTTGGTGGGGTTTGAAACCTTCGAACAAAAGCTCTTTGCTACAGAATACTTCAAGACTATAGAGATGGTCTATGACCCATCGGCGCTCTCCTTGCAAGAGGTGAAAGAGATGTTAGGGGAGAGTAAGGTGCGTGTGAGAACCGTAGACCTACACCTCGGAGACGATGTACCTGCACGGGCTATCTTTCACGTGCGAATCTCTGAGAAGATAGCCCCAGATACCCTCTTGGCGCGCATCGCTGCCATGCCCTCGGTGCGCTCGATAAAGATCTACCAAGCGTATCGTTAGAAAAGAGTAACTTTGTAAGACAAAGACTCAAAAACTTTAGTCAATGAAGGCATTTGTTTTTCCAGGTCAAGGGGCGCAGTTCGTGGGAATGGGGAAACCCCTCTACGACGGGTCGTCCGAAGCAAAGGCGCTCTTTACACAAGCCAATCAGATTCTAGGCTTTGACATTACAGAGGTTATGTTCAACGGTCCCGAGGAGGCACAGCGCCAAACCAAGGTGACACAGCCTGCGGTCTTCCTCCATTCGGTGGTGCTAGCACGCCTATTCAACGCAGCAAAGCCCGAAGCCGTAGCTGGACACTCTCTAGGGGAGTTCAGCGCGTTGGTGGCAAGCGGTGCGCTCTCGTTTGAGGATGGGCTACGCCTCGTCTCGGCACGTGCCCAGGCGATGCAGGAAGCGTGTGAATTACAACCCTCTACCATGGCTGCGATTATCGGATTGGACGACGCCAAGGTCGAAGAGGTGTGCGCAGGGATTGCCGACGTCGTAGTACCAGCAAACTATAACTGTCCAGGGCAGTTGGTGATCTCGGGGAGTATGGAGGGGATAGAGAAAGCCTGTGAACAACTCAAGGCTGCTGGCGCGAAACGGGCGATGCCGCTCAAGGTCGGTGGTGCTTTCCACAGCCCTCTCATGGAGCCTGCACGGCAGAAGCTCGCCGATGCTATCGAGAAAACCCAGTTCGCCAAGGCGGTATGTCCGATCTATCAGAACGTGGATGCGCGTCCACATACCGACCCAGCAGAGATTAAAGCGAACCTCATCAAGCAGTTAACCTCGCCCGTTCGTTGGACGCAGATCGTCCGCGCGATGGTTGCCGACGGCTTTACGGACTTCGTAGAGCTGGGACCAGGCAACGTGCTGCAGGGGCTTATCAAGAAAACAGAGGCTGCTGCGACGGTAGAGAGCTTCCAAGAATTGTAGCGTTTTACAAAGTTCGTTCTCCTATGGTTTGGCCGTCCCGTTTTGCGGGGCGGCTTTTTGTTTATACAGGGTGTATTGTGTACACACGCGCCCGTTGTTGCCCCTCGCGGGGGAGAGGCAAGGTAAGAGAAGAAAATTGTAGTATTTGAGGGAAAAGAGAATACTGTCCCTGACACAGCTTAGACACAGCCTTATGTCTAGGGTGGCGGGGGGGGCTTACAATTGACCTCTTTCATAGAGATCTATGAGCTCGTTGATTAACTTATTCTCTTGGGTATTGGGATTAAAGGAGCTTTTGAGGTCGGAGTTGAAAAACGTTGCTATCCCTTGCCAGAAACCCGCAGTGAGCCCTCCGCGGAACTGTCGGATAATCTCGTAGGTGGTGCGCCCCGTCTCACGGTCGATAAGTTTGAAAAGGAGACGTCCTTGTGAAAAGGTCAACTCTCGCAGCTGGGTCTCAAACTCCTGACTGAGCTCTTGTTGCTTGGCTGCGATGTAGCGTTTACGGGCAAAACCAGAGGGGAGTGTTGCACACACCGAATCTATCTCGCGGAATTTACTGCGTGCTACAAGGGCGTAGGGGTATACCTTCTTTAGGTTGCGGACCAGCCGCCAATACTCGTCGTAGTCGCGTTGGTTCTTATACTTCCGTTTTCGGAAGATGACCACCTCGCGGATCGGAACGTAGACCAGCGAGTCCTCGCCCCCTAGGTAAAAACCGCGCATCATCACGGTACCGTCCCCCATGGGGTAGGCTTGGGCGGAAACCCTCTCGGGCGAGATACCGATCCAGACCAAAAGGAACAAAACCCAGAGGCGCAAGAAAGTTTGCATCTATTGAGGTGGTTGTATAAAGAATAGGGCGAACTACCGTTCGCCCCGCGATTCTTTTCCCTGCTAAGAGCAGTGATCCAGGCGGGAGTCGAACCCACGACCCACAGCTTAGAAGGCTGTTGCTCTATCCAACTGAGCTACTGGACCATCTTATTCTACTCCGCAAAGGTAAGCAAAGTCTGCAAAACAGAGCGCGTTATTGTCTTTTCAATAGGTCGCGAATCTCGGTCAAGAGTCTCTCTTCGTTCGAGGGTTCGACAGGTGCGGGTTCGGGTGCGGGTTCGGGGGCTGCAACCTTCTTGCGCTGGAGACGATTCATACCCTTAATCATCAAGAAGATACAGAGGGTGATAATGATAAAGTCAAAAATGTTCTGTAGGAACTGTCCATATTTCACCTCGGCGGCACCGACCTGGATAGCCAGCTCCGTGAAATTCAGACCGCCAGTAAAGATGCCGATCACGGGCATCAGGATATCCCCTACCAACGAGGTCACTATCTTACCAAAAGCCCCGCCGATGATGACCCCAACGGCCATATCCATAACATTACCCTTGATGGCAAACTCTTTGAACTCTTTGATGAAAGACATTCGTTCACTCTATATAAAAATGAATAATCTACTCCGTAGATACGTGCGGGGCGTGGTAAAAGTTTACCTACGGCGGGTATCAATTGACGAAGTGTGGTATTTTGTGGTATTATCTTTGTTAAAAATGAAAGTAGCGCCTTTAATGCGCCTCTGTGATGGTACAAAATGTAGCCAAGTGGGGTTCTGAAATTACGGCAACAATGCTGCTCTCCCTTTGGGCACGAGCACAGGAGACGAATCGTCCCGACGCCCTTCTACACGACCCGAGCGCGTGTCAGATGGTCGCACGCCTCGATTATGACTTCTCGGTCTTCCGAAATGCTGCATTTCCCCAAGCGGGAGCGTGTGTCCGTGCGCGTGTGATCGACGACGAGCTCCGTGCGTCGCTTGTCACGAACCCTAGGGCTACCGTGATACAACTCGGGGCGGGACTTGATACCCGTTATGCACGCCTCCACGCCTATCCCTTCTCTTACTGGTACGATCTCGATCTGCCCGAGGTTATTGCACTGCGACAAGAACTCTTGCCCGAGGGGGAACGCAATACTTACCTCGCCCAGTCGCTATTTGATTACTCTTGGGTTGAGACCGTGCAAAACGAGAAACAACACGTCATCATTATCCTAGAGGGCGTGCTTATGTATTTTGAACCCGAGCGTGTACGGGATTTCTTTTCGGAAATCTCTCAACGTTTTGAACGGGTGACGGTCATCTTCGACATGCTCATCTATGGGGTACTCGGTAAGACGTTGTACAAGAACACACAACTCACAACGGATGCGCAGCTTGCTTTCCGGTGGTCGGAGCTCGATTCCCATATTATGGAGACTTGGAATTCTAAAATCCATCTCGTCGCGGAGTACTACCTCAGCGATTACGACCACGGGCGTTTCCCGTTGCTATTTCGTCTTCTTTACCGAATTCCGTACTTTTACCGTCGATTTAACCAACGTGTCTTACGGTTGGAGATTTACTAGTACGAGTGATTTCATTGGAGAATGGCGTCTTTGCTTTCTTTGTGCGGCGAGGGAGGTTGTGCCGCAAAGTTGCCTGCACAGGAGTTAGAAAAGCTTCTCGAAGGGCTTTCATGGAACACGACCCCCGAGGTGCTTGTGGGTTTGGAAACGGGAGATGATGCGGGGGTCTACCTCCTGAACGAGGATTCGGGCTTAATCCTTACCACAGACTTCTTTCCACCTTTTTGTGACGACGCTTTTCTTTATGGTAGGGTAGCTGCTGCCAATGCGCTCAGCGATATCTATGCTATGGGCGGGCAGCCCCTTGCCGCGCTCAACCTTACGCTTTTTCCTACTGAGGAGGGGCTACGACCGCTCTTGCGAGAGATTCTCGAAGGCGGGGCGCATACCGCTAAAGAGGCTGGGATTCCTATCATCGGGGGGCATACCATAGCCAATCCTACCCCGGTCTATGGCTTGGCGGTACTGGGACAGGTTGCGCCAGAACGCCTTATTCGCAACACAGGACTTGAGGCGGGGCAGGATCTCGTACTCACGAAGCCTCTTGGAACGGGGGTAGCCATGGTGGCTGCGAGATTGATGGGGAAGCCGTCTCTCGCCTATACTGTTGCGACTACCTCGATGTGTCTGCTCAATGCGGCTGCTGTACCCATTATGCACCGTTATGGTGTACACACGGCAACCGACATTACGGGTTTCTCGCTTATGGGGCATGCCTATAAAATGGCGCGTGCGAGCAAGGTGACTGTCACCTTCAATGCAAAAATGCTCCCCTTCTTCCCTGCAGTCCCCGCATTCATAGAGGATGGGTATATCCCTGGGGCAGCCTTTACCAATCAGCGGAGTGTCGAAACCTATTGTCGGATAGACGGGCGTGTACCATACTGGTTACGCACGTTGGTCTATGACCCACAGACCTCGGGTGGCTTGCTCATGGCTGTAGATCCCAAACATACTGAGGCGCTTATTGCCGACCTACGTAGTGTGGGCTATTTTGCTGCTACGCGTGTGGGGCGTGTTCTCCCCTTGTCGGAAGAAGCATCGGTCGTACTAGAATAGCTGTAGTATAGGGGGACGTACTCCCCCCGATGGGCAATCTCTGTGCCCTTGATGGCTTATCCTTTACTCGGGATATAGTCCCAAGGGGGTATCTCTGTGTCCCAGACTCTGGTTGGAGATGGGCAGGTATCTTTTTGGTAGTGTCCGTAAAAGTGTGTAATAAGCTGTCTATTCCTCCTCCTACCGCTCGTTCTTTGTACCTCCATTACACACTACCACTTTAGGAAATCATAAACCAGTATTTCTACATAACTAACTAATAATGCGATATAGAAATAATGGAATACATTATAATAAGGGCGTTCTTGCTGCCAAATTTACAGGGTGTACACGTACTCTACACATACTCTACACGTACTCTACAAGCGATGACAAAGGATGACAAAATGACACTACGCCCGCTCTACCCTATCCCACCCTGTGGGTTGTCTCGTATATTTAGGAATATATAAAGCTTTATAAGCGCCCGATTGCCGACCCGCGCTCACCTCCTTACACACTCTTCTAAGACGGAATCATTTTTTAAGACATTACCCACGGACAGTACCGAATGTCGGAGAGGGGGGAGATCGTGCTTTACGAGGGGGCGGGATTCTAAATTAGCACCGCCCCGCAAAAACACTAATAATAGGGATAATGTTACGATCGAATCCCCAAACATAATGAAGAATGATAGGGCTGAAAGCCATACTTCAGATGCAAAGCTTAGTATTTATACCACAACATCCTTGTGATTATAAATAAGGGAAATGGGGAAAAAAAAGATTCGGTTACCTTTGCCCCGTTACAAGAAAAATAGACTCTCCTCAGTATGTCTTTTTTTCGTACGAAAGGAGGGGAAAGTTAAACAAAAAGAGGTTTTAGATGAGGCTCTTAAGGTTTTATAGCTTCCTCCTATGCCTAGTGGTGACGGGGGTGTTTGTTGCCAGGGCACAGGATTACGTGCAGTTGGGGCGGTATACAGTGCCTTTGCCAGACAACGTTTTACATCCCACGCGTGCTAATGCGCTTCCAGATCTTGGGGTGTCTGTGGGGCGACAACACAATGTCTTGGTACAGCTCACGGCTATTCCCTCTGAGGGCGAACGCGCGGCGCTGGCTGCCAAAGGGCTTGTCTTGGGGGATTATCTAGGTAATCGCGCTTACTGGGCCACCCTTCCTGAGGGGATTAATCCCGTGAAAACCTTTCGTGCGACAACGCTTCGCTCTGTGATCCCAGTGGCTGCAGAGTGGAAAGTGGATGCGCTCCTAACCACGGATCCCCTACCAGAGTGGTGTAAGGTGGATGACCGTACGCTGAAGATCGAGGTCTCCTATGCCCACAACGTTACGGACAAGATGGTGGAGCAGACCCTGCAGACCCTTGGTGGGAATAAGGTTCGTATTGCCCAAGGGTGGCGTGTCGCGTCGTGCGAATTGCCGCGTACGGCGCTTCTTGCACTTGCTGCTTATCCATGGGTGCTTAATGTTGCTTCTACGCCTGCTCCGGCTACCTTGCTCAACTATACGGGGGCTAGTCTTTCGCATGCTAATATCCTTTCGATCCCTAGTTCGCTCGGTGGTCGTAACCTGACGGGCGAGGGCGTGCGTGTGGGTATCTGGGATGGTAACGTCGTTTATAGTCCAGACTTTGGGAATCGCGTGACGCGCAAGGAATATCAACTTTGGCAGGGCGGTGAGTTGCACGGTACCCACGTGGCTGGTACAGTGCTCGGTTCTGGTATGAGCGACCCACAGGCGAGAGGTATGGCGCCTAAGGCGATCGCTTGGTCGTGGAACTTCTCTAGCTCGTCTGACGAGGTGCAGGAGTGGCAGGAAATGGAAAAGTGTCATCGTGAGAATGGCATAACCCTTACGCAGAACTCCTACGGTCTCCCTCTTGGGCAGATGTGTATGTTCTATAACCAGTTCTCATACAATACCCTCGGACGGGATGTACAGATGGACCAACTCGTCTGCAAGTACCCCACTCTTTTGCCAGTATACGCCTGCGGGAATGACGGACAGGGGTGTGCAGACAGTGTGCTTGCCCACTACGGAGAAAAGCAGTACGGTACGATTCCTAACCGTGCAAAGAACTCTTTTTTCGTGGGAGCGTGTGACCTTATCGGTCGGTTAGGCGAGTTTAGTTCCTGTGGTCCTTTGGACGACGGACGTCTCGCGCCCCATGTAGTTGCGAAGGGGGTTGGTGTACTGAGTACCAATGTCTTTTCGGGGTCTTCTATCAAGACGGGTACTTCTATGGCGTGCCCCACGGTTTCTGGAAACCTTGCGCTTGTAACGCAGCGCTACAAGCAGTTGCATGCCGATCGTACCCCACGTGCCGATCTGTTACGTGCGCTCGCTATGAATACGGCTACGGATGCAGGGGTCAAGGGACCAGATTATAAGTATGGTTACGGACTCTTGAATTCGGAAAAGATGGTACTTGCCATCGAGCGAGGATTCTATCGTGATGGAGCGGATCTTCTTCTCTCGCAAGGAGAAACGAAGACCTTCACTATTCCCGTACCTAGTGGTGCAAAGCAGGCGCGTGTGATGATCGCATGGAATGACACCACGGCGCAAAAGACCTATAGTTGGGGTGATAAAGCTTTGGTCAACGACCTCGACCTTACTGTCAATGGACTTCTCCCTTGGGTGTGCAATCCTGAGAAAGGAGAGGTCTCCAAGGAGGCTACGCGAAAGGAAGACCATTTGAATAATCAGGAGCAGGTTACCCTCTCGGAGCAGGAGCTCTCGGGGAAGAGTCAGCTTGATGTGACTGTGACCGCTTCGACGATCCCGAGTGGGAAGCAGCGCTTTGTGCTGGTATGGTGGTTTGAAGAGGAAGGGACGATGCGCTTTACGTCCCCCCTTGCTGGCGACCAGTATGCGCCTGGTGATATCATCTTGGCGCACGTGGAAAATTATGCTTCACGTTGGAAGAGTGACGCGATCCCTTCGACGATAGAGATCTCCTACGACGGTGGAAAGACCTTCGGACAGGGGTACACGCTCCCAGACTCTTACTCAGGTTACCGTTTTGATATTCCGCGCAATGCGCCTGCTACGGCAGAGGCTATGCTTCGTCTGACTGACAATGCGGGTGGCGTGGCGCTCTCGGAGAAGTTTATCATTGCTCCAGTGCCCGAGTCGCTCTTTGTAGATCGTGGCGATGGTTGTGATGGTACTTTTATGCTTTCGTGGAAACAACCTCCGATTGTACCAGAAAAGGGGTATGTCTTCTTGGTGGGTGATGTTGATACTGAAACTTGGACACCAGTGGCGCACATCGATAAAAATCACGAACGTGTGGATATTGCCGATTTCGTAAAGCCTTACCTCGATCGTCCTAAAACGCTTGTCGCACTCGCTACGCAGCTTGAGGATAATTTCAAGGGGAAGATCGGGCGTCGTACCCCTGCCATCCAGCTCTTTTCTTATGCGCCGTTGAAGTTGGATATTACCAAATTACCTCACAACGAGACTTTCCAGAACTGGCCGCTCCCCTATATGGCGGTAAAGAACGGTCTACATAGAAAGTATAGTGTGAACTCCTATTCTGAGAGTTTCGTACCGCAGGGGAGTAACCTCTTTCAGGTGGATATTGACGCCTTTGCACAAACACCGTACGATGAGACAAAGCCTGCCTTTGACCCAAAGAATAAGGACTATGTTTTCGAGCTCAGGTTCTGCAAGATAGACATGAGTGCCATTCCCGTGGGGCAGGACGTGGTTTTGCGTATCCGTGGTGCGGTCATCGCTTGCGATCAGAACAAGCCACAAACCTCTGCATTCCGTGCCTTATGGGACGAGCAGCCGCTGAAGGATGCGCGCGGGCTTGATATCATTTACGGGAAGGATACAGACGTCGAGCTTGTCTATGTCTTGAAGTCTGACGGAGGACAACATACCCTCAAGTTGCAACATGAGGGGCACGATTACAACCGTTACGCGGCAGACCGTCTCCTTATTACAGGGATTTATTTTGAAAAGCCCTATACCAAGCATGACGTCGGGATTGCTATTTCCAAGACACCAGTTGATGGGGCGAAGCTTGGACTCTCCACCTTTACACTTACTTTGGTCAATGGTTCTTTGAATGAAGAGAACAACCTAAAGCTCAATTGTTTCCGTAACGGGAAGTGGGTGTCGAGCAAGAAGTTGCCGTCACTCGCGCCGTATGACGACCGACAGATGGAGTACGAGGTCGACCTTAGTACTGAAAATCCTGAGGGAGAAGATATAGACGTTGTGTTTACGCTCGACTGCGAAGGTGATGATTATCCACAAGATAACCGTGCACAGGAGCATGTGAGAAACCTGGGGAATATCATCCCGATGCCTGCTTCCTACTTCCTACCAAGGGAGTACGACCCACAGCAGTTGCCCCAAGACCCGAAGCTTCGCTACACCATCGGGAAGGGGAAGCATATCTTTACTGACAACGGGGGGTTGCACGCAAACTATGGTAAGAGCCAAGATGCGACGATCACCTTCGTCCCAGAAGATCCTTCGATGAAGGTGCGCGTCACTTTCCGGAAGTTCAAGACGGGACGACGCCTCGGTATCCTATCTATCTATACTGACCTGAATGTCTGGGACGAGGAGGCTGGACTCCCAGCGGATCAGCTTGACGACGACCTTACAGAGCAGCTCGCGGAGACGCCCTATGTTTATGTTTCAGGCTCGCAAGACGGTTCCTTGCGCATCCACTTCGACTCGGATAACTTCGAGGATACCCAAGAGGGATGGGTGGCTGAGGTAGACCTCGTGCCCGTGACAAATCCATTAACCCTCGTCAGTGCGAAAGCGGAGTACACGTCGGATGCCGATGTGTCGGATGTGCCCGTAACGATCCAGATCAAGAACAATACCTCGCGCCTATCAACAAGTGCTGGGGTGCGTGTGGAAGATGCGGGCAGGTATGCCCTCGTACAGGAGATTGCCTCTATCCCAGCAGGTTTGTCTGACCCGACGACGCTTGATAAGAAGATCAAGGATGTGGCGATGCGTACGGCGCGCAAAGTCAATGTCCGCCTCTTGGGGTTGGATGGTGATGTGAGCGACAATGCGCTCCCGATCTGGCTCTTGTACGACCGTTATCAATTCCCACAGTGGAAGCCCGCTACGGGAGACCAAGAGGAGCATCATGTAGACTTCCGAAAAGAGCACCTGACGGTCTACAAAGCGGATGGGAAGGCGCGTACGGGGTTCAGCCAACTCGAGTATGACGAGGAAATGTACCTGCGCATCTGGGTAGACTGGAACAAGAATAATAAGTTCGAAGACGACGAGATCGTGGCGGATTACACTTCGGATAAGATCCAACCCAATTATATGGTGCTTTACTTCGATATTGACATTGCCGAGCGTGCAGCAGGGACCTACCGTCTGCGTGCGATGTACAATTCTAAAGAGGCAGAGCAGGTGAAGAACCTCTTAGCTACGGATCTTGACCCTGAGACGCAGGTGCGAGACTACGTCCTCGACGTGGTAGAGGGTGCAGATCCCTTCGCAGGAGACCTTGTGCTTACCTATATAGGTACAAAGGACCCCAGTACGGGCGGAACGCCACGCGTGAGCAAGGATTTCTCTGCTACCGAGCCCCTGTGGTTGGAGGTAAAGAACGGTTCGCCTAAGGAGTTTGCTGGAGCGTTCGACGTAGAAATCTCAGTAGACGGTAAAGCTGCGGTGACCGAGGAGGTGGAAATCCCGGCTTCGGAAAAGCTCGCCGCATGGAGTGGTACGTTCAAGACGAAGCTTAAAACCACAGCCGATCTTTCCCAACATGGGCGTCATACTATCAAGATGACCATTAAAGAGAAGCAGGGGGGTAAGACCGAAAACAATGAGCAGGAGATCGAGCTCTTCAAGATTAAGACCATCACTCCTGGGCAGAAGCTTGATCCGTGGTGCTTGCGCTCGCATGCTTTCCTCAGTGGACGTGATAAGATTACCGACCGCGTGACTGTCGATCGTGCAGCACAGCATCTCTGGGAGACGCTCCCCTCGGCAGCCGATCCCAATAACCTGCCAGGGTTTACCGTAGAGTTCTGGATTAACCCTTCGCGTCCACACTACGGTCCCATCCTCAAAGGTGGTGGATTGGAGATCTCGACCACCTATCAGAGTCGTGCGGCTGCGGTGCGAGACAACGGGATTATGGTCTTCCTCGGTTCGCGTGCAGTTGCCTATACACGCAACGAGAATGCCGACCTTATCAAGCCTAAAAAGTGGACACACGTGGCTGTATCGATCTACGATATCAAGCGTGCTGCAGCCTTCGGTACGGGAAATTGCTATGTAAAGATCTTTATCAATGGGGAGGAGGTTGCCGTAGAGACCGACCAGAACGATACCCCATCGCTAAACCTCGGATTTACCCTACTCGACGGTTTTGATGGAATGATCGACGAGTTCCGTATCTGGAACACGTTGCTCACCGGAGAACGCATAAAAAAGTATATGTATAAGCATCTAGAGGGTGCTCCACAGGATGATCGTGCAAACCTCATCGCAGAGTACTCTTTTGACGAGGGACTCGGGAACGCTGCCACGGAGGCGGGATCGCCCGACTACCATATGGCTTACCTCGAATCGCACGACAATCGTCTTGCACTCCCCGATTCTGTATGGGTAGACCCGCGTAAGGCGATGCTCGGGGAGATCCTCTTCCAAGACCAAGTCCGTGCTGAAAAGGTGGACAATGGAAAGTATAAGCTCACCTTCCTTGCTGTAGCAAACCTTACACAAATAAAGAACGTTGCTCTCGAAGCAGCGTGGAACAATGCCGTACTGACCTACAACGGTACGCCGATTACCGATGCTACACGCTTTGACTTCTCGAATAACAAGGAGGTGAAGATTAAGGCTACTGTCTCCATCTTTGGTGAGACCTACGAACAGGAGGTTATTTTTACGGGTGAGAAGGAAAAGAGTGCTGAGGCGAAGATTACGAGTGCCTCTCTGGCTAAGACCAAGAATACGACGTTGCTGAACGATATCACCGCGCAGATTGATGGAAACAACGTTATCCTGAAACTTCAAGCTACGGACGGTACGCTCGACGTAACCCAAGCGAAACTGGACTTTGCGATATCGACGGGTGCAGAGCTTTACCTCCTCGGTCAGACGGATAAGCTCGTTTCGGGTGCAACCATCGACCTCTCTGCACCGCGCCTCTTGATTGTAAAGGCAGAGAATGGACGCTCGCAGCAGAAGTATACCCTTCGTTTCGAGCAGGCACAGACCCTGACATGGACAGAACCCGCAGGCGCTTATGTATTTGGGTCTGACCCTGTGGCGTTATCGCTGAACTCCGCAACGGAGTCTTTGAACCCGATCGTGGGAACTTCTGACAACCCGAGTGTAGCGACCGTACTTGACAAGAAGATCTACATCGCTGGCGTCGGTCAGGCGACCATCTCCTTATTCCAGCCTGCGGGAAAGAGCTACTTAAAGTCCAATGTTTTGACAAAGACGATTTCTGTGACGCCGAAGTCTATTTCCGTAAAGCCGACAACGACCCAGCTGGTTTATGGTGCTGAGTTTGAATTTACGTATGCCTTCCAAGGACTCTTGTCTTCCGAGCATCGTGGACTGCTACCGAACCCACTCGTACATGACGACTACCAGTTTAAGAAAGCTGACGGTACGGTGATCGGGGAGTATGACCCAGTGCGGAAGATGCTCTCCTTCTCAGAAGAGCTCCTTCCTGGCACGTACGAGATAGCCCCCAAGACAGCTGCCTATACGGTGGGGAACTACACTATCACGCCAGAGGCGGCGACCCTCACCGTATCGCAGGGCGATAGCTATCCGCTCTCCATTTCTGTTACAGGGAATGGTGCACCGCTCGCAGGGGCTGTGGTGGTGATTGATGGGGTGCGTTATCTCACGCATGCCGACGGGAAGCTCACTATCCCCGTTGCTAAGAATACGACCGTAGAATATCGGGTGTCGAAAAATGGGTTTATTCCTGTGACGGGAAGTGTCGAGATGAAGGAAGCTTCTGAACAGCTCTCCGTCGCGATGGAAGCATCGGCAATTACCTATACTTATAACGCTTCGGAAGGAGGAGAGCTCTTCGGACAGACCACCCAAGTGCTGGCCAAGGGAGATACAGGCTCGCCGATCCTAGCACAAGCCAACTTCGGTTATCACTTTGTGAAGTGGGACGATGATAGTACCGAGAACCCCCGTGCCGACCTCTTTGGGGAAACTGACAAGACCTTTACGGCATCCTTTGAACGGAATACCTACAAGATCTCCTATCTCGTTGATGGGAAGGGGAGTATCGAGGGGAATACGGAACAAGATATCCTCTTTGAGGGGAATGGTACTTCGGTAACAGCAAAGCCAGAAGAGGGGTACTTCTTCCTCCTCTGGAGTGACGGGAATACGAACCCCACGCGTTCGGAGGCTTCGGTGAGTGAGGACAATACGCTCTATGCGATCTTCCGTACGCAGGCGCAGCTTCCCTATGTCAACAACTTTGAGTCTGGAGAGTTCCCCGAGGGGTGGGCCACGACCTCGCGTCGCCGCTCGCCCACGGGCAAGGCGCTCGCATGGCAGCTCACGAACCATCCTACGTGGTTGCAAGACAAGCTTGACGGGTACTTCTTCATTATCGATGCGGATAAGGATTTGAAGGCGGACTTCGAGGCCGTGCTTTACTCCCCACGTTTCGAGCTCAAGGAGTACGACTCGGTTCATAACCTGCTCTTTACCTGTACCTCTTACTACCGTGACTTCGAACCTCCTACATCGGCGGCTAAGATACAGTACGAGTGTGGTGACGGTTGGAAGGATGTGGAGAAAGGGAAGCTCTACGCTTGGAATTCGAACCTTAACGTACAAGCCATCGTGAAGCCGGCGGATCTTAAGGGTAAAAAGTACGTCCAGTTCCGTATCGTCTACGAAGGGACATGGAGCTACTGGTTGCTCATCGACAATGTGGCTATCTACTACGAGAACAAGCTCCCCAGTGTGACGATCAAGTATACTTCCGATCCAGTGCACTCGGCGGTATTTACCAAAGTCGAGGGCGGGAAGGTGGAACTCTTACCTACTGAGGACGGATTCTACGTGATCAAGGATTGTACCTACGGACAGCTCCCACCACGTGTTTCGGTACAGCCTGCCTCTGAGTATAAGTTCTGGAAATGGGAGGACGGTATTACCACCCTCACCCGTCCCGAGCAGCCCGCTACGGATAGTATTATTACGCACACCGCTTACTGCAAGCCCAGCAATCAGATTCACGTTGCTTACCGTTCGACTATCCCAAAGGCTACGCGCTTCATGATGGACGGACAGGAGGTTACCGAACAGTGGCTCAACCCTGGGGAGCAGACCCAACCCATTACCGTAGAGGTTGAACCTGGCTATGTCTTCCGCTACTGGCTACCAGACGAGAATCGGAAGCCTGCTCTGGAGGCTGCCGAAGAAACGAAGGATGTCGTATACACGGCGGTTGTAGTGAAGGAGGAATACCTCTTGCCAGCGAATGTCAAGGTTACCTTCGTGCCCGAGGATGCAGGTTACATCACTCTGGCCACTGCAGAAGGGAAGCCGCTGAACTGGAGGCAAGATCAGCTCCGCACGGGAGACCAAGTGAGTGGAGTCACGATGTCTACCCTCGGCTATGCCGTATCGTCGATGACCCGCAATGGGATGCCCGTTACATTGGTACGTGGAGTCTTCGCTTTCACCCTAGGTGAGAATGAAGAATGGGTGATCAACTATGAGCCTATGACTAGCATCCGCACCAAGGTCATCCCATCTGAGGGGGGGACGCTCTCCTTCCGTACAGAGGATGGTAATAAAGTCTCCCCAGAGGAAAACCCAACGCAGTTCATCACAGGGCGCAAGCTCTTCCTACACGTTACTACAAAACCAGGCTGGAGAGTCGCTAAACTGGTAGAGGAGGTGAACGACAACGAGGAACTGACCCTTGACGAGGAGAATGAAGTGCCTCTTGTACTGAAACCAGCTTACAGTTTCGTACTGACGTTAGAGAATGTAAATGCTGTGGAGGAGGCTATTGACCTCGGCATCTCGTTACGTCCTAACCCAGTGAAGGACTATCTCTTGGTAGATGGAACTTACGATGGAGATCAGATCACGATCTTCTCTACCACGGGGCAGGCTTTGCTCAACACTACGGCGCTGCATGGTGCTACGAAACTAGACCTGCGGACATTCTCTGAGGGGCTCTATCTCCTACGTATCACACGCGATGGGGTGGTGAATACACTCCGATTTGTAAAACACTAGAGGATGAAATGAACGGTAGAGGCGAGGTTTTTACCTCGTCTCTACCGTATTCGTCTCTTCCTTCTTTCGCAAGTCATTAACTAACTAAAAGGAAACAATATGAAACGATGTATCACCCTGCAAATCCTCTTGTGGATTTGCACTGTTCTCCTCTTTGTACCCCGTGTGTGGGCACAACAGCAGGAGGACAAAAAACTGGTGTCGGGGAAGTATTTCCTTGGAAGTACCCAGAAAGCTTTTACGAATACGATCTCTCTTGAAAAGGCACTCGAGGGTGCTAAACTTCCAGAGATTACCGAACTAGAGCTCACGGGGGGAAAGTTTGAAAAGGCGGACTGGGAATACCTAGAAAGTAAAGCGACGTCCTTCACCACGCTGAAAAAGCTTCATATCGCATCAACTATGGACGAGGTGGCGGCTATGTCTTCTCTTTCCATGTTTGCTGCTTTGAAAGAGGCAACTGTGGCGAAAGTAGAAGCCTTGGAATTAGGTGTTTTTCCTGCTGCCATCGAGCGAATTACAATGCCAGATTGCAAGGATGTTCGACAGAGAGCAACGGAAAATTATAAGTCTCTCAAGGAGCTATATCTACCACGGCTCAATGCCTTTGGACAGATGCAGTTCTATGGGTGCGATGCTTTGCAGCTCTTGGTCTTGGGAGAGAATGAGAATAAGAATGCTGTTTCTGTAAATCAGTTTGAAGGAGAAGACTGGCGAGACAATTTATTCAAAGATCGTCACCCCAAGCTCACCTTCTCGGCTGCTGACGGTTCGGATCTTTCCAAAGAGAAATACGATGCTCTTGTGAAACTTTACAAAGAAGTAGAGGATGGCGACACCAACGACAACTTTTGGTGGGGCTTTGAGATTGCGGAATACGTAGCCAACACGAAGTACACGCTCTCCTGTGTGGTAGAACCTAGTGCTGGGGGGAGTATTGAGGTCTCTCCCGCAGGGACAAGCTTCAAAGAGGGGACGCTCATCACGCTAAATGTAAAGCACAACCACGGCTACCAGTTCCAGAAGCTCGAGCTCTTTAAGAGCGATACGCCTACCGAGGCCGTGGCCATGCAGAACAACGCCTTCACCATGCCAGCATGTAACGTCACGGCAAAGGCTACCTTTACCCAAAACACCCTGAAGGTGCAGTTCTCTGGAAATGCCATCGACCAGACCTATACGGGTGTCGACATGGCGGCTATCCTTGCGCAGCTTACGGGGATTGATAAGGCGCAGGTTACGAAGATCACCTTCCTCGCTGGAACGTTTGATGCTACGGACTATAAAACCCTTTCCGACAAGTTTGCGACCGAGTTCACTGGGATTACCGCTATCGAAGTAGGCGCTGATGTCGCGCATTACGAATTGGCTGCCCCAGGGACTCAACCTGCCCTTCCTGCGACGATAAAGAGCATCACCTTGGCAAATCTCAAGACCGTCCCCAACAAATTGTTTGAGAATGCCCAGATGGAGACCCTCCACCTTCCACAGACCACGACCTTGGGTTTCCGTGCACTCGCTGGCTGTACCAAGCTCGTCAACTTGGATGCGCCACTACTCACCACTTTAGAGAATAGTGCATGTGAGGGATGTACCGCTCTCGCTACACTTAAGGTTCTGAACCTTACCACGGTAAAAGAGAGTGCTTTCAAAGGATGTACCGCATTTGCTGCGCTTACCCTCTGTGGTGAAAAACTGCCACAAGTAGGGAATAATGTATTCGAAGGTTGTGCGGCTACACGTGACCTCTCTTTAGTAAAAGCCGATGGGTCGAACTATACCAAAGAGGAAATCCACGGGTTGCACAAGACATTTGATGGTGAAGATGGAATCGCCGATGGGGTATGGTATGGTTGGAAGCTGCCCCAGAGTGGGCTCTACGAGATTACCTACGGTGATGGGACTTCGAGCGGAAGTGTCGATCATGGAAGACTCTCGGGGAAAAGACTCGCTGCAGAGAACGAACTGGTCAAGGTAGAGGTGACTCCAGACCCGGGATTTCAATTCTTAAAGCTCTATTATAAGGTAGGTTCTGAAACCATAGAGTCTACGACCAAAGAGTTTACGATGCCCGCTGCAAATATCACCGTTAAGGCTGTTTTTCAGGTGATAGACCTTACTATCGCGGTCAATGGTTCGACGACAACCTATGCAGGCAATGGGCTTGTTAAAGCGCTCGAAGCTGCGGGCTTCCCGAAGGCAAAGTTCGGCGAGATAGAAAAGCTTGAGTTCGTTGCAGGTGCATTCCAAGACTGGAACGAGTGGGGTGATCATGCGTCAAAGTTCACCAAGCTCACCTCCTTTACGATAAAGAAAGAGGTCGGTCTCGGGAATATGTCGACAAACACGCCAATCTTTGCTACTCCCAAGCTCACGACCGTCGTGATTGAAGCCGAGCTGGCTGCCGTAGCGGACAACGCCTTTGCAGGAGCTCCTGAGTTAACTACCGTACGACTTCTGAAGACCCAGTCGGTCGGCGATGCAGCATTTGCCAACTGTACGAAGCTTACCAATATCGAATTGCCAGCCCTCATCTCCACAGGATTTGGGAAAAAACTCTTTATGGGTTGTACGGCACTCACGAAAGTTGGCTTGCCTAGCGAGGTGACTTCGATAAGCGAAAGCGCATTCCAAGGATGTAAGAACCTGACGTCCATCCCCAATCATCAGAAGATTGAAACGGTAGGAGAGAATGCTTTTGAGGGGTGCGAGGCGCTCACCGAGATCCACCTCCCTGCACTCACCTCTTTGGGAGAAAGTGCTTTTAAGGAATGTAAGGGGATGACAAAGGTCGAATGTCCTCTCCTAGAAACTTTCGGAGAAAATGCTTTTGAGGGCTGTATTGCATTGAGTAAACTAGAAATGCCTGAGCTCACCGAGATCGAAATGGCTGGGCTACTAGGTTGTACTGCGCTCACCGAGCTCTCTTTGAAGAAACTCACTACGATAAAAGAGAACGGATTACAAGGATGCTCTGGTTTGAAAACGCTAATTCTTCCTGCACTCACTACGATTGAAAAACAGGGGTTGAAGGGATGTGTAGCGCTTACTAAACTAGATCTCCCTGCTCTCGAAACTATCGAGGAGAATGGCTTAGAAGGATGTGCAGAGCTGATGACGCTAAAAACGTTAAAGCTGAATGGAGTGGGAGAAAAAGCATTTGCGGGTTGCACTAAGTTGGCGACACTCATCTTAGGCATGTGGCCAGAAGGGTATACCAATGGAGCTTCTGAGGAATGTGCTGCTGGGCGTAAGATAGTTATCATACCAGATGCTGAGGCGTTTGATGACATTCTTGCAAAGTTCGTAGCGGACACAGAGAATTACGAAGAGGACACAGAGAATAAAGAAAATTCAACGTGGGACGGGTGGAAGCTTCCTACGGAAGTCGCACCGTACTTCTCTATGACCGTAAGTATGAAGAAAGATAGTAAGGAAGTCGAGGGCGCTGTAGTTACCCTTATGGACGAGAATGGGGCTGTGTTAGAAGAGGCGTATACGAATGCAGAAGGAAAGCTCTACTTTACCAAGGGTGCGGGAACGTATAAGTACAACGTTATCAAGGAAGGGTGTGCACCTTTGATGAATCAAACCTGTACGGTGGTGACCAACACGGGCGAAAATATGGAAGTAAAGCTCGCGTATATCTCCTACAAAGTGAGCTTCAAGACAGACCCCACCTCTTCCAGAGGGCACGTAGAGTGGATGGTTACCAAAGAGGGAAGTTCCGACAATATAGCGGATGCTAATGGTGTTGCGAACGGTGTCTCCGTAAATTCTGGGGATCTACTCACTATTAACGTGGCAGGAAAAGATGGATACGAGGTTACAAAATTGGTGATCGAAGGCGAGGACGAGCCCCTTGACCTGACCGAATGCAAAAAGACGGTTACCAAAGACCTTACCTTCGTAGCCTCCGTAAGTCAAAAAAAGTACACCGTTACCTACGCTATGCCCACGAATGGATCGTTGCTCGTAAAGAACGATGATGCCACTGTGAACTCGGGAACACTCCTCAATTCAAATGTACTCTTGTCCTTGACCGCAACGCCAAAATCAGGCTATAAACTCAGTAAGTTTGTCGCTGTGGTAGATGGGATGGAAAAAGAGCTCGCTACGGCACAGCAGATCGGGAGTAAGGATCCTGTGCCTGTTTCCTACAAGCTGGAGGGAAATGTCAACTTCGTGGTTGAGTTCCAACTCTGTACCTATACAGTCTCTTATGAAACTGCGCCTGATAACGGATCGCTGGTGGTGAAGAATGCTACGGGGAATGTCGTTTCGACGGGGACGTCGCTCGACGCGAATACTGAACTTACCGTGGTCGTTAAACCCGAATCTGGTTATGAGCTCGATAAGCTCACTGCACATGTGGATGGGGTTACGAATGATCTACTTCTCCTCCAAGGAGAGTCGCAAGAAACGACAACAAAATACACCCTCGTGGGGAATGTTACCTTCACAGCTACCTTCAAAACAGCTACCACGGGTGGGGCGACAAAGTACACAGTTACTTATAAAACGGTACCCACTGATGGTTCGTACGGCAAACTGGTCGTAGCTACTGGAACTACTACTATCAATTCGGGGATAAAGCTCGCAGAAAACACCTCGTTATCTCTGACGGCTACGCCAACCGCAGGTTACAGACTTCGTAAGTTTGTCGCTGTGGTAAATGGAGCGGAAAACGATCTCGCAACAACCACGAAGGGGAGTACACAACCCGTTATGGTGCCTTATTCCCTCAAGGCAGATGTCGAATTCGTGGTAGAGTTTGAACCAATTCCTGCTACCAAGTACACAGTTACTTACACTGCTGCGCCTGCCAACGGTACAGTGGTAGTAAAGAACGGTGCAACGGTCGTAGCCTCGGGGGATCAGGTAGAAGAGAATACGCTCCTCTCTATAATCCTCACTCCAACCAAGGGGTACAAGGTAAAGAGTGCCGTAGCAAAGGTAGAGGGGAAGAGTGACACCAAGCTCCATCTCTCTGAAAATACAGCAGACAAGACCTTCGCTGCTAACTACGGGCTCGAGGCAAACGTAACTTTCGAGGTAGAGTTTGAGGCTATCGAGAACCTTGTCTCCAAGTTTACCGTGACCTACACCGCTAAGCCCGAAAACGGTACAGTGGCTGTAAAGAATGGCACGGAGGATGTGGTCACGGGCTCGAAGGTTGACAAGAACACGAACCTCACGCTGATCCTCACTCCAGCCGAGGGTTACAAGGTAAAGAGCGCCGTAGCAAAGGTAGAGGGGCAGGAGGATAAAACACTCGACCTTACTGCGAACACGACCGACAAGACCTTCTCTGCTACCTACAAGCTCGAGGCAAACGTCACTTTCGTGGTAGAGTTCGAGGCGATCCCTGCTACCAAGTTCACCGTGACCTATACCGCTAAGCCCGAAAACGGTACAGTGGTTGTAAAGAACGGCACGGCGGATGTGATCACGGGCGCGAAGGTTGACAAGAACACGAACCTCACGCTGATCCTCACTCCAGCCGAGGGTTACAAGGTAAAGAGCGCCGTAGCAAAAGTAGATGGGCAGGAGGATAAGACACTCGACCTCACGGCGAACACGACAGACAAGACCTTCTCTGCTACCTACAAGCTCGAGGCAAACGTCACCTTCGTGGTAGAGTTCGAGGCGCTCCCTGTTACGCTGTACACCATCACTTACGCTACGCCTGAGAATGGTGCGTTGGAGGTGAAGAATGGGACAGACAAGGTCGCTACGGGCGCTAAGCTCGCCGCTAGTACCGAGCTCACGCTCATCGCAACGCCTGCTGAGGGCTACATGCTCGCAACCCTCGTAGCAACCGTAGATGGAAAGGAAACCAAGCTCGCCGAGGAGAAGAAGGGAAGCGTGACCGTGACCTATCCCCTCGCTGCGGATGTCACCTTTACAGCAACGTTCAAGAAGGAAATATCTGGGGCGGTAATCGATGCACAGCTTGCCAGCGTACGCGTCTACCCCAACCCCTTTACGAACGAGCTCCGTATCGCAGCGCATGACGTGCAGAACGGCTTGTATTACGCGCTTTTTGATGCCTTGGGCAATCGTTGTCTCGCAGGATATTGCGAGCAGGAGGTATCGGTAAATACCCAGACGCTCGTCCCAGGCATCTACTTCCTACGCCTGACCACAAACAAGGGGGCTGAGCAAGTACTCAAACTGGTGAAAAAGTAGTAGTAACGATTGAGAAGGATGGGGTGTGGCAGAGTACATTCTTTCGCTAGAAGCGGCGAGGAACGTAGCACTGACACACCCCATTCTCTTTGTAATGAATGAAGTTCGTATAAAAACGTGGATATATGAAAAGAACAATCATATCGCTAGCGCTCGGCCTGTGTTGCCTTCTTGCGCTTTCGCATCGCGGCTGGGCAGAGGGGCTCGGTGGCATCTATACCAAGGAAGGCACTGAAACTCCCTTTTCTAATCAAGCGTCCCTAAAGGATGTCTTGAGTAAGAAAGAGGTCAAGGAGAATATTACCAAGCTGGTCATCAACGCTGGTGACATCACCTCTGACGACTGGAATTGGGTCAAGGACAACTCCCTAGCCTTCCAAAAACTTACCGAATTGGAAATCACCTCCTCGGTAAACTCCGTAGGGGAGTTCAAGGGGGCGGCTTACAATACGTCGTTTTTTAACTTCCCTATCTTGGAAAAACTGACCTTCTGCAAGGTCAAGATGATACCCGAGGGGGTGCTTAAGAATGTGTTCAAAGCGTTGAAGGAACTCTACCTCCTCGACGTAGAGGAAATTGGTATGAATGTCTTCTGTTACATAGATGCTGGAAAAAAGCCATTGACAACAGTTTCAATGCCGCGTTGCAAGAAGATCGGGTCTAGTAACTTTACCGAGAATCAAGGTGATTTGGAATTACTCATACTCGGGGCAACCCCTCCAGTAGTTACCATCGATGCGGTACATTGGAAAGAGCATATCGGGGACTGCGTGGTAAAGCTGGTACATGAGGATGGAACTGCCCTCACTCCAGCGGAGTTTGCTAGCGCTAAGGCGGCTTACCTCGCAAGTAATAATACCAACGGAAAGTGGCAGGGACTCTATTTTGAAGGAAGTAAGACGTTCAACATTGCCCTACCATCACCTACAGCTCAAGGAGAAGTGGAGGTCTCTGACGAGAATCCTAGCGAAGGCGATCTCGTAACATTGATCCCAATCCCTGGAGAAGAGACTGATAGTGCGCAATCTGGTAGTGGAGGAGGTAGTGCGGGAACCTCGGGCGAGATTAAAAAACAGTATATGCTCGACCTCGAATCCGTAAAAATCTTCCAAACTCCAGGAAATGTACCAGTCCCATTCAACAAGGAGAACATGACCTTCGTCATGCCGAAGTCCGACGTGTATCTACTAGCTTCCTTTGTCGACAACAAGATAAAGGTCACATTTACATCGCAAAAGGACGAGAACACGACCGTTACTCATGATTTTACTGGGAATATGATGAAAGACATCCTCGCGCAGGTCGATCATGAGATGGGATCCACTGGGTCTATTCACGACGACAAGTACCGCACTAAAGTCATAGGTGTGGAAGTAAAGGAGGGTGCTTTTACTGCCACAAGCTACATCCAGTTCTCTAAGCAGTTCAACGTAACGGGGCAGGGATTTGATAACGCTTACATGAATATACACTCCATCACCGTCGGCGCTGGAGTATCGTCGCATGCCTTGCAAACAAACGGGAATGGGAGCACGCTCCCAGGAACTACGAGAGAAATTAACTTGCACAAGCTTCCCAAGATTGAAAATGCTGCACTAGCACAACTCTCGCATTTACAGAAGGCAATCCTCCCCGATACGAAACAATTTGGGGTTAGCGCACTGAAGAATAACCCAGCATTAAAGACCCTAGAAGCCCCATTACTCGAGCGTATCGATAAAGAAGGACTCATGGGGTGCGAATCGATCGAATCGCTGAAATTCCCCCGTTTACACACGATTGAGGAAAACGCCTTCGCGGGATGTAAGAGACTGACGACGCTCTACCTCGGAGAGTATCCCCCCGTGGTTTTCACAAAAGAGGGGGTCTCTAATTCCTTTGACGAGTTGCCAGAGGAACGTTCGATTGTCTTGGTGGACAAGGACGGTACACCCCTCACAGGCGATGCCCTCACCCAAGCCGCTAAGCGCTATAAAGAGAGCAAGGCTGACGGTAATGCGACAGACAATCTCTTCTTCGGTTGGAAGGTTCTTGATAAAATTTCCTATGAAATTACCATTGGCACTACTGAGCACGGTACGATCTCCGTACCCGAACGCGCCGTGGCTGGAGACAAGGTCAAGCTTACAGTTAATGCGCATAATGGGTTCATAGAAAAGAGAATTTACTACACCAAGGCGGGCGATACCCAACAGCACGACATCTCTATCGACGACTGTACCTTCGATATGCCTGACTGCGCCGTGACCATCTCCGTAGAGTACGAGGTAAGCCAGATGACTGTAACCGTGAACGGGAAAAAAACGGGAACAGGAACTACTTTGAAATTGGCTATCGAAAATGCAGGCTATACTGACAATACATCGCCCGATCTCTCGGCGGTGACCTCTATTGAAGTCACTTCTGGGGTCTTCGGAACTGGCGAGTGGACGAATCTCAAGAACTTCATCTCTGGAACAGATCAATTGGAAAGCTTCGTCATAAACGATGCCGTACGCATCGGTGCCATGCCTGGGGATATGGTCATTATAGACAAGACCAAAACTGCCGAGGTCGGCATAGCAAGCGCTCATCTCAAATACGTGCGAATTCCTAAGATCAAGCGTATTACAGAAAGAGCTTTTGAAGAAGCTAAGGCTCTTGAAAAGGTTGAATGCCCGGACGTAGAAGAACTGGGACAGAATGTATTCTCCAAGTGTGAGAGCCTCAAGGAGATCATCCTCCCAAAACTGAAAGCAACTGGCGTTCCCAAGGGCGCTTTCATGGGATGCAAGGCTCTCGAGAATGTCAACAACCTACCCAAGCTTACCGAAATCCCTGCCGACCTCTTTAACGGCTGTACCGCCCTCAAGGAGGTGCCCTTTGCCGATAAGATCACATCGATTAACGATGCCGCTTTCAAGAACTGTCACGCTCTTGAAAAGGTCGACTGTCCACAGCTGACCTACATCGGTAAAAATGCTTTCGACGGATGCAAGGCTATCACCTCTCTCGCGCTCCCGTGTTGCGAGAATATTGCCGACGAAGCCTTCCAAGGTTGCGATGCCCTCTCGGAGATTGCCCTCCCTGCCCTCACGACCGTCGGCTCTGGGGCGTTTGCGAATTCGAAGATGTTGGAGAATATCAACCTCCCCAAACTGAAAGAGGTCGCAGAACTCTGCTTCAATGGTTGCGCAGAATTGAAAACAATCCAACTCCCTGCTGTGACCAAGGTCGGTAACCTCGCCTTCTGTACGCGCATCATCAAAGACCCAGAAAACGAGGAGTCCAACGAATACAAGGGATTCGAGAAAATAGAAACCTTGTCGCTACCCAAGGTCGAAACCATCGGAGAATACGCGCTCTACGGTTGCAAGAACTTGAAAAACTTCTATGCGCCAAGACTCCAATCCCTTGGTTCCTATGCGCTGAACGGGTGTACTTCCCTCACAAAGGTGAATTTCGCTATGCTGAATAATTTAGGAGAAAGAGCCTTTGCACACTGTACGGGGATTACCACTCTCATACTCCCATCGCTAGAGGGGGTAGAAAAGCAAGCCTTTTTCCAATGCACGGAACTCGACTCCCTTGTGGCTGTAAAGCTCAACAGAATCGACGAGGCGGCCTTCGAAGGGTGTAGCAAACTAGCCTCACTTACTCTAGGCGAGAAGCTCCCTGTTATCGAAGAGGATAAGAACCCATTTGCTAGCAAGCCCGAGCTACGGACACTCACCCTCGCTGTAAGCAAAGAGAAGTTCCTTGAAATCAAGAATAAGTATGCTGCTGCGCAGGACGGAACTCCAGAAGATGGAAAGTGGTATGGATGGACGATTGCTGCGACCCAATTCTCTTCTGTAAACTTTATCGTGAAGGTCGGGGAAGCTCCTCTTGTCGGAGCTGTGATTACTATATTTAATGGGGAAAAGAGTGTTGACCTAAAGGTTGCCGACTTCGAAGGAAAGGCGGAACTACTACTCACAGCAGGTTCCTACAATTACATGGTGACTGCCGAGGGGCATGCTACCAAGATCGGTACGTTGAGCGTCGGCGAAGATGCAAAGCAAGTAGACGTCACCATGGAAGTTAGTACCCCGACACACCTCCTCTTTACCGTGAAGAAGGATAACAAGCCTGTCGTAGGGGCTAAAATTGTTGTGAAACACAAGACGACTTCCATAGAAATAGCACTCCTCACGACCAGTTCTGACGGAGGGGCTAGTTGCGATCTCTTCCCCGAAAACTATACCTACGAGGTGACTGCCGCGGACTGTGCCCCACTCTCTGCTCAGGATTTGGTCGTAGACAAAGAGGAAAAAACGATAGAGGTGTCAATGCTCAGCAACGAGTTGCAACATGTATCGTTTACCGTGAAGAAAGGCGCTGAGCCGCTCGTAGGTGCACAGATTGTGGTAAAGAATAAGGCTACGGGCGAAGAGGCTACCACGCCACTCACCACAGACGACAAGGGCGAGGC
>CAUUCP010000028.1:0-34372 GCA_963543925.1 uncultured Bacteroidia bacterium | reverse complement strand
TCAACACCAAGTTACTAAAAGTGGAGCTTACACACTTTTTTAGGACAGTATCCTTTTTTAGGACAGTATCCAGGAAGAGCGAGGGTACGGTGTATGGCGGGGTAGGGGCGGTGGCTGTCAATCATACTCCCCCCCTTTATTTAGGACAGTATCCAAGAAGAGCGAGGGTACGGTGTATGGCGAGGGGGGGCGTCGACTGTTAATAACCTTCTAGAACCACCCCAATAGTAGGGGGAGTAGGATTACGAAGAGCGAGGTCGTGGTGGTGAAAAAGCGTGCCCAGCGTGGCATCTGCTCCGCAGGGAGTACTCCCAGTATGGTAGAGAGCAAGAGCGGCATCCCAACGAAGAGACCAAGGTATAGGAGTGGAATGAGTCCCGCTTGGGCGTTGGGGGCGATCCCATAGAAATAGACGCCGATAACAAACAGGAGTAAGAAGAGAAGGAGCTTCAAGGATAGTACCACCATCTTTGCCGACTGCAGACCGAGGCGATCGGGGAGCGTTTCGGTACGAAAAGAGGTGCGCTGTGCATAGTAACGGATCTGCTTCTCAAAGGCGCGTGTAAGCCCTAGGAGCGCGATGAGCAGGGCGTAGAAACCTCCACTTACCAAGAAACCCAATACTGAGAGATTATTCACCGACAAGATTTGCCAAAGAGAGCGGTTAATCGCTAAGAACTCAAAAAGGAGCGGCAAGAGGGGGACTGAAAGTAGAAAAAGAAAGAGGAGCGGGATTGAGTAGATGAGCCGTTGTTTGTAGAGCTTGGAATAATACCACAATACCCTTGCGCCGAAAGGAAAAAGGAAGAGCAGGTAAAGATTCCCCCATACCAATGAGAGATAGCACAGCGGTAGAAGCCCCAGTACCGTCAGCACGCCATGCCACACTATGATGGTACGGCGAGAAAGGTGACGCCCCACGATCACATCCTCGGGACGTGCCAGACGGTCGTCTTGCCAGTCGAAATAGTCATTGATCAGTACGGCTGCACAACAGAGCAACAAGCTCCCTAGCAGTGCAAGGACAAATTGATACTCTGGGAGTGGGTCTTCTAGGTAGTGCATCTGCAGCCACGGGCGTACAATACCGTAGCGCACCCCTAGGAAGATGACTACCAGAGCAGCTTGATGGGCGGGACGCATCAAGCGTATGAACCACAAGGCACTCTGCAGCATCCCTCTACTGTCCAGCACTTTCCAACTTACCCCAGCATCCGTGCACTTTGAGCACCTGCTCTATCACATCGCGTACACACCCCTCACCGCCACGGTACGGGGAGATATAGTGGCAAATACTCTGTATCTCTGGCGCCGCATCCGCGGGACAGGTCGGCAAACCGCATAGTTTGAGCACATCGTAGTCGGGCCAATCGTCCCCCATATAGAGTACCTCCTCCGCCTTGAGGTCATGGATGAGCAAGAACTCTTGAAAAGCAACCGTCTTGTCTGCAACGGCGAGAAAGACGTCCTGTACGCCAAGAGCCCTGAAGCGAGAGGCTACACTCTCGGTGCGTCCGCCAGTGATGATGGCCACGGGAAAGTGGTTGCGTACCGCCGCATGGATTGCATACCCATCCCGCGTGTTGGAGTTGCGGAGTAAAAGACCCGTCTCGCTGATAAGTACGGTATTGTTGGTACACACGCCATCTACATCAAAAGCAAAGGCACGGATGCCGTGGAGTAACTCTCTGAAATTACGCACCATCTCGTCGGTTCTACGTTTTTACTGTACAAAGTTAGCACAAGAAGAGAAATAGCAGAAATAGGATACTTTTGTACAACAAGAACAAGCCGATGAAAGTACGGTGTTTTGTCTTCCTATTCCTCCTTTTCGGAGTGAGGGTTGTTTACGGACAATTTCCGACGACCGAGGGTGACCCCGAATACACCGCGCCCGAACTGGGCGCAGTAACCTTTTTACCACAAGAGGCGGGCAAGCAAGACCGACAGAGTGCGCCCCCCATCATCCCGCTGCATGGTCACCTCTATCTAGAGCTCACCTTTGACTACTTGGGCGATACCCCCATCAGCCCCGTCTACCGTATTGTGCATTGTACACCAGAGGGACGCCCCTCGGATCTCATCTCGTCCGATTACCTTACTGGCTTTGAAGAAAACACCTTTCCTGCACCCGAACGTTCGCAGGGGACGGTACAGCCCTATCTGCACTACACGCTGCGCTTACCCAATAACGATATATCGCTCAAATTAGGGGGAAATTACGCGATAGAGGTAAGGGATGGATATAATGAACAACAAGTACTGCTTCGGCGCGAATTTGCCCTGTCAGAGCCGCTCGTGCGCGTAACCCTCGAACAACGAGATGTGGCTGGGGCGAAACGACTCACCCACCAACACCTCTGGGCACACCTCGACGTTGAAAAACTGGGGAGACTCCTCGATCCGCGTGACTTGCGAGTCTTCGTAGGGCAGGGATGGAACAATGCGCGATGGCAGGAGCTACCACGTCACAGCTGGGAGGGGGCGACCGGACTCCTCTATGGGGGACAAGATACCGGACGATTTGCTGGCGGTGACCACTGGCATGTATTGGATTTACAGAGTCTTCGTACTCCAGGGCAGGGCGTGCGTTCACTTCTTTTTCGCGAAGGAGCGTATCATGCGGAGGTGCTCCCAGACCGTTTCACTTTTCCTGGACGGGAGCGAGAACATGCGACGTCGCGTGCCGATCTTAAGGGGTGGTGTGTCGAAGGGTATACGTTGGATAGGCTACGCCCCACGGGGGGTAAGTATTTTCCCTTGGAAGCCGAGTATACTTGGGTCTACTTTACGTTGGAGGGACCCGCAGGACAGCGTGTGGTGCTAGAGATCGGGGGGCGTACCCTGCCCATGCGCTATTCCGAAGAACGAGGTGCGTACGAAGCGAGCTTCTACCTGAAGCAAGGCGTCTACAGCTATCGCTATGTAGCTGATGGGCAGTTTGCCGAAGGGAATAGTGCCGAGACGCGTAACGAGTATCACCATCTGGTTTACTATCGTCCGCGCGGTGGGCGTTATTGGACTTTGGTGAGGTTCTAGGAGGGGCGATCTCTGTTCCTCCGCTGTATTGTGCGTACTGGTAGGGGGGCGACAGGAGGCTCTTCTATAACCCAGCGCTTATAAGTCCATCGGACTAGAACAATGAGCCGCTTGTGGTTCATTTGTGGTTCATTTCCCTACTCATCCCCATCCTCACAATCAACGTATTACGGCGTTTTGGACTGAAAAGATGGTTCATTTGTGGTTCATTTACCCATTCCAGCGGCATCCCTATCACCCAGCGCTTATAAGTCCATCAGACTAGACCGCTCGTGGTGCATTGTCAGGCGAGCGCTTTTCTCCCAGAGGGGGAACCGTAAAAATCGTATCGCCCACCCACATCATCCTACACCGCAATGTACAAGCGGGGAGGGAACGTGGGTGGGCGATGCGATTTCAGAGGAAAGGACAATCCTTGACGCTCTATAAAGTCAAGGGAGCGTAACTAACGTTGACGATTGGCACGCTTCGCCTGCTCTTTCTGCATTTCTTGGAGACGTTGCATAAAGCCTGACTTCTTTTGCGGACGACTCGCGTTCTGATGCAAGCGCGCGAGCATCTTCTTCTCATTGACAGCGAAACGGATAAGATAGGTCTGACCAATGGTGATCAACGTGGCTAGGAAGTAGTAATAACTCAATCCCGACGAATAATCGTTGAACCAGAAGAGCATCATGACTGGCATCATATAGAGCATCATAAACTTCATCCCCGGCATCTGCGCCTGTGCATTGTTCGTAAGCTTATAGTTCATCTGCGAAGAGATGAAGAGCGCCGCCGCCATCAGAAGGGTAAACAAACTCACGTGATCGCCATAGAAGGGGATCGAGAAGGGGAGGTTCACTATCGCATCATAGCTCGAAAGGTCATCTGCCCACAGGAAACTCTCCTGTCGCAACTCAAACGATGCTGGGAAAAAACGAAACATCGCTATCAGGATCGGGAACTGAATCAAGATAGGTAAACACCCGCCTAAGGGATTTGCTCCCGCTCGCTTGTACAACTCCATAGTGGCTTGTCCCTTCTTGGTCGCATCCTCCTTACGCGAATACTTCGCATTGATCTCATCCACCATCGGTTTCAAGAGACGCATCTTTGCCTGCGAGACATAGGATTTGAAAGTCAAGGGGAAGATAAGAATCTTGATCAGGATAGTCAAGAGCAAGATAATAATCCCGTAATTCGAGATGTACTTACTGAGCCAGTAGAATACATTGATCACTACGTACTTATTCACCCAACCTATGAGCCACCCACCGAGGGGCACAACCTCCTCATACCCTTGTTCGTAGGAGGCGAGCGTCTTGTAGAGGTTCGGTCCGTAGTAAAATTCTAGGTTATACGTGTCGTTCTTACCACCTGCAAAGGGGAGGAGGTACGTCCCATCGAATTGACGTAAGTAACCCTCGCCGTCAGAAATATTCACCTTCAGATCCGTTTGTTCAAAACTATCGGCGTTACGCAAGATAGCGGAGAAGAACTGCTCTTTGTAGGCTACCCATGCCACCTTGGTCGTGATCTTCTCCTCGACCTCCTTGTCCGAAGGGGTGAGTTGTTCATACTCTCCATTGGAGGTATAGTAAGCTGCGGTGGTATATTCCAGCTCCTTCTTCGCCCCCTTCTCTTGTTGCGGACTACGCATCGTCCAGCGAAGATCTACGTAGCGAGTCGCCCCTCCAAGCTGTGCGTCTAGATTGACAAAACGTACCTTCCACCCCACTGCGTAACTCCCATAGGGGAGAGAATATTCGTACTCTAGATACCCCACACTATCTACCGCAGGCAAGCGGAAAACCACCCGTGCCGTATCGCCTGGTTGCGAAGCAAGTAGATGCGACTCGTCGGTACAAACAAAGAGCTCGTTGGCGGTCTCTATACTCGCATTCCGAGCAAAGAATTGCAACCCGAGGCGGCTTGCAGGCTCATCTTTATACAGGAAAAGCGAATCGCCGTGATAGGTCTTATATCCCCTGACCTGTACGGTACGCGGATACGCCCCACGGGTGTGAAAGGTGAGCGCCAGTTTATCATTACCAAAGCGCAAGGTTCGCTCCTCCACGGTGGCTTGGAACGTGCCTTGCGGCGCTAGAATCGCCGCATCCTGTCCATGCAAGCTATCTTGCGTGGCAGCCCGTTGCCGTTCGGTCGCAAGGCGCTCCGCTTCGGCAGCAGCTTCCACTTGGGCGATTGAGTCCCGTTGTGCTTGGTAACGTGCTACCTCTTCTTCACTCGGGCGATTGAAGTAGGAAAATCCCATCACAATCGCGAAGATCAGCACCAGTCCGATAATTGTCTTCTTATCCATAAATTCGTTTTGTATCCTTGTACGCGGTATAGAAACGTTCACCCTACCACCGACACGTGCCCTACACCCAGTCTGTAGCTAGAGGTGAGAAAAATCGCTTATTTCCCCTCAGGGGCTGGGGTCGCCTGTGCCTGTTGTAGGGCTGCCTTGACAAAGCCTACAAAAAGAGGATGTGGAGACTCTACACGGCTCTGATACTCTGGGTGGAACTGTACCCCCACAAACCACGGATGCGCGGGGAGCTCGACGATCTCCACTAGATTCGTTTCTGGGTTACGCCCCGTTATCGCCATCCCATGCGCCTCCATCGTACCAAGGTACTGATCATTGAACTCGTACCGGTGACGGTGACGCTCGCGGATATCAAGTTTTCCGTACGCCTCCGCAGCATGACTCCCCGCCACGAGACGACAAGCATACCCCCCGAGGCGCATGGTACCTCCCATCTCCGTAATCCCCTTCTGCGCCTCCATCAGGTCGATCACTGCACACTGCGTGGCACGATCCCACTCCCGAGAGGTCGCAGCAGGTAAACCCGCCACGTGGCGCGCAAACTCTATCACCGCACACTGCATCCCAAGACAGATCCCAAAAAACGGAATGTTGTGTTCGCGGGCATAACGGATCGCCTCTATCTTGCCCGAGATCCCCCGGTGTCCGAAGCCTGGGGCGACAAGTATACCATCGAACCCCGCAAGTGTCTCCTCACAGTTGCTCGCCGTAAGCGTGTCGGATGCCACTGCCGTAATATCCACCCGCACCGAGTTGGCTGCTCCAGCATGGGTCAGCGACTCATAAATAGATTTATAAGCATCGTGTAGGGCGACGTACTTCCCTACCAAGGCGATGCGCACCGTAGCACGCGGGTGATGAAAACGCTCGATAAAGTCGTGCCAAGACTCTAGACGTGGCTCTTCTCCTTCGGGGAGATTCAGCTTTTTGAGCACCGAGCGGTCAAGCCCCTCAGCTTTCATCACCAGAGGGACTTCGTAAATCGTGGGAACGTCGATGGACTGAATCACGTCCTCTGACTTCACATTGCAGAACAACGCTACCTTTGAACGCAAATCCTTTGAAAGGTTATACTCGGTACGGAGTACCAGAATGTCGGGTTGAATCCCATTCTCCAACAGCTCCTTGACCGAGTGCTGCGTAGGCTTGGTCTTCAACTCCCCCGATGCTGCCAAGAAGGGAACTAGCGTGAGATGGATAAAAACCGTATTGTGCGCACCAAGATCCCACTTCAGTTGACGTACCGACTCGATGTAGGGCAACGATTCTATATCGCCCACCGTACCGCCAATCTCGATAATCACCACATCATAAAGTCCCTTCACCCCTAGCGAGAGGATACGACGCTTGATCTCGTCCGTAATATGAGGGATGACCTGTACCGTCTTCCCAAGATAGTCCCCACGACGCTCTTTGTTGATGACGTGCTGGTAAATCTGCCCCGTGGTAACGCTATTGGCACGCGTGGTAGGGAGATTGAGAAACCGCTCATAGTGTCCCAAGTCGAGGTCGGTTTCCGCCCCATCATCCGTCACAAAACACTCGCCGTGTTCATAAGGATTCAGAGTACCAGGGTCTATATTGATGTACGGGTCGAGCTTCTGAATGGTGACACGATAGCCACGGCTCTGTAAGAGCTTCCCTAGCGATGCGGAGATGATCCCCTTGCCTAACGAGGAAGCTACCCCACCCGTCACGAAGACATACTTGGTATCGCGTGTCCCCGTCTTTTGCATTTCTTTTTCTACTGCCATCTTTTTCCTTCGCTCAATAGAACCTATTGACCCATACTCTTCGTGCAAAGGTAGCCCAAATTCCACAAAGCGAAATCAGGATACTGTCCTAAAAAAGTGTGTAAGCATCACAGCAGCTGGGGAGAAAAATAGGAAAATGCCGCTTTATGTTTTTCTCAATTCCTTATCCCCAAAACAAGGCATGCTAGGGGTACACCGCTGCTACACCGCTGCTACACCGCTGCTACACGCCTGCTACACGCCGCAAATTAGGTAAAATTACCTACCCCAAAATAGCCCATATTCTATACATATTTCTTTATTCCGTTACGTTATTATTTAGTTTGTCGTATAAAAATAGAGCTTTAGGATTTCCTGAAGTGGTAGTAGACACTATACGTGTAAAAAACAGTGGTAGACCTGAAGATAGGTAGCTTCTTTACACCCTGTTTAGGACAGTATCCACGCTTGTGAACAGTACCAGCTCTTACACACGCTTTATGGCGGAAAGCCACAGTATCCCCCCGCCTACCCTTTTGGCGAGTTCGCCTACCTTTGTGCTCATAACGATCTGCTGAGATGCAGATCCTAAATCTTTATACTTTTATGAAACGAGTATGGTTTGTTTGGGAACGGGTGTCCAGTTTCCGTCGGTGGTCGCGTACGGCTTTTGCGGCCTTTCATTCCATTGGACATGTCGTGCGGATTGGCGTGCTGCCAGTGGTGTACCTCCTGATCTCTTTCGGTCAACGAGCTTTTGCACAAGACCCAGCAACCCTGAATGCCTATCATGCTGAAATAGATTCCGTCCTTGTGGCCACAGTCCGACAGCAGGCACTGGCGCAGGTTCCACGGGCATCGGTACAGAGGCTCGGGGCAGAGGAACTCTTCTACTCGGGAGGTTCTTCCGCACAACAGGCCTTGGATATCCTCCCTGGTGTGGATGTCCGTCAGCGAGGGCCGCTGGGGATGCAGGCCGATTTGAGTATCCGAGGGGGTGGTTTCGATCAAGTGCTCGTGATGGTGGACGGTCTTGATATCACCGACGCGCAGACGGGACACCACAGCCTTACCCTTCCCTTGCGCCCCGAGGCGATGGGACGTCTCGAACTCCTCTCCGGACCTGGTGCGCGGATCTATGCCCCGGGGGCTTACTCGGGAGCAATTAATATGGTACCGCGTAGGGCAGACTCTACCCACTTGCTCTTTTCTGCAAAGGCGGGGCAGTTCGGTTTACGAGATATCTTTGCTGGGGCTGCCCACCGTTACGACAATCTTTCGATGATGGGCTACGTGGCGGGCAGTAGCTCGGATGGGTATACGACCAATACAGACCATGTCCTGTACAATGGTTACCTCTCCTCACAGATCGATTTGCGACGCGGCGTAGTACGGGTGCAATTAGCACACCTTGCCAAGGAGTTTGGCGCACAGGCGTTTTATAGTCCCAAATTCCCAGACCAGTTCGAAGCCCTGAAGACGAACCTTGCCACCCTCTCCTATTTGGGATATTATGGTCGTTGGGAGTGGGAGACGAGCACCGTCTATCGTCACCTGACCGATCGGTTTCAACTCTTCCGTTACAATGCTCCTAAGTGGTACAAGGGGCACAATTACCACCAAACCCAGCTTTTTACGGTGCGTGGACGTGTGGGGTACAATACCCGTCTCTCGCGCACTCAGCTCGCGCTCGTGGCGCGTTATGACGAGATTTGGAGTACCAACCTCGGTAAAGAAACCAAGCATTCGCGCCAAGTCCCCGGGGTGGCAGGGGTACGCTACAATCATACTGGCGAACGCCTCAACCTTACGGCGGCTCTTGAGCAGACATTCTATCTCGGCGCGCTCACGCTCAATCTCGGGGGGATGACCTCGCAGAATTCCGCCTATGGTTTGGCGTATGCCTACGGAGCCGATGCCAGCTACAAGCTCTTACCAGCACTAGAAGCGAGCCTTTCGGCAAATAGCGCCTATCGCCTCCCGACGTTTACCGATCTTTACTACCAATCCCCCACGCGCGTCGGAAATGAGAAGTTGCGCCCCGAGGAGGCATTGACACTTGAGGGGGGGCTCCGCTCCGAGCAGGAATGGCTACGTGCCTCCGTCTCGGGATTTTATCGCATGGGACACAATATCATCGACTGGCAACAGGAGTCTCCTACCTCGCAGGTGTGGCGTGCTGAGAATCACAAGAAACTCAATACCGCGGGCGGCGAGTTGGCGGTTGCGGTTTATCCCTCGCTCGCCTTCCTAAAGAATGTGAGTGTCGCATATGCTTACTGCAAGAATCTTTCGGAGAAGGCCGAGGGCAAGGGGGCATCCTACGCATACGACAACCTTTTGCATCTCGCTACCCTCCGTGCAGAGATCCCATGTACGCGCTGGGTGACCCTGCATTCCTCGTTACGCTATGCACAGCGGGATGGTAAGTATACCTCTTTTGCTACAAAAAAGGAGACGCGCTATCCTGCCCATATCAGCTTCGACGTGCGGGTGACCTGCCACGTGCCAGCGGTCGACCTCTTCGTCGAAGGCAGTAACCTCTTTGATGCCCAACGCGTGGATATCGGCGATGTACCCCTGCCAGGACGCTGGATCTCGTGTGGCGTACAGTACCGTCTGGGCTGGTAAACCAGAGGGGGTGTGAATCCCTATCGCGGCGCATCCTACACCTCTTCGGGGTGTGGGGTGTGCCGTTTTTCTTACTTTTGTACCCACTTACGGACACGGAGTCCGTGCAATAGATGTCGTGATGAGGTATTTATTTCTTTTTGTCGTGGTGGGGGTGGGACTCCTTTCTAGCGCGTTTGACTTCCGTCGTGACCAGCGTCTTGGGCTAGCGGATTTCCGTCTCAGCGGACCGGTAAAGCTGGTCTATGCCAACACATTTCAGTTGGTACAAAAAGGTTCGGAGGAGCTGGATTTACCCGTCTACTCCCTTCCGAAAATCCAAGAAGAGCTCAATGATAACCCAGCCCCAGACACGTGGTTTATGAGCTATGGAAAGCTCTCGCTCCAGTATATGAATTTTACCGAAAAAGGCTACCTGTCCGAACGTACCCAGGTCTTTGCGGGCATGACACTAGATCGTACCATCTATGCGTATGACGACGCGAATCGGCTCTCTTGGCGCTCGAAGTATTCCATGGGCGAGATGGCGACCTACGCCACCTACAAAGAGAATCAGATAGCCGAGCTCTTTGACTATCACGGTCGCGATGAAAAGCAGGTCGTGCAGCCCATCGTAAAGTATTACGAATATGATTCATGGGGGGGGAAGCTTAAAAAGGTCATCACCAAGGATTTGCGTGCCAACAAAGAGCTTTTCTACTACGTCATGCGTTACGCTGGCGATAGTATCGTGGTGGAACAGCACCTGAGTGCCACCGATTCGGTCTACGACCTCTCTACGATCAAGGTGGATTCCAAGGGACGCGTCCTAGAACGAGAGGTACATGAGGAGGGGAAGCTGACCGAGCTCGAAATGCATACCTATGACAAGAAGGGGGGAGAGATCTTCCGAAACGTCTACAACCCGTACGCCAATTACACCTCCGAGGTTTCCTATGGGGCTCAAGAGATCTTGGAAAAACGTATCGCTGTCGGACAGACCGAGCCTTTTGAAACCTATAAACTGGTCCTCTCACGACCCGACGAGTATGGCAATTGGACGCTGGGCACCCTCTATCATAACAACGAACAACTCTACATTATCCTGCGTACGATTCGTTACTACGAAAAATAGTATACGCCCGTAGTGCGTGGTGATTCTTTCAGTACAATAGTCTTACTAAAAAAAATAGATAGCATGCGGATACACAGGTTGATACTTCTAGCATCGTTAGCCTTTTTGACCACTAGTGTCACCCTTACTTCTTGTAAGAAGAAGGAGGTGAATAAGGAACCACAAAAGCAAGAAACGCAAAAGCCAGAGGAGAAGAAGCCAGAGGGTGACCTCCTACCTGACGGACGGGTGCGTCTCTCCGCGCTGACGGGGAAATACGAAGGGAAGAACGAGAAGATGAATTTCGATACTGAAAAGAAGGAAACCGAAAATATGACCTTTGACCTGAAGGGCACGGAGCAAAAGATTACCATGTCTGGGAAAGAGAACAACAAACCCTATTCGATAGACTTTGCTATCAAGGAAAATAAAGGGGGTGTCGTAAAAGGAACCTATGTTGCTACCCCAGGAACGCACGTAGCGGAGTTCTCCCTCACATTCACTCTAGAGAAAAAGGAGGTTGAGATCGTGACCAAGGTCACACGTGGTGGAGTTACTAAGACCACCGACAATATAAAGGCAACCAAAAAGTAAGCCCACGCACCTCTACGAGAGAGCTATCGCCGTCCTAGAAATGGGGCGGCTTTTTTGTTGAGGTAATATAGGGGGAAATCCCATCCTAGGCACTCGATCGGGGGTACAAGATACTGCCGATACCATCCTGAAAAGAGGCACTATTTTGATACTGTCCTAAAAAAGTGTGTAAGCATCACTGCAACGGGGGAGAAAAAACTGGGGAGAAAAACAGAGAAATGCCGCTTTATACTTTCATTAATTCCTTATCCCCAAACAAGGCATGCTAGGAGTACACCAATGCTACACGTACGCTATACGTACGCTACACGCGCTCTACACGCACTAAATTAGGTAAAATTACCTACCCTGAAATAGCCCATACTCTATACGTATTTCTTTATTCCGTTACACCATTATTTATCTTATCGTGTAAAAATAGAGCGTTAGGATTTCCTGAAGTGGTAGTAGGCACTATGTGTATAAGAACCGCGCGCTGGGCGGAGAAATAGGGAGTCTGTAACACCCTGTCTAGGACAGTATCACACTATCCCAGTGGGGGGCAGGGGAGCTCCGCTCTATTCACCAAGAGGCTTTTCCCACAAAAAAAACGATTAGGCTTTGCATGCGAGCTTGCCTAGATCGTTGTCTAGATCTTACGCAGGGCTTGGATGATCTGTCCCGTGTATTGCACGTGGATGCCCGAGGTGCGCTGGGCATAGTAGTGCCGAGGTGCAGCGCCCAACCCTGCGGGAGCAAGCGGCGCATGGTAGAGCAGCTCACACTCGTAGACCTCGCTCGCCTCGGCAAAGTAGGGCGTCTCACGTTCGGTGTACAGAGTATGCAGCCCCAGTGCCGCAGCCTTGTCGCCATCCCGTCCCGAGTGACTCCCCATGTAATCCAAAACCTCGCTCTGTGCCTCGGTAAAGCGCATGACGGAGAAGTACCGTGCTTGCTCGAGGAGCGTGTACGTATAACGCTTCGGAGTTACGTACACCGTGAGGGTCGCATTCCCCGAAACCCAACTATTGCCTAAGCTGCCCCAGCCGATGGTCATGGCGTTTGAACGATCCCGATTTCCCACGGCCAGAAGTAACCCCTGCCCTTTGAAAAAACTAAAGGGGTTGTAGGGAAAGTCTTGGATAACGTCGAAGGGCTGAAAGTCCGAGGACGCTGGGTCCAGAAGCTGTGTGTTGTATTTCATGATCATGTGCGTGTGTAGGACTCTCCCCTGCGTGTGGGTATAATCTAGGGAAGGTCGCTTAGAATGTATACCGAAGGGGAGGGGGGCGCAACGTGAAAGGCACGGTAAGAGGTTAGTGTAAGATGTTAGTGTAAGATGGTAAGGTGAGATGGTAAGGTGAGATGGTAAGGTGTTGCGCCATGCCCTTCGTCTTTATCTCTAACGTATGCGCCACCGTTTTAGTTTGTCATCGCCCTCGTAGCTCGGTTTCTAGGCAATGTACTACCTTTGTGCAGTAACCTCCACCTTGTGTACAGATTTTATGACTCGATGCATCCTGCTACGATCTATCGAACTCTTCCAGATCTAATTTTGGCATCAGCCTCCCCGCGACGTCGTCAACTCTTGGAGGCCATGGGCTTGTCGTGCCGAGTGGAAGTGGCTTCGATTGATGAAAAAAAGGTCTTTGCACAGTATGCGGCTTCTTGCCATGACGCACGGGTTACGCAGCAAGCGTTGGTGTGCGAGGTGGCGCGTCAGAAGGCCATGGCAATACCCCTGCGTGGCGATGCGCTGGTCTTGGCTGCAGATACGGCAGTTTTCCTCGGAGAGCAACGACTCGATAAACCTAGAGACCTCGCTCAGGCGAGAGCTACCCTTGGCTTGCTCGCTGGTCAAACCCACACGGTGATTTCCGCTTTCTGTCTACGGAGTATGCAGCAGGAGGTTACGGTGGCCGATACCGTGCGGGTGACCATGGCGTCTCTGACTCCTGAGGAGATTGAATACTACATCTCCTCCACCCCTCCCCTAGACAAGGCGGGGGCGTACGGCATTCAGGAGTGGATCGGTTGGGTCGGGATCTCGCGTATCGACGGCGCATACCCTACGGTGATGGGCTTGCCTACCCATTTGCTCCACCGAACTTTGTTACACGACATTTTACGTTCATAACGCGAATATGTGGCGCTTTTATGGCTGTCTTTTCTTCCTCTTGTCGATAATAGGTGGGGCGCGAGCCCAGGTGGTCTTGCGCGGATCAGTGCTCGGATTGGAGCTGCAGCCCGTACCGAATGCGCAAATCATTGTGAAGGAGACGGGAAAAGGTACCACAGCCGACGGGAATGGGATGTTTCAGCTTACCCTGCCCGCGCGCCAAAAGGTCGGTCTTCGTTTTGAGGCGATTGGCTACGAGCCCCTAGATACCGTAGTGGCGACCTTTGAGGATCGCCTACCGCCGATGAGTATCTTACTGGACGAACAGGTCACACACATCGAACAGGTTTCCGTCATCGGGCAGCGGCGTAGCATGGCTACCCTAGAGCATATCGACGTGAAGACGATCTCTACCATGCGCTCCTCCTCGCTGGGGATCGAGAACCTGGTGAAGACTCTCCCCGGGGTCCAGTCCTCGAACGAGCTCAGTTCGCAGTACTCGGTGCGTGGCGGCTCTTTTGATGAAAATCTTGTCTACATCGACGGGATCGAGGTCTATCGTCCCACACTTATCCGCTCTGGAAACCAAGAGGGGCTTTCGGTGATCAATCCAGACATGGTGGAGAAGTTAACCTTTTCCGCCGGAGGATTCCCTGCTTACTATGGCGACAAGATGTCGTCCGTGCTCAGTATTCAGTATCGTACCCCGCGCGAGTCCGCTGCCAGATTCCAATTGGGACTTCTGGAAAATCGGGTTCTACTCGAAGGGGCTACTCCATCCAAGGAGCTGGGGGCGATGGTCGGATTGCGTTACAAGACCACACAGTTGCTGCTCAATACCTCGGACTTACGAGGTGATTATTCGCCCTCCTTTTTTGATTTGCAGGGGAAGTGCCATTATCACCTCTCCTCTTCATTTTCTTGGGAGCTTGTTTGGGGGCTCGCGCGAAACGCGTATCGTTTTGTCCCGAAAAAGAAGACAACCAATATCCCCTCTTTCTCTGGTGGATATAGTACGTTTATGGTCTATTATGAGGGGAAGGAGGAGGATCTCTATAATACTGCTTTTGCCAATACGGCGTTACGTTTTCGCCCAACCACTGACTGGGAACTTGGCTTGACCCTTTCGACCTTTCACACTGCCGAGTCAGAGTCTTTTGACATTTTGGGAGAGTACTGGCTCGGGGAGTTACTCCCAGACGAGAAGTCTTACCTTCAGATAAATGACTCGTTGGCGAGTTTCGGTATCGGAGGAACGCTAGATCATGCACGCAATAGGTTCAATGCATGGGTCAATGCCGTACAGTTGGGGGCGCGTTATGAGTTTGGTAATCACGTGCTCCGTTTCGGTCTCGAATCTAAAAATCATACCCTTGCGCATCGCTTGAATGAGTGGCACGTCATCGATAGTGCGGGGTATACCCTGCCGCGTCGTGCATTGCCATTTGATGACAGACAGTCGATGCGGAGTGCGGGGGAGCTAGAGTATCAGCACTTGGCGGGGCATGGGCACTTGCATCTCCAGTATGATTTCTGGAACGTGCGTTGGGAGATAGACGGCGGGGTGCGTATCTCTACACGGCGGGCACGCGATGCGGGCAAGGTCAACTGGGATACGCCACGGGTCTCTCCTAGGTTGGCGTTTACCATGTCCCCAGAAGCGATCCCGAATTTGTCCACTTATTTTGCCACAGGATTTTACTACCAATATCCATTTTATCGCGAGATGCGTGACCGCCGTGGAAGCTTGTATCCTACCCTTGCACCGCAACGCGCACTGCATTTCGTGCTAGGGGGGCGCTGGAGCTTTCCCACCTACGTCTATCCGTTCCGTGTACAATTGGAGCTTTTTCAGAAAAATCTCTCCAGTCTCATCCCTTACACCGTCGAGAACCTCTCCTTGCGTTACGAGGCGGCAAATATAGCCGAGGGGATGATTCGAGGTATCGACCTCAAGGTGCATGGCGAGTTGGTGCCGGGTGCCGAATCGTGGATGAGTCTCTCCCTACTCAAGGCTTCCATGCAACTCACAGGATCGCCACGCGATGCAGCGCTTCGTCCCGAGGTGGGAGGCGATTTCCCGATGCCGTCCGATCAGCGTTTGGCACTCTCGTTCTTTTTACAAGATTACTTGCCAGGACTCCCCTCGTACAGTATCCACATTACGGGACATTACGCTTCGGGGCTACCATTTACGCCGCCAAGTGCGCCGTATGGTACGATAGGACGCTTACCTGCCTATAAACGCGCCGATGTGGGGTTTGAGAAGGTTTTCAAGTCCGAGCAACATTGTGATCGTTGGTTGCAGCGTATCAATTGGTTGCGGGAGTTTTCGGTAGGGATCGAGGTGCTGAACCTCTTGGATCTAGCCAATACCTCCTCATTGCTATGGGTGACTGTGCCAAAGGAAACAGGAGGTTTTGCGCGTCTAGCGGTACCGAACTATCTGACAGCACGTTGTGTAAACGTCCGTCTGCTGCTGGGATTCTAGGCGTCCGCTTGCGGGGGACACTATCAAAAATCCCCTCACACTACCAAGCGCAGCGTAAGGGGATTGTGAGATTCAATGGGGAGTGTTGCGAGGAAGGGGGGGCTTTAGGAATGTGTACCTCGTCAGGGAGCAAGGTCACGGAGCAAGGCGCTCCATTTTCCACGCCCCATTAAAGAGCGTGTACTGCAGTCGGTCGTGCATTAGGTTTTGATGTCCCTGCCAGAATTCGAACACCTGTGGGTGGATACAATACCCTCCCCAGTTCGTAGGCCTTGCGATCTTTTTGGAAGTCCCGAAATCTTCGCGGAAGTCCTCCATCAATGTTTCTAGGTATTTACGCGTGGGGACGTTCTGGCTTTGTGGAAAGGACCAAGCAGCCAACTGCTGTCGTTCGTCACAGTGGGTAAAGAGCTGGTTGCTGACCTCGTCCTCTATCCGCGAAACCGTCCCCTCAAACCGAACTTGTCTTCCTGCGTCGGGCCAAAAGAAAACCCCAGATACATAGGGGTTCTGTAACATCTGGCGACACTTCCGGCTTTCAAAATGGGTGAGGAAATAGAGCCCCTGTTCGTCGATATGTCGTAGGTTCACTATCCGGCTAGAGGATTTCCCTTCAAAGGAGCTCGTGGATAATACGAACGATGTGGGGGCTTTTTCACCAGCTTGGATAGCTGCCTCCAACCACAGTTGGAACAATTCCAGAGCGTCTGCGGGGAGCTCCCCTTCGAGGAGGATATTCCCCTCGTAGTCACACGCTATGTCAAAAAAGTTTTTGCTCATACTCTCGTCCTTCATACTCTCGTCCTTCGTTCTCACATCCTTGGCTTTCCCCAACAAAAGTAAGGGGTTCGCAGTACTTTAACAATAAGATAACGTTTCTTTGTTCTGAATATTTTATACCTTTACCCACACATGCCTTACATATAGTCATTATGTATGAATATCAGGGGGTGGGAGCGGATATCATCCTGCGCGCCCCAGAGCCAGAAGATCTCTCGTTTCTCTACGCTTTGGAGAACGATCCGCACGTGTGGGATATTAGTACCCTGTTGGGACCCATTTCGCGGGCGACGCTTGAGAATATGGTGGGCGCCATGCCGCTAATCCCGACTGAGACGCAGTTTCGTTATCTCCCATGCCGTGCTGGCGACGCCACTCCGCTGGGGGTGGTAGATTTTTTTTCAGTGCATTGGTTGCATCGTCGAGCGGAGTTGGGGCTGATCGTCTATCCCTCTGACTTGCAGGGGAAAGGATGGGGGAAAAAAATTCTCTCTACTGTGGAGCTTTTTGCTTACCGACGGATGCACCTCCGTCAGCTCTATCTGGAGATACAGGCGAGCAACCTTGCCTCACAAAAGCTCTTTCTCTCTGCGGGTTATCGTTTGATCGGGGTTAAAGAGCAATGGTTGCGTAGCACCGACGGAGGGTACGCGGATGTGATGTGTTTTCAAAAAAGGCTAGGGGACGGGCGTTAGAAAATTTCTTACTTTTGTAGGGTAAACCTAATAAAGAACGGAGGAAGTTGAAAATGGGATATTTATTTACCTCGGAGAGCGTCTCGGAAGGACATCCAGACAAGGTCGCTGATCAGATCTCTGACGCTCTGCTTGACGAGTTTCTCCGTCGCGACCCGCACGCTAAGGTGGCATGTGAGACCCTCGTTACTACTGGGTTGGTCGTCTTGGCGGGCGAGGTGCGTACATCGGGTTATGTGGATGTGCAGCAGACGGCACGCAATGTGGTGAACGATATCGGGTATACCCGTACCGAGTACAAGTTTGACGGAGGAAGTTGTGGGGTCATCTCCACGATTCATGAGCAGTCGCCAGACATCAATCAGGGCGTTGTACGCGCTACATCCGACGAGCAGGGGGCTGGAGACCAAGGGATGATGATGGGCTATGCGTGCCGCGAGACTGCGGAGTACATGCCGCTGCCCATCAGTCTGGCGCACCTATTGGTTTCCGAGTTGCAGGCGATTCGACACGAGGGGCGTCAGATGACCTACCTCCGTCCCGATGCCAAAAGTCAGGTCACCCTGAGTTATGACGATCTGGGGACACCACAACGTTTGGAAACATTGGTCATCTCTACACAGCATGATGATTTCTCATCCGAGTCGCTGATGCAGAGAGAGATCGCATCGGATGTGAATAAGATCCTCTTACCCAGAGTCCTTGATCGTCTTACAGAGACGGAACGTGCCGTTTTTCAAGGGGAATATCGTCTGCTGGTCAACCCCACGGGGAAGTTTGTGATTGGTGGACCGCATGGCGACACAGGGCTCACGGGGCGTAAGATAATCGTAGACACCTACGGTGGGCGTTGTCCACACGGTGGAGGGGCTTTCTCTGGCAAAGATAGTTCGAAGGTTGACCGCTCGGCAGCCTATGCGGCGCGTCACATTGCAAAGAATCTCGTGGCGGCTGGCGTTGCGGACGAGGCGGAGGTGCACGTTGCCTACGCGATCGGCGTGGCACAGCCCGTGAGTGTGATGGTTTCCACGCGTGGGAAGAAGCATATCGCCTATTCCGATGCACAGATTAGCGAGCGAGTGGCGGAAATTTTCGACCTCCGACCCGCCAAGATCGTCGAGCGATTTGGACTCCTGAACCCTATTTTCCGCCCGACGGCTACTTACGGTCACTTTGGGCGAAAGAGCTACGAAGCCCCCGTAGAAATGGTAAGAGACGGGGAAGTATACACCCAGATGGCTACTTTCTTTGGGTGGGAAAGACTAGACTATGTAGACCCGATTCGTAAAGAATTCGGTTTGTAGAACGAATACAGCACAGCATGGCACGTTTCAATGTAAATGTTCACAGTGAGTACGGCGAGTTGGAGTGTGTGGTGGTACATACCCCAGGCGCCGAGGTCGAGAACATGTCACCCGACACGGTCGAGGAAGCATTATACAACGATATCCTGAGTCTAGAATATGCACGCGCAGAACACGCCTTCTTCAAGGGAGCCTTGCAACGCGTGACGACCGTTTTGGAAATGAAGGATCTCCTGGTGGAGGTACTCGACGACGCACCTGCACGAAAGAACCTTCTGAATAAGTTCCGGAGTCCGCGCGTGCCAGATGATTGTTTTGAGTGGTTGAGTGAGTTGCCCTCCGCCCAGCTGGCTACCTCCCTCCTCGAGGGGGTGCAGCTACCCTCCAAGAGGCATGATGCCTACGAACACGTAGAGGAACGCTATATCATCCCACCACTCTACAATTTCTACTTCATGCGCGATGCGTCGATCTCCGTCTATAACCGAGCTCTGATCGGGCGTATGCTCAATCATGTGCGGCGTGGCGAGGCGGCGATTATGGCGGCGATCTTCAACCACTCCAAGAGTGTGCACGCCGAGGGGCTGATGAACCCTTACGCCACCACGCTCCCCGCGGATATGAAGATCGAGGGTGGCGACGTACACATCGTGCGAGACGATATCTTGATGATTGGCTGTGGTTTGCGTACGAGTATGACGGGGATAGAGTACCTACTCGAGCAAATGAAGCCCGTGATGCAGAAGCCCTTGCACATCCTAGTACAGGAGTTGCCCACAGAGCGAGGATCGTTCATCCATCTGGATATGGTCTTTACACTCCTAGGTCCCGAGCACTGCATGGCCTATAAACCCCTGTTGGAGAGTCCACAACTTCGTACCCTTCATATTCTTTATGAGCCAGGGCGCGGTGTGAGCTCGTGGTACGAAGACAATCTCGTGGAGGCGCTCAATGCACTGGGGGTTGGGGTGAAACCCATTTATTGTGCAGGTGGTACTACTTTGCGGGGGGCGATGCGAGAGCAGTATCATAGTGGTGCGAATTTCTTTGCTTTTGCGCCGCATAAGATCTTGGGGTACGATCGTAACCGCGCGACGATTGCTGCGCTAGATCAAGCAGGGTTCGCGGTATTAAAAGCAGAGGATGTGACCACAGGGAAGGTAAACCCTGCAGAGTACCAGAAGTGCGTGGTGACCGTACACTCGGCCGAGCTGGTACGCGGTGGAGGGGGTGCGCGCTGCATGACCCTGCCTATTTCACGCAAGGCGGTTTAGTGGGGAGCGAGCGCGCGTGGGGATGAGATTGGATCACATAGGTCGCTGATTCACGCGTTACTTATTTTTTCATTATCGTCTGTTTATAGTAGGGGCGTCGCGACAGCACGTCCCTATTTTGTATAACGGCGTATGGGATTATACAAAAAGCCCCTATTTGTTGAGAATTCTCTAATTTTGCGAAGACGGATCGATTTGGGAGGGTTAGGTTTGAACTCACAGTTAATAGTGGACGTTAATACCGTCTCGGGGGGGGCGCAGATTGCACTTCTCGAGGATGGAAATCTGGTCGAGATGCGCACGCAGCATAGCAAGTCACTTTTCTCGGTCGGGAATATATATTTGGGACAGGTGCGCAAGGTAAAGGAGAATATCAACGCCGCATTTGTTGACATCGGTTCGAAGAAGCAGGGATTTTTACCACTGAAAGATCTTGGACAGCACTACCCATTTATGGTGCAACAGGTGAAACAGGTGTTCAAGGGTGGAAAAAAATCTACGGGGGCTGAACTTCTTGAGCAATTTGCATGGGAGGGTCCCTCCTCTGCAGAAGAGGCTGCCAAGCTCCCCGGAAAGCATGACCCGATAGCGAACCATGTCAAGGTGGGGCAGTACATTCTTGTGAAGATTGAACGTGAACCTTACTCTAACAAAGGTCCCACACTCACGGGGTTACTCTCCATTGCGGGGCACTATATGGTGTTGTTGCCATTTGCGAATAAGGTGCACCTCTCCTCGAGGATAGAGAGTCACGAGGAGGCGCAGCGACTGCAGCGCTTGGTGCAGAGCATTGTACCGAAGGGGATTGGCGTGATTATCCGTACCGCAGCACAAGGTAAGAAGTCGAGTATCCTACACGCAGAGTTGCAGACACTCATCGACACGTGGCAGAATTGCTTGATCCAGCTCTCGCATACCAGTATGACGCCGCAACTGATCCTCGGAGAGCTTAATAGCTCGGCAGCCCTGTTGCGCGATAACCTCAATGAGAGCTACTCGAATATCTGGGTCAATAGTCGACAAGTCTATGAAGAACTCCGAAACTATTTGGCGACTATTGCGCCAGAAAATGTAGAAAAGGTGAAGTTCTATAACGCACAGCGTGTGCCCATCTTCGACCATTTTGACGTTACCAAGCAGATTAAGCGCTTGTTGGGTAAGACGGTCATGTTCCACAAGGGGTCGTATCTCATTATCCAGCATCCAGAAGCTTTTCACGTGATAGATGTGAATAGTGGGAGTGGGGCTAAGCGCGCAGGGACCCCAGAAGAGACTGCCTTTGAGGTCAATTTCGCAGCTTGTGAAGAGATCGCACGGCAGATTCGTCTCCGGGATATGGGGGGGATCATTGTGATCGATTTCATCGATATGGCCAAGAAGGAAAACCGTACCAAGCTGCGCGACCGCATGGATCAATTGATGCAGAACGATAAGGTGACACACAAGGTGCTCCCCATCACCGAGCTCGGTCTGATGCAAATCACACGTCAGCGACAGCGTCCCGAGCAACGCATGGATACCATGGAGTCTTGCCCCTGTTGCGGAGGAACGGGAAAGGTCGAGTCTACGCTGATGCTCGAAGATGAACTGACCAATAAGGTTATCGACCTCTGTCTCCAACACAAGGGGGCTCGCTATGACATCCGAGTGCACCCATTCGTCGAAGCCTATTTCAATCGCGGTCTTCTGAGTCTTCGCCACAAGTTGAATATGCAGTATGGCGGGCGTTTCCGATTTGTCGCCGACAGCTCACTCCCTCTTATGAAATACCATATTTACGATCGCGAGGGGAATGAAATCGATGGTTTTGCCTCCGATCCATTTGATGAGGAGAATGAAACTACCCCCTTTGCTGATGACAACGAAGGGTAAGTTGTTATAGGATTGTGGATTGTATAGATAATAGTTCTGTTTGAAATTCGTTTTTCTAAAAAACAAGTATTTTACTGATATGCGACGGTTATTGATTCTTTCTTGTGTACTACTCTCTCTCCTTGGTAGTGCTTTTGCCCAATTTGGCAAGACGCAACAGAACCCCGTCAAGTGGCACACCGAGGTCGTGCAGCGAGAGTCGGTAATAGAGCTCGTGGCAAAGGCGGAGATCGTTTCCCCATACCACCTCTATTCGTGTTCCCTCCCTCCGAAAGGTCCTAACCCGACAACCTTTTCCTTTAAGGAAGACCCCAATTACCAGTTGGTGGGTGAGGTTGTAGAACAAGGAAATGCGCACGAAGAGTTCGACGAGGTGTTTGGTCTGACCCTCAAGCAGTATGGTGATAGTGTGAAGTTTGTACACACCATCAAGCGGAATACAGAGGAGCAGTTCACCATTACCTGTTCCGTAGAGTACCAGACTTGCAAGAGTGGCGAGTGTCTGTACGGTGAGGCAGACCTCTCTTTTGTCGTCCCAGGAAAGACCCCTGTAGCACAAGCGAAAGTAGCAGAGGCGACACCTGCCACGACCACAGCAGCAGCTCCTAAAAAGGACGAAGAGGGATTGCTCCTATTCTTGGTCTTGAGTTTTGTGGCTGGTTTGGTCGGTTTGTTGACACCCTGCGTCTTCCCGATGATCCCCATGACCGTGACCTTCTTCTTGGGAAAAAAGAATAAGCGGAATGCCCTGCTCAACGCACTCTTCTTCGGTTTGAGTATCGTGGCCATTTATACCCTGTTGGGGCTTCTGGTCTCCCTCACGAGTATGGGGGCAGATTTCATCACTGACCTTACGACCCACTGGATAACCAATGCCATCTTCTTCCTCTTGTTTGCAGTTTTCGGTGCGGCATTCTTTGGCTTGTTCGAACTCCGTTTGCCCAGTAGTCTGTCGAGTCGTACGGACTCGCAGGTGGACAAGGGGGGATTCCTCGGCACTTTCTTCTTTGCGCTTACTACCGTCATTGTCAGTCTATCGTGTGTAGGTCCTATTGTCGGAACATTGTTGGTTGAGGCGGCCTCTGGTGCTGCCGTCAAGCCCGTGTTGGGGATGTTCGCATTCTCTTTGGGCTTCTCATTGCCGTTTACCCTCTTTGCCATCTTCCCTTCATGGCTGAACAAGTTGCCGAAGTCGGGCGGATGGATGAACTCGGTCAAGATCGTACTCGGTTTTGTCGTACTAGCCTTCAGTTTGAAGTTCTTGCAGGGGATTGACGTGGCGTTGGGATTGGGGCTTTTGACACGTCCGATCTTCCTCTCCATTTGGATCGTGTTGGCCTTCTTCCTCGGTCTTTACTTGTTGGGATACTTGCGTTTCAAGATGGACTCACCTCTCGCGCACGTCGGTTTCTTCCGGATGCTACTGGCGGTGGTTGTCTTCTCATTTGGGGTTTATCTCGTACCAGGGCTCTTCGGTGCCCCCTTGTACTCCCTCTCTGGTTTCATGCCAGCACAGTCGTCGGAGGATTTCAACCTGTCGCGTCCTGCTGTGGTGAGTGGTGGGGCTACGCTTGCTGCACCAGCGGCGTTGTGCGAAGCTCCGAAATATGCCGATATCATAGAGATGCCTGCTGGGTTGACCGGCTATCGAGATTACAAGCAAGCCCTCGCTTGTGCTAAGGAAAAGGGAATGCCTGTCTTTGTCGAATTTACAGGACATAGTTGCGCTAACTGTAAAGAAATGGCCTCGCGCGTCCTGAGTCGTCCAGAGGTGAATTCCTTTATTCAGAGCAACTTTATCCCCGTCGTCCTCTATGTAGACGATAAATTCGAGTTGCCACAGAGCGAGTGGTATGTCTCCCAGAATGATGGAAAGGAGAAAAAGACTATCGGGAAGCAGAATCTCGATCTCCAACTCACGAAGTTCGGGGTCAATGGGCAGCCTTATTTCTTTGTCGTATCGCCAGACGGTGAGGTGCTCTCAGGACCGATGGCACGCGAATTGGACGTGACGAAGTTTAAGGCCTTCCTGGAGGAGGGCTTGGCTAAGATGAAGAAGTAGACTCTTCTCGGGTCGAATAGCTTACTGATTTTAGTGGGCGGACTGTTTTCCCTAGGGGGGAGCAGTCCGCTCTTTGCTTTTTTATTACTATCTTGGGGCGTCAATTTTTGGAGCGTGGCGTTTTGGGAAGTGTGGATCATTGATCGAGGTGATCGCGGAAGCGCGAGAAATTCGGTCGATTTTCGTAGCACTTCCGTTGATCGTGTCTGGCTATTTGCGAGAGTGCTTGATGCCAGAAACGCACATTGGCGGGTGATGGAACTGACGTTGTAACCATTTCGGGTTACGTTCGTTGTTCTGTTGCTACGAGTTTTTTCGTAAAACATGGGGGCTATGCTTGGGAATATGGTACGGACTGTGGCAAGAGGATTACTTTTGGGGGTATGCATGCTTTGTTTGGCATTGGGGTGTATGACTCCGCTGGCGGCGCAGCATGTCTTTATCCCATTTACGCGGAATGATTCTGCCGCTCGGCACTTGCAGGATAGCCTTTATCATTACTTCCTCTCTTTGGGAAATTTGAAGGAGGCGGCTCGCAATCTCGATCAGAATGCAATGTTGTTCTGGGTGCATAATGCTTATGATTCCGCTGTCTTGTACTTCAATCGCTCTTTGGAACTGAACCAGCGGCTCGGAAATCAGAATGGGATTGCTGGGATCAATAGTAACCTCGCTTTTATTTATGCGGATAAGGGGGACTACCCCAATGCCTACGAATATTTTGAGATGACCCTTGCCGTGCGTAAGGCCAAAGGGGACGCGCTCGGGGTGGTCTCTGCTATAGTCAACGAGGCGGTCGTTTTGAACAATATGAACCGATATTCCGAATCTGCGGCTAAGTTGGAGGAGGGCTTGCGATACGCTCGGGAGATGAATGATGAGAAGCAGATGCGAAGCATCTACGGTATGCTCTCGGAAACGTATCAGAAGTGGGGGAAGGCGGATAAGGCTATGTATTATTACGATTTCTATCGCTCTTTTAACGAGTACGTGGCGAGGAAATCGGTAATCGAGGTTCGTAAAGAGCTTGCCCTGCAGAAGGTCGAACAAGAGAAGCTTATCCTTGAAAAAAGGAATCAAGAACTAGAGCTTGCGGCACAGGAGCGAGAAAATGCGCAGAAGACCGAACAGCTGCAGGAGCTCACGCAAGAGCAGAGGATTTTGGTAGATTCGTTGGTAGCGTCTGGGAAACTTCGTTCTGCGCTCGAAGCGGAAAAACGGGTACAGGAACTAGAGAATGAGCACCTCCGTTTAGAACGTCGATCGACCATTACCTATCTTGTGGGGGCGCTCATCGTGGCACTGCTTTTGGCGGTACTTTTGGTACATGTCTTCCTAGACAGACGTCGGAAGGTGCGTCTTAATCAGCGTATTCAAGAGCAGAATCAGGTGTTGGAAGAGCAAAATGTCAAGCTGGAAGAACAGAAGAATGAGCTTGCCAATCTCTTTGAAAAGGAGCGTGAGGCGCGGAATCTGTTGGTGAAGAAAAACGAGGAAATCCGTTCGAGTATTCTTTACTCAAAGAATATTCAGGATGCGGTTTTGGGGCATAATTCCCCGCTGCAAGAGTTGTGTGTCGATTGGATGTTGCTCGAGCAACCACTTGCCATCGTTTCAGGTGATTTCTATTACGCACGTTCTTTACCCACGGGAGAGGTGATTATAGCCTTGGGAGACTGTACTGGGCATGGGGTGCCAGGGGCATTCCTCACGATTTTGGGCATGATGACCTTAGACAAGGCTATCTTTGACCACAAGCTCACGGACTGCAATGATATTTTGCATGTCTTGGATGCGGAGATCCGAGTCTTGAATAAAAAGAACGACATCCCCTACCATTCCATGGAAATCTCGTTGTGTATTATAGATCCTGAGCGGAAGGTGATGCGTTTTTCGGGCTCGCGCACGGGGATGTATATCTTGACTGAACAGGGGTGTGAGAGTCTCAATGCATCGAATTATATCCTAGGGCATCGGAATCCGCTCATCGGGGAGTGTGCACCAGTCTATCCAGTACACGAACTCCCGATTGTCTCAGGGAATTGGTACTATATATTTTCTGATGGGATTTGCGACCAGTTTGCCCCCTCTGGAGAGCGTTTTGCGAAGAAGCGCGTGAAGGCAACGATAGAAAGCTTGGTGGGCATGGATGGTAAACAGCAGCAGCAGGAATTTACACGACGTCTCACCGAATGGAAGGGCGACGTCGAGCAAACCGATGATATCCTAGTGCTAGGTTTCCGTCCGCTATAATGAATGTATGAATAGGGTCACTCTTATGAATAAAAAACTACGTGTCGTACTTGTGCTTTCGCTTTTGGCGTTGTGGGGGAGTCGCCCACTCGGGGCTCAGGAGGTGAGTGAGGGACTCCCAGTCGAGGAGTACCGTACTTGGCGAGATCCGAATACCGAGCGCCTGTATTGGAATAAGCATTTGCCCGTCTATCTTCTACTCTCCCCCAATGCCTCGGGAGAGGATTTCCATATCCTAAAGAGTGAATCCATGCCGAAGTATGGAACTCCGTTTTATTTCGATACTGAGGGACGAAACTTTATGCGAACTCGTTGGGCTGTAGATCCTGATACGAGAAAAGCGGTTGTCCCGCAGCGAGAAGTTTTATGGGAGGTCTACGCTGACGGTATAGCGCCAGAGACTTCTATCCATGTGCGTGACCATAGTGGAAAGATGAGTGCAAAGCGTTGTTTAGGGAGAGAGGCTGTTTTTTCACTTACCGCCAGAGATCACGTGAGTGGGGTACGGGCGATCTATTTTTCACTCAATGGGGCATCATTTCAGGAGTATAAAGAACAGATTCCGTTGGAACGAGAGGGGAAGAATGAGGTGCGTTATTGTGCAGAAGACCATGTAGGAAACCGAAGCGAGATCCGCTCCATTCTCTTAGATGTGGATGTTACACCTCCGAGTACGCAGAGCGAGATCATCGGCTTTGTCATGGGGAATGACAATACGGTGACTCCGTATACGCAGATTAATATCTTAGCCACGGATCGACTCAGTGGTGTGGCTGCTACATTTTACAGAATCGACGACGGGACGTGGCGTCTCTACAATCCGAAGTTCAAGATCAGTTTGAAAGAACTTCATGATGGCGCGCATACGCTCGAGTTCTATTCGATTGATAAAATGGATAATAAGGAAGAGCCCGGGCGATTGGACTTCTATGTTGATGCGGTGCCTCCGATAACGATTTCCGATATTCTAGGGGATAAGTTCCTTGTTGGGGACAAACTCTATTTCTCTAGTCGTACGAAGATGAAGATCACCGCTGTGGATAACCACTCTGGGGTCAAGGAGGTACGCTACTCGGTGGACGGGGGAGAGTTCCAAGTTTACAACGAGCCGTTCTACATGCCCAATGTGCAGGGATGGCATACCGTCAAGTATTATTCCGTGGATAGTACCGACAATGTCACGACCACCATAGATGGGGCAGGGTTCTATGAATATCGGATGAAGGTCGATAAGGTCTTCGTTGACCTCACGGGTCCCTCTATTGACTATCAGATTCATGGGATGAAGTTTGCGCGGAACGATACTACGTTTATAGCAAGTAACTCTGAGATCCGCCTCTCTGGATTCGATGGCGAGTCTGGATTGCACCACTTGGCGTATGCGATAGATAAAGATCCGTGGGAGAAGGAGTATGCAGCGCCTTTCAATCTTGAAGGGCTTGCGTCAGGGCAGCATCACATCGAGTATTTTGGTTACGACAATGTCGGAAATAGAAATGTCAAGAGCTTTATGGTGATTGTAGATAGTGATGCGCCTACGGCCTCTTATTACCTGAGTGTAAAACCTTATGCTAACCAAAAGGATGCTGAAGGAAAACCCATCTATCCGATGGATGCTACTATTTACCTCAGTGCTCAGGATAATATGACTGGGGTGGCGAAACTTCAGTATTCGCTCAATGGTAAACCGTTACAAGATTACAAGCAGCCTTTCCGTGGATTGGAGAAGGGACGTAATCGATTGAAGATCGTTGTAACGGACTTTGTGGGGAATAAACAGGAGTATCTCGAACAGTTTGAGGTGCGCTAATAATAGGCTTACGTAATGACTCGCCCCTGCAAACGCTATGTTTTGTGGGGGCGAGTGCGTTTAGAAATGAGAAAGTAATGTGCTACGACGTCATTGTTGTCGGAGGGGGACCCGCGGGGCTTGTCGCTGGAGCTACGGCGGCTCGTCTGGGCGCATCAGTGCTTTTGCTGGAACGGATGCCAGAGGTCGGGACGAAACTCCGTATCACGGGGAAGGGGCGGTGCAATATTACGAATGCTCGACCTGTCGCCGAGTATCGGTCTATGTTGCATGGCAATGTCGATTTGGCAATGGAGGCGCTCGAGCGTTTTTCCAATCAGGATATTATAACGCTCTTGCATCAGGAGGGCGTAGCTACGGTCGTGGAACGGGGAGAACGGGTTTACCCAGTCTCGGGACGAGCAGCGGATGTCGCCAAAGCGCTGAACCGTTATGCGACACGGAATGGGGTTGAAATACGATTCCGGAGTGAGGTGGAGCGTATCGAAAAAGAGGGGGATTCGTGGTCTGTCTATGCTGGGGAACGATACGATGCTGCATGTGTGATATTGGCGTGTGGCGGAAAAAGCTATCCAACTACAGGATCGGACGGAGCGGGATATCGTCTCGCCGAGGGCGTAGGGCATTCGACATCGGAACTATTCCCCTCGCTCGTAGGCTTTTTTGTCAATACGGATTGGGGGGTGAGGGAACGATTCCTTGTAAAAAATGTGGGATTGACCCTCTACTGTACAGGAAAGGAAACCCTTGTGCAAACGCCAGTGGATATAGAGCTGTGTGATGACTGGGTGGGGGGACCAGGGGTCTTGCGCTTGAGTCGGCGTGCTGTGGAAGCCTTGCGAAAGGATGAGGCTGCTGAGATGGTTATTGATTTCAAGCCAGCGCTCTCGTTAGAGAAGCTCCTTGCTCGTTTCAAACGAGATATCCTGGCTCGCGCCCATGAACCGCTCTTGAGTCTCGCACGTGCGTGGATGCCCGCTGAGTTGCTGAGACCGATTCTGCGTCGCGCGCGCTTGAGTCCACAAATCAAGGCGCACATCTTGAAAGAGAATGAGCTTACGGCGCTTGCGCAAACCCTCAAGGCATTTCGTCTACAGCTTTGTGCAGCAGAAGGTTGGGAGCGTGCTGTGGTTACGGCAGGGGGGATCGCCAATCAGGAGATCGAGCCACAGACCCTCTCCTCTCGTTTGCACGAAGGCTTATTTTTTTGCGGAGAAATGTTAGATATCGATGGGAATACGGGCGGTTTTAACCTTCAATTGGCCTACTCTACGGGGTTTGTTGCTGGAAAGGCTGCCGTGGACTATTGTAATAATTCAATAAGAAAATGTCCTACATTCAACTAGGAACGGGGATACTGATAGTCCTCCTTTCGCTATTCTCGTGGCGAATCGTCGCTTATATTCTTGCGAAAATCAACATCCCGAGGCAACGCACCAAGAAAATAGGATGGCATTTGATGGGGGCGTTGGTCGTCTATGCCGTGTTGGTCGAGATAGATACGATCGCTTTTTATTTGAATATAGAGGAGTCTTCAAAAACTATTTTGGTGCAGATTTTGAGTGCCGCGTGCACCATCTTGGTAAGTGGTGTCTTTGCTGGATTTTTTCGCCTTGTGGGGATTTGGGAACGTTCTAATCACACTGAAACGTTGTGGGGACCACTCTCGCAGGCGGGAGCGATTGTGAGTTGGACGGTGGGGGGGATCGTGGCTGTCGGTTATTTGTTCGGAAAAGGTCCGTGGGGAGCGCTTACTGCAGTAGGAGCGCTTGCGGCAGTGGGATTGTTGGTATTTAAGGATCCGTTGTTAGGATTGATGGCGTCGATACAGATGCGCTACAGTGACGCCATCCGTTGCGGAGATTGGATTACCATGCCCTCACGTGACGTGGATGGCGAGGTGATTGAAGTTACCCTCTGGTCGGTGCGTGTTATGTCTTACGATAGGAGTACGATGACCTTTCCTACCTATGCCCTGATCTCCGAAACGTTTCAGAATTGGCGCTCTATGACCAATAGTCCAGGGCGACGGATGATACTCCTTCTCTCATTTGATGTGACTTCGTTCTCTATCCCCTCGCTCGAAGAAAAAAATCTCTTGTGTGAACGGTATGGCAGTCTGACAGGGGAAACCAATCTCATACTTTGGTGTAGTTATGTCGAATCGCTTTTTAGTACCTCGGAATGTATAGACCCAGAGGCGACACATCTTGTCCGAGTGAAGGATATTATCGACGGAGGGTTGGGGGTAGAGATTTATTGTTTTTCGCGTACGGCAGTCTGGATTGAGCATGAACGTATGCGTAGTGAATTGATGGAATTGCTTTTGTTATCGAGTCGAGCGTTTGGGCTTCGTATCAGGCAAAAAACTATTTCATAGTATTGTGTTTTGAAAGTAGTGGATTCTAAGAAAAAACGTTATTTTTGTAACGAGTATTTGGGTAATAGAAACTTGTTTTGGCAAACACATCGCGTTCTTTGTTAGTGCTTTATACGGGAGGCACGATCGGTATGAAGGAGAACCCATTGACAGGGGGGCTCGCGCCGTTTAATATCTCTCAATTGGAGAACGAGGTGCCTGAAATACTAAAGTTCGGTTTCCATTTGGAGACCAGACCTCTTTATCCCTTGTTAGATTCTTCTGACGCCGATCCTGCTTTTTGGTTGCGTTTGGCGAACGAAATCCGAGATAATTACGAAGCTTTTGATGGATTTGTGATCCTGCACGGTACCGACACGATGGCGTATACCGCCTCTGCGTTGAGTTTGATGTTGTCGGGGTTGCGTAAACCAGTCGTGCTCACTGGATCCCAATTGCCTCTAGGTGCGGTGAGAACGGATGGAAAGGAAAATCTGCTCGGTGCGCTTGAGATTGCAGCCGAGTGCAAAGAGGGGGAGGCGCGTGTACCAGAAGTGAGTATCTTTTTCGACCATCGCTTGTTCCGTGGAAATCGTACGACAAAGTTCGGAGCTGCAAGGTTTGATGCTTTCCGAAGCTATAATTATCCCCCTTTGGCAGAAGCTGGGATTGATATCGTGTACAATGATGCAGCGATTGCCCCATGGGGAGATCATTCGTTGATGTTGTTTGAGAAGTTTGATACACAGATTGCAACATTGCACCTCTTTCCTGGCATGAGCGAGGCGTACGTCCAATCTATTTTGCAGGAAAAAACATTGCGAGGGGTCGTCCTGAGAACCTTTGGGGCAGGGAATGCGCCTAGTGCGAGGTGGTTTTTGCGGGCTGTGGAGGGGGCGATTAAGCGCAAGATTTTGTTTGTTAATGTCTCCCAGTGTCAGGCAGATCACGTCTCAATGGGATCGTATGACACGGGGCTGGGACTTTCTCGTATGGGGGTCGTAAGCGGGGGAGATATGACGTTTGAAACCACGATCTGTAAGCTGATGCTAGGATTGGCAAGGTTTGAAACGTCAGAATCGGTGAAAAAATATTTGGAGACAAATTGCGTCGGAGAGCGTTCGTAGTTTGTATTTCGAATATTCTTCGTAAATTGCGGTGTTATTTGAAAGGTCGAGGGTAATAGGAGAGGTGGCCGAGTGGTCGAAGGCGCACGCCTGGAAAGTGTGTATACCCCAAAAGGGTATCGCGGGTTCGAATCCCGCTCTCTCCGCGAAATATCAGCGGTAAATCGTTTGTTACGAACTCAAATTTCGGCGAGTCTATGAAAAAACTACTCATGTTCTGTCTAACGTTGCTCTGCATTTTAGGGGCAGCGCGCATGGTTTTGGCGCAAACGCCAGATAGCATGGCAAGTGTTCCGGAAGGGGCGACGGTGGTATTAGATGCTGCGGCAACTACGAATGATAATCCTATGTTCGCCGATCCCAATGCTGATGTACCTCTGCATCAACAACTCAAAACGAAGTTTATTGAGGGAGGACCTAATTTCATGGGGGTCATCCTACTCCTTTTGATCCTCGGTCTTGCTATAGTGATTGAGCGTATTATTTATCTCAACCTTGCAACTACCAATACAGATAAACTCCTCCGTAAGGTGGAAAAGGCTCTCACAGAGGGCGGTATCGAAGCTGCTAAGGACGTTTGCCGTAAGACGCGAGGACCAGTGGCGAGCATCTTCTATCAGGGGTTGGATCGTTCCAGCGAAGGAATTGATGCTGTAGAAAAGTCAGTCGTTTCCTACGGTTCCGTGCAGATGCAGCAGATGGAGAGTGGGTTGACCTGGATCTCCCTCTTTATCGCTCTTGCCCCGATGTTCGGGTTTATGGGGACTGTCTTGGGGATGATTTCGGCATTCGATGCTATCGAAATCGCTGGGGATATCGCTCCGTCTCTCGTGGCAGGGGGGATTAAGATAGCCTTGATTACCACCGTCTTCGGTCTGGTTGTTGCGGCTACGTTGCAGATCTTCTATAACTATATCTTGGCTAAGATTGATAACATAGTAATGCGTATGGAAGACGCTTCCATTTCGCTCATTGACATCTTGGTTCGTCATAAGAACTAAGTACCTTGCCCTTTCCGTATAAATATTTACCTATTAGGAGAGAGTGGGTATGTCAGAAAAAATAGTTAAGCGCGTCTTGCGTATTGTACTGGGCGTACTTCTTGCCATCTCTGTCGTCTTGATGATTAAGTTTGTCATAGACACTTATGATGTCAGTGATCGGGAAGTACTAATGTCGGCGGTAGAACCGATGGTGGACTGGACCTATGTATTGTTGGTGGTTGCCGCAGCAACAGCGGTGATTTTCCCGATTCTCTACATTATCCAGAATCCTAGAAAGGCCGTTAAGGCTTTGGTCTCCTTGGTTATCCTTGCGGTTGTGGTTGGTATCTCATACGCAATGTCTGATGGTACCCCGATTCAAACAGCAACCTCGGCGACTAATCCAGATTTCTCAGATGTCTCGGTTTTGAAGCTCACCGATACTGGCATCTATACTACGACTATCTTGGTTGTGTCGTCTATCGTGTTGCTAATCCTTACGGGGGTACGTAATATCTTTATGAGTCGCTAAGTTACCACTTCCACCCTCAGTGGTGGAAGTATAAAGAATAAGGAGGTTTGTGAGTATGGGACGCAAAAAAATGGAGGAAATAAATGCCAGCTCTATGGCTGACATCGCATTCCTTCTGCTGATCTTCTTCTTGGTGACGACGACTATGAATGTGGATACCGGATTGCCGCGTATGTTGCCTCCGATGCCTAACAAGGATCAGAAAGAGGACTCACAGGACTATCAGATTCGTAACGTATTGTTGGTACGTATAAACCGGAGTGATAAGTTGCTCGTCGGTGGGCGTCCGATGGATGTGAGTGAGTTGCGCGATAAAGCAAAGGAATTCCTTTTGAATCCAAACAATGACCCGACTCTTCCAGAAAAGGTAAAGAAGGATATACCTATGTTGGGAGAAATGATGGTTACGGCGGGTGTGATCTCGTTGCAGAATGACAGGTCTACAACCTATTCTGCTTATCTCAAGGTTCAGAACGAGTTGATTGCAGCTTATAATGAACTACGTAACGATCTCTCGCGTCAGAAGTTTGGCAACATCTACGATAAGTTGACGGAGGAACAACAGAAGGCTATCCAGAGTGCAATTCCGCAACGTATCTCTGAGGCAGAACCCGTAGAGGGGAAAAAGTAACAGGAGGAGGTTGACTTATGGCTAAGTTTTCAAGAAAAGGAAAAGGTGGATTACCCGCCATATCGACGGCTTCCTTGCCTGATATCGTCTTCATGTTGCTCTTCTTCTTCATGGTGAGTACCTCTATGCGTGAAACAGAGATGAGAGTCTCTCTTACTCTGCCGCAGGCTACTGAGGTCTCTAAGTTGGAGAAAAAAACATTGGTATCTTACATCTATATCGGTACGCCTATCCTTCAGTATCAGAAACTGTATGGTACGGATTCTCGTATCCAGCTCAATGATGCTTTCAAAAATTTGGTGGATATCAGAGACTTTATCTCCTCTGAACGTGATGCTCTGAGTGAAGCTGATCGAAATCTCTTAACTACTTCGTTGAAGGTTGATGAGAATACCCGTATGGGGATTGTATCAGATGTCAAGCAGGAATTGCGTAAGGCGGCAGCTTTGAAGATAAATTATGCAGCTCGAAGAGAGAATTGATTGAACTCCTCTTTATCTGTACTCTAAGGGTCTCGGACTTTTCCGAGGCTCTTTTTTTGTGAAAAGGTAGAATGTCGTAGTATTAGAAGAATAGGGCAGGGGAATCTTCACTAGTGAGACGTTGTATTGCGACTTGTATAAGAGTCGCAATTGTTTCGTTGGTAGTGTCCGTAAAAGTGTGTAAGCGCCACGGTCACTCATTCCTCCAGCGA
>CAUUCP010000027.1:0-34648 GCA_963543925.1 uncultured Bacteroidia bacterium | reverse complement strand
TTCCTTGTCGTTGGTTTATACAAAGATAAGGTTATTGTCCTAAGAAGTGTACAAAATCACCCCCTCTACCCCTATTCCACCCCGTAGGACGCCTAGTATATTTAGAAATACATAAAGCGTCACTAGCCCCCCGCTCGCCTACCAACTCCAGTGATATTGATACCCTCTTCTCGGATAGTAGCCTACTCGCACGAGATACTGTCACAAAAAAAACAGTGTCCCAGCATCACAGCAACGGGAGAAACACGGGGGAGAAAAAATCAGGGAAATACCGCTTTACATTTTCCTCAATTCCCCATCCCAAAACAAGCCATGTTCGGAGTACACCAATGCTACACCATAGCTATACGTACGCTACACGCCCTCTACACGCACTAAATTAGGTAAAATTACCTACTCCAAAACACCCCATATTCTACACATGTTCCTTTATTCCGTTACGCTACTATTTAGTTTATCGTATAGAAATACTGCGTTAGGATTCCCTAAAGTCGCGATCGGCAATGTAGGTATAAAAAGCGGGCGTAGACCCAAAGATAGGCAGCTCCTTTGCACACCCGTTTAGGGCAGTATCTTTTTACCCCTCTTACTACCACTACTTACCCAGGGGGCGTCGCCCATCGCTCGTAGGGCTAAGTTTGGATGCAAAGCCGCGAAACCTAGGAACCTGGGAACAGAAGATTATACAGCCAGCAGGGGCAATCTAGCGAAAGTGGTTAACTTTGTCGGTAGTAAGCAGGCTGGTAAGATGAAACGTATAAAGATGGGAATCCGTAAACGTTTGTTGGTGAACGTGTTGGGGATAGTGCTATTGACCTATTTCCTCTCCTTGGGGTTTCTCATCTATCGCAATATTCAGCATAACCACCAGATAAGTTTACAGAGTGGACGCGTACAAACCTTGGAATATGCCTCCCAGTTGAGCAATGACCTCAATATTTCGCTCACCTTAGCCCGCAATCTCAGTAGCATCATGGAGGGGGTCACCCCAGCTACGTGGAACGAACGTTTCGCCGAGTTCCAGCGTATGTGTGAGCGTATTACACACACCGAGGGCTATCATTATAGCGAGATTGTAGCCACCTTTGACTATAAACTTCAGAATCCGAAATATCCACACGCCGAGGGGCAGGTAGAGTGTGTCTATCCCTTTCGCGATTCGCTCCTGCATCCCTCCATCGTGCTGCGAGATACTTCCGGGTATTCTACCAACCTCACTTACTTCGAACACCGGAACAGCAACGAGGAGGAAATGCGTGAGCCCTACCTCTTGCGACAAGATAGCACGGGCAAGGTAAGCTATGTCGTCGGAATCTCGGTGCCTGTGCGGGACAGTTTGCAGAATCCCGTGGGGGTTATCTGTATCAATCGTTCCGTAGATTATTACCAAAAGAAGTTCGCCGAGTATCATCCCTACGACGACATGAGTCTCTTCTTGTTCTCGCAAGACATGAAGGTCATCGCAGGGCCCGATGCCGACCTCATCGGGCAGGAGGCGGAACTTATCCTATCCCAAATCCCACACTTCAACGACAAGGTCCTGCTGATGCGCCAAGGGACGCTCCTCGCAGAGCAGTATACCAGTCCCATGACGGGGCAGGTCTCCTATCTTTTTAGTGCGCCCGTGCGGATCGGTTCGGTGCGTCATCCGTGGACGCTGTGCCTGAATGTGAGTCGCGAGGGCTTACTGAGCTATGCTGCCTCCACTACTCGGGTCACCATTCTGATTGCGATAGTGGGAGTCCTCATCTTTTTCTTCGTGATTTTCCTCTTCTCGTGGCGACTGAGTAATGCGCTTCGTCGTATCACAACAACCCTTACGGAGCTGGCACAGGGGCATATAGATCCACATCTCCGCCTAGAGTGCAACACCCACGACGAGATAGAGACTATGGCAACCTCTGTCAATCTCCTCTTAGAGAGTATCGAGAAAAAGGCGGATTTTGCACAAGCCATCGGACGTGGAGACCAAGAACGTGAACTCGACGTAACCTCCGAAGATGTCCTCGGGTGTAGTCTCGTAGAGATGCAGAACAGTCTAAAGGCCGCCAAAATCCGCGAGATGATACAGAGAGAGCAAGAGGAGCAACAAGCCTGGGCTACCAAGGGGATGGCTATCTTCTCAGAATATCTACGCGTAGAAACGAACGATATCGTAGGTTTTACGTACGACATCCTGCACCATCTCACCGAGTATGTCAAAGCCGACATCGGTGCAATATACCTTGTGGAGAAGGATTCCGAGGGAAAGCGTTACCTGACCCTGTCAGCATCGTATGCCTATCAGGTGCGCAAGTACGCCACGGCGCGCTTTAATGTCGGCGAGGGCATGGTCGGGCGTTGTGCTATGGAACAGAAACGGATATACCTGACCGATGTACCAAAAGGGTACGTCAAGATCAGCTCGGGGCTTGGCTATGAAGATCCCACCTCCTTGGTGTTCGTCCCCATTATGATGAACGACGTACTCCAAGGGGTGCTCGAATTGGCGCGTTTTGGCGACTTTGATGAGTACGTCCTGCGTTTCGTAGAGAATGTCATGGGGAGTTTTGCCGCCACTTTGGTCGCCCTACGAAACAATATACAGACTCAGCGATTGCTTCAGGAGGCGCGCATACGCTCCGAAGAGATTAGTTCGCAAGAGGAGGAAATGCGACAGAATATGGAGGAGCTGCAAGCTATCCAAGAAGAGGTCGCGCGTAAGTCCGCCGAGCTGGAAAGTTGGAATCGCGCCATGCAGAGTGCGTGTTGTATCGTAGAATATGATACAAGGGGTTATTTGCAATATGCCAACAATGAGTATCTCTCCCTGCTACGCCTCTCCCTCTCCGAAATTCAAGGACATCACCATGCCGAGGGCATGATCATGAACGCCGACCTATCCCGACGCTATCAGCTCTTCTGGCAAGAGCTACTCAATGGACAAATCAAACGAAATGTGCGAAACCAGTTCAAGCGAAATGGCATCGTACTGACTTTCAACGAGACCTACGCGCCTATTTTGAACGAACGAGGTGAGGTCGTGAAAATCCTCAAAATCGCTTTCAATATAAGCGAGTTTATGACCCGCGAGGAGCTACAGAACAACGCGTCGAAGCTTCATTTCGAGGCAGAATAATGACCGTGTTGCGACCCTTGGCAGAGCGCTTACGTCCCCAACGCCTAGAGGACTACGTAGGGCAGGAGCATTTGGTCGGGGAGACCGGGGTGATACGACAGATGATTGCCTCGGGGCGCGTGACGCCGTTTATCCTTTGGGGACCCCCCGGGGTGGGAAAAACCACACTCGCACAGATAGTAGCCCACGCACTGGGAAGGGAGTTTTTTGTCTTAAGTGCCGTTACGGCCGGCGTGAAAGATGTGCGAGAAGTATTGGATGCCGCCACCAAGCCTTCTCTTTTACGTCATGGCACGCCTATCCTCTTCATCGACGAGATTCATCGCTTCAACAAGGCGCAGCAAGATTCCCTCTTGGGTGCGGTAGAGCGTGGCGATATCGCCCTGATTGGCGCCACGACCGAGAATCCCTCTTTCGAAGTCATTTCCCCACTCCTCTCCCGTTGTCAGGTATACACCTTGCGTTCCTTGGAACAGAAGGACTTGACTGCTCTTACACAGCGCGCCCTGCGCGAAGATACGCTGCTCTCCCAAGTACATTTCCTCTTTGACGAGACAGAGGCCTACTATACCTTCGCTGGCGGCGACGGGCGCCGACTGTTGAACATCTTAGAGCTCTTGTACAATGCGCGCGAGGGGAATACGGTGCATGTGACCAATGCACTCGTACAAACTCTCTTACAACAACGAGCGCCACGTTATGACAAAGATGGTGAGATGCACTATGACTGTATCTCGGCTTTCATCAAGTCCGTACGAGGGAGTGATCCCCAAGCGGCCCTCTATTGGATGGCGCGTATGTTAGCAGCGGGCGAAGACCCAGTTTTTGTGGCGCGTCGATTGGTCATTCTTGCAGCCGAGGACATCGGGTTAGCAAACCCCAATGCGCTTTTGATGGCCAATGCCGCCATGGCGGCCGTGCAGAATATCGGGATGCCTGAGGCGAGGATCCCACTTGCCGAGGCGGCGATTTTCCTTGCTACCTGCGAAAAAAGCAACTCCGCGTACCTTGCCATCAATGAGGCGTTGGATTTCGTGAGTAAGGAAACGCCGCACGACGTGCCCCTACACTTGCGGAATGCTCCTACGAATTTGATGAAGAAAATGGGGTATAGTGAAGGGTATCAGTATGCCCATGACTTCCCAGGACATTTTGTCCGACAAGAGTTTCTCCCCGCGGGGATGGAAGGAACGGTTTTCTATACCCCGCAAGAGAATGCCCGCGAACGAGATACTGCCCAACGGCTCCTGCGTCTCTGGGGCGACAAATACCCAATGAAATAGATGGATAAAGAAACTATTTTCCGAAGTCTCCCTAACCTTCGGTATCTTACCCCACAGGCACTGGTGCTTTTGGCTGGGCCGTGTGTGGTCGAAGGGCGAGAGATCACACTTCGCACGGCGGAAACGTTGCTAAAAGTTACCGAGGCGCTCGAATTCCCATTGGTCTTCAAGTCCTCCTATCGCAAAGCCAATCGGTCGCGTTTAGACTCGTTTACCGGGCTCGGTGACGAGCAAGCGCTTCGGATATTGGAAGAGGTGAAAACAACCTTCGGGCTTCCGATCGTGACCGACGTGCACGATGCCTCCGAGGTCAAGGCCGCCGCACAGGTGGCAGATATCCTTCAAATTCCCGCCTTTTTGTGTAGACAAACAGAGCTGCTGCAGGCGGCTGGGGCTACGGGGCGGGTGGTAAATATCAAGAAGGGACAGTTCCTCGCACCAGACGCCATGCGTTTTGCTGTAGACAAGGTCTCCGCTACCGGGAATCAGAAAGTCCTATTGACAGAGCGAGGAACGACTTTTGGCTATACAGACCTTGTGGTCGATTTTCGTGGTATCCCCGTGATGCAGCAGACCGGCTGTCCCGTGATTTTAGATGTCACACACTCCCTGCAAGAGCCAAACCAGACAAGTGGTGTCACGGGGGGGAGACCCGCACTTATCGAATATATGGCTCGTTTGGGCGTTACCGCCGGGGTCGATGGACTCTTCTTTGAGACGCACCCCAATCCTGCCGAGGCGCTCTCTGACGGAGCCAATATGCTCCCCTTGGCGCGCGTAGAGGGGATGTTGAGACAACTAAAGCCTCTCTTGGCGTGTCGGTAATAGGGGGGGGCGAAGTATGGTATCTAACGCTTCTTTAGTGGCGGTCGGGACAGAGCTTACCACGGGCTTTGTACGAGATGCCAACCTCTATTATCTGGCGCAACAACTCGATGCCATGGGCATACGCGTGCTCTCCTCGCAGATGATCCCAGATGAACGCCCGCTTATGCGAGAGGTGTTCGAACAAGCGATGCGGCGAAGCGACCTCGTTATAGTAACAGGAGGACTCGGTCCTACCGAGGATGATTTTACAAAGGACGTGCTCCTCGAATGTTTCGGAGGCTCTTGGGTTGAGGATGGGGCGGCGCTGTCGCGTATAGAATTCTTACTCGCACGTCGCAACCTCCCCCTTACCCCCATCAATCGCCAACAGGCGGTGGTACCGAGTAGCGCAGAGGTGATTCCAAATGCGTTTGGAATGGCCCCAGGCATGCTGTTTCACTACCCAAAAGGTATATTGGTGAGTTTGCCGGGTGTCCCGAGTGAGATGCGTGGGATCTTTGAAACGGAACTGCGTCCGCGGTTTTCTGCCTTGGTGGGTGCGGTGCGTCACACGCAGATCTATGTCTTTGGGGTTGCGGAATCCCTCCTTTCCGCGCGCTTACGTCCTTGGAGTGAAGCCCTCCCCGCAGGGATGTCGCTTGCCTACTTACCAGCAATGGGCACGGTATGTTTGCGTTTGAGTGTGGACACGGCCAGGGCATCGGAGTCAGTGTATCAAGAAAAGATCCACGAGTTGGAGGCGTTCCTCGCGTCCGATAGGACGCTGAGGCTGGACAGTTCCTTTACACACTATATCGTGTCGACGTTGCAGGAACGAGCAGAGACTCTCGCTATTGCCGAAAGTTGCACGGGGGGGATGGTCTCCGGGCGTATTACAGGGGTCAGCGGCGCATCGCGCGTGTATAAAGGCGGGCTTTGCACATACACCAATGCGATAAAGGAACAGGAGTTGGGGATCCCGCACGAGCTCCTAGAGCAGTATTCTGCCGTGAGTGCCCCCGTCGCGGAAGCCATGGCAACAGGGATTCGCGCGCGATACAAGGCGACGTACGGACTTGCGACAAGTGGGTATATGGAAATGGAGGGGTACCTCCCTCAACAAACAGGCGAGCTCTATGTGGCTTTAGCAACGCCTGCTGGGGTCGTTTCCCACCATTATCTGCTCAATCAGAATCGGCAAGGAAATCAAGAGTGGAGTACCGATCGCGCCCTAACGGAATTGGTGCTCGCCCTAGCCTCAGAACGCTAGACTCCTTACAGAAGTCTGGTTGAGGTTCTTTGTCAAGGTTCTTTGTGAAGGATCTTTGTCTAGGTCGCGTGCTTAACAAGTGCAGGAACGCTCCGAAAAATAGGAGTAGATCGCCAACACTATTGTGAAACTGCGGTATAGGTGTTATATTTGTTCGAGAAATAACGAACCAAAAAGACGTAGCAATGGGTTTGATGGATTTTATACGCGGTGAATTTATAGACGTCATCGAGTGGGTGGATGAGACCAATGACACCCTTCTTTGGAAATTCCCACGTTTTCAGAATGCAATTAAGAACGGAGCACAGCTTACGGTTCGCGAGTCGCAGATGGCGGTGTTTATGGATGAAGGGAAATTTGCCGACATCTACGGGCCTGGTCGTTATACGCTCACGACCCAGAACATGCCCCTCTTGACCACCCTAAAGTCTTGGAAGCATGGCTTCAACTCCCCATTCAAGGTGGATGTGATCTTTGTCAACACCAAGCAGTTTATCAATCAGAAGTGGGGGACTAAACAGCCCATCCTGTTGCGAGACCCTGAGTTCGGGCCGATTCGTGTACGAGCCTTTGGCTCATTCGCCTTCCGAGTAGATGAGGATCCAAAGACCCTCATCACAGAGATCGCTGGTACGAACCCAGAATTTACGGCCGAGGAGATCTCCTCGCAGATTCGTAACTTCATCGTAACACGTTTTACCGATGCCGTGGGAGAGTCGAAGCTCCCTGTCTTAGACATGGCTTCGAATCTCAATGAGTATTCGGAAAAGATCCAAGAGATCCTCAAGCCGAGTGTGTCCCAGTACGGTCTTAAGCTTACAACCTTCTTGGTAGAGAATATCTCGTTGCCAGAGGCGGTACAAGAAGCCCTCGATCGTCGTACAAGCCTCGGTATCATCGGGAAGGAGAATATGGGAGCTTACACCCAGATGCAGTTTGCAGACTCTATGGGCAAGGGGACTGGAGAGATGGGTGCTGCCGCCCAGATGGCGCAAAGTATGATGGGCATGGGCATGGGCATGTCCATGGCTGGGCAGATGGCTGGCGCCTTCGGGCAACCTCAACAACCCCAGTATCAACAACCACAATATCAGCAGCAACCCCAATATCAACAGCAACCTCAATATCAGCAACCCCCAATGGGAGGCGCACCCGTCCCTCCGCCGATGCCAGGGGCAGTTCCCCCTCCCATGCCGGGGGCTATGCCTGCCTTGGCGGTACACGTTGCGATAAACGGCGGACAACAAGGTCCGTTTGACTTCCCTCAATTGCAGCAAATGGTACAGGCGGGGCAACTCACCCCAACCACGATGGTCTGGATGGCGGGGCTGGCACAATGGATGCCTGCCAGTGGTGTCCCTGCCTTGGCTATGCTCTTCCAACCCACGCCGCCACCCATGAACTAATTGGCAGGTAGCTAATCGGTAACCAACGAATCGGTAAAATTGCGAGGACCATGGCAGAAAGTACGAGTGCGACCCAGTTTAAGTGCCTCACCTGTGGCGGACAGATGCAGTATTCACCAGAAGCAAAGCAACTGAAGTGTATCTATTGCGAGGCCGTGCAGCCCATCCCACATGTCGATGGAGAAATCATAGAGCATGATTACGAGGAATGGGTGGAACGAGAGGCGCGTGCTCCATTTTATACCCGAGGCGCTCAGAATAAAAAGGTGAGTATCACCGAGGTTGAGGAGGCGGGTGTAGATTCGACCTTCGAGGTAACATGCAAACAGTGTGGAGCCACCACGACGTTTGACCCGCATGTGCAGGCGCAACGTTGTCCTTTCTGTGACTCTCCCATAGAGAATAACGAGGCCTATCTTGCGAATTTCTGGGAACCGAACTACGTGGTGCCATTTACTTTTTCTCAGAAAAAGTGTAGTGAGGCCTTTAAGAAGTGGATCCGGAGTAAGTGGTTTGCACCCAACGCTGCACGACGCAGCGAGATCGGGAGCAAGCGCTTCGCGGGGCTCTACCTACCATACTGGACCTACGATGCCCAGATGACATGCTCCTATGTAGGAAAGCGTGGAGAACGGGAAACCTATACCGATAGCGATGGGAAGTCGCAGACGACCACTCGTTGGTATCCCGTGTCTGGAACCGTGTCAAATTTCTTTGACGACGTCCTGGTTCCCGCGGTAGATAGCGTCGAACGTAGCATTCTGGATGAGGTCACCGACTGGAAGGTAACGGATTACAGAACCTACAACCCAGCGTATTTCGCGGGATTTACGACCCAGATCTACACGACCGACTTCATCCAAGGATTTAAGTTTGCCCATAAAAAGATGGAGTCCGCAACGCGCGATCTCATTCGGAGCGATATCGGAGGCAGCGAGCAGAAGATTATCTCCATGGATATGGTCTTGGAGGACAAGAAGTTCAAGCTATTAGTATTGCCATTCTGGGTAGCTTCTTACCGTTACAAGAACAGAATCTACCAAGTCGTAGTCAACGGGCTGACCGGAAAAGTCTATGGAAAGTCGCCGTTGAGTTTCTGGAAGGTCTTTTTCTTCACATTGTTCATTATCGGTATTATTCTGGGATTCATGTATCTCAGCGAATACCTCAATTAGCTAAATGCTTAGACGGGAGATTGGGCAAAGACTAGGTCAGATGCTACGCCTCGTGCTACTCGGAATTGTGTCTCTGTGGTCGAGCGTAGCCTCTTTGTCCCCACTTCGAGCCCAGAGTGTGGCGGGCGAGGATGAGAAGCGTGGTATAGAGATCGCTACGCGTTTTTCAAAAAAAATGGACGCGCTGAAGACTTTCCAAGCGGTGGTGGAATTCTCGATAGAACACCCACAGTGGAAGTCACCACGCTCCTATACCGCTACGCTCGAAGCTCAACGACCTGCATTCTATTTCTCAGGGATGGGGCATGAGATCTATTCCGACGGCGTCTCCCGTTGGCAATATATGCCTGCCCAAAAGGAGGTGGTCGTGATGCCCGTCGACTCAACATCACTCTCGCCGATTGAAAATCCGTTGAGACTCTTTTCGCATTTAGGGACAAACTTCCGAATCTACTTCCAGGGAGAGCGCACAGAGGGAAAGGAACGTTATTATGACCTCTCGCTCTATCCGCACGATTTGAATGCCCCTTATTCTCAGATCCACGTGGCATTACACCAACAGACGCTTTATCCTGCGAAGTTCTCCTACATCGGGCGTGATGGAGTGAACTACGTGGTCTCTATCTCATCGTTCACCCCGAATGCCAAGGTGCGCAAGAACTTTGTCTTGGATACTAAAGCGCTTAAGGGAGTAAAGGTCACGGATTTGAGATAGGACACACTCTCTCCAGAATATCTTAGGGGAGTCGTCTGAGCGTTTAGGATAATGGTCATTCAGAATGATACGTTTCTCCCGTAGGCTTCTTGTTGCACTATTCTTTCTTCTCTTATTGCTCCTGTCAGCAGCCATCTGGTGGTGGCGTAGTCGTGCGTGGGAAGCACGTCAGGAGGGATTTCAGTTGCCCGAGCGCCTATCTTCCGTTTCGCGGATAGAGCTCTCTCGCGGAGGGGAATCGCTCTCCTTTACACAGCGGAATGGGGTCTGGTATACGTCCCACGAAGAAAGGGTACACGAACGTCCGTTGCAAACGTTGTGGGACTATTTCAAACGTATCGATGTGCGTTTCCCTGTCGCTGGGAGGCTCGAGCCAGAGGTGTTGACACAGCTCCACGACTCGGGCTTGCACGTGGTTTTAGAGAGTCCGACTGGGCGCTTAGCATTTTCTCTTGGGCGGCAACGCGAGGGGGAACTACTCCTCTCCTATGCAGGAGATTACTATCTCGTGCGCACTGCCGGGTTTGCGCGGGCGACAATACAGGATCTTTCGCTCGACTGGCGGCAGTGGGTTACTGCGACCTCCGCGTTGGGGATTCAACGGCCGAGTGAGTTGGCTTTCGTGCAATTGGAGTGGTTTGAAAATCCGCAGGAGTCGTTTCGTGTGGAGGTCCGTGATTCCTCCCGTGTTTCTCTTTTTCCGCTTAATGCCAGAGAGCCAGTCCCCTATGATACGGTACGGATGAGTGCATTTTTGTACGCACTCACGCAGATAACTCTTGAACGACGCGATAGCCTCTCTTGCACGAAACGAGCTGCTTTTGAAACGAAAATGCCCCTCTTGCGTTTGCTGTTTTGCCTACGCCATTCAAAAGATACCTCGGATTATGGGCTCTATCCCGAAACCTCGACAATCGGCTATTTACGGGATAGCAAAGGGGATTTCTTTGCCACGCCACTTGTGGGATGGAATGCCGTGATGATGGGGCTACCCCAACTTGCCAGCTCGTTGTCTCATTAAACACTACATTTGTAACGCACGCGGATGAGCTCCTTTTTATCAAAAGCTTTTTCGTGCAACCTGAACCATAAAAACCAGCAGTAGATGCCATCTCAGAACTTCATAGACCGTATTCGAATCTTCTGTAGCTCAGGAAAGGGAGGAGCTGGGAGCACACACCTTCGTCATGAGAAGTTTATCCCTAAAGGAGGTCCAGATGGGGGGGATGGTGGTAATGGAGGAAGTGTGATCATCGTCGGGAATCGGCATCGCTGGACACTCCTCCATCTCCAATACACCAAACATGTTATGGCCGAAGATGGCGAGGCAGGAGGACGTCAACGAAGCCAAGGGGCTCGTGGTGCAGATCGGATCATCGAGGTACCTCTCGGTACGGTTGCCATTGACGAAGAGACGGGGGAGCAAATCGGGGAGATCGTCGAGGAGGGACAAACCCTTGTCATAAAACAGGGGGGACGTGGCGGTCTGGGCAATTGGAACTTTAGGAGCGCGACCCAGCAGACCCCCCGTTATTCTCAACCAGGAGAGCCTGGGGTTGAAGGGTGGGTGATTTTCGAACTCAAGAGCTTTGCGGATGTGGGGTTGATCGGTTTCCCGAATGTCGGAAAGTCCACCCTTTTGGCCAGTGTGACAAGTGCTAAGCCCAAAATTGCCGACTATCCATTTACGACCTTACAACCTCAACTCGGGATTGTCGAGTATAAGGGGAGTCACTCGTTTGTTATGGCAGATATCCCAGGAATTATTGCGGATGCACATCTCGGGCGTGGGATAGGATTGCGTTTCCTACGTCATACCGAGCGGAATGCCATCCTCCTGTTTGTCGTAGCTGCAGACACAGACGACGTAGAACGTGACTATCATACGCTTTGCGAAGAGCTCCGTCTTTATAAACCCGAGTTGTTGGAGAAAAAGCGCGCATTAGGTATTTCGAAGAGTGAGCTTATTTCACAAGAACGGCGCGAACAGATAGAGCAGCAAATAGACATCGATATCCCCTACCTCTTTTTCTCAGCATTTACGGGCGAAGGAATGGATTCGTTGAAGGATCTCCTATGGAAGCTCCTTCAGGAGGCGAATAAATAGTCGTGTACTAAGCAGATGGGTAGCTTGGTCGCTTGGGATCAATCGTGCTTTCTCTTTCTGAATGGCCTGCACACGTCGTGGCTAGACCCCGTGATGATGTATATCTCCAAGACTTGGACGTGGGTGCCGCTTTACTTGTTGTTGGTGGTGATGGTCTGGCGAGATGGGGGATGGCGTCGTGTGGTGTGGTATCTCTTGTGTGCGGGGCTGGTGATCTTGTTGGCAGATCGCCTCTCTGTACTAGCCTTTAAGGATGTGGTGCAGCGTCTTCGTCCGTCCCACGAGCCCCTTCTTGCTGGACAGGTCTATTTACCCACCGGGCATCGTGGAGGGCTGTATGGTTTTGTCTCCTCGCACGCAGCGAACACGTGTGGCATAGCGTTGTTGAGTGCTTTGTGGATCGCTCGTCGCTGGGTCTCTTGCTTGTTGGTGGGGTGGGTCGTCTTGGTGTGTTATAGTCGGATCTATCTTGGGATGCATTACCCAGGCGATTTGTTGTGTGGAGGTCTCTTAGGGGCTGGAGTGGCGGCCGCAGTGTTACTGCTGATGAAGTGGTTAGGAAGAAGGTTTACGCGACACGCTAACGTCTAGCGGCAAGACTTCGGATGATGACAAAACAGATCGCGCTCTCTCTCTTCTTACACGCAACCTATTGGCGGACTCTGTTCATAGCGCCTTGCTTTTTTCTCGTTCTCTTCTTCCAGTCTCCTTTTTTTGTTTCGGCACAGTGGACGCGCTATTTTCCTAAGGATACGGCCGCGCGCTGTGTGAGCCTTACTTTCACGGGCGACATTATGCAGCACCTTCCTCAAATCGAGGCCGTGGAACGAAAAGGGGGAACGTATGACTATGCGCCGTGCTTTGTCAATATCGCACCTTATTTGCAACAGAGCGATATTGCGATAGGAAATCTAGAGCTCACTTTCGGAGGTACTCCTTACCGAGGGTATCCTTGCTTCAGTGCGCCAGATACACTCGTTTATGCCCTTCAGCGCGTGGGGTTTACCACCTTGACAACCGCTAATAATCACTCCTGTGACCGCCAAACGGCAGGGATTCGGCGTACGATCGCGGTATTGGAGCGTGCTGGTATGCCTTTTACGGGGACATTCCGAAGTGCTGAAGAGCGGGATTCGCTCACGCCTCGTATCATTGAAAAGAATGGAATTCGCTTTGGGATACTGGCTTATACGTACGGTACAAACGGTATCCCATTTGCAAAGCCTGTGGTGGTGAACTTGATCGATACGGTACAGATCCTTGCAGACCTTCAGAAAGCACGTCGCCTGACCGATCTGGTCATCGTGGCCATGCACTGGGGGATAGAGTATCAAGACGCTCCGTCTGCCGAGCAGCGACGTCTGGCTGATTTCCTTCTTGCTCATGGAGCAACCCTTGTGGTGGGGAATCATCCGCATGTGATTCAACCGTTGCGTACCGTGCGCGATTCTTTGGGGCGACTCCGACAGCTGTGTATCTATTCGATGGGGAACTTCATCTCGGCACAACGAACGTTTCCGCGGGCGGGAGCCATGTTGGTGCACGTGGTGGTAGAGAAAGACTCGAAAGGGATCGAGCTCCGTGTACCACAATATCTGTTGACCTACGTAGAACGCCCCATAATCGCTGGTAAACAGAGCTTCCGAATACTACCACTAGAGGGACAGCGTTTCGCGCCAGAATCGTACGAGAAACGTTATTTACAGCATGCTGAGACAATCCTTCGTGGTGTGCGGAATGAGTTCGTCGGAATTCATCGCCGTCTGTTGCCTAGACTCCCAACGCGCGAGGTGTTTCCCTACGTCTCGCTTCGCTCGATGAGTTATCCAGAAGGAAAGGAAGTGATTCCTTTCTACTGACAAAAGGGGAGACGCGCCTTTCCCCATTGGTTTCTACCAAGATTGGGAAGACTTTGTAAGTCTTGTTGCGGGAAGTGCGAGGTCTCCGAATCCCTAAAGAAAGGTTGTGGTCACGACCACTCGCCACGTAGGGGAGCGCCTTGTGCGAGACGTCGCAGGGTGTCGATGCCAATCTGTAGATGTCGCTCTGCGAACTGTTTGTTCACGAGACGGTCACTTTCCTCGGTTTTGATCCCTTCGGCGATCATCGGTTGGTCGGAGATGAGAAGCAGGGCTCCGTTGGGGATCTGATTGTATGCCCCTACGGTAAAGAGCGTTGCACACTCCATATCCACGGCTACAGCCTGTACGCGTCGAAGGTAGGTTTTGAACTCGGGGTCAAATTCCCAGACGCGTCGATTGGTGGTGAGCACCGTCCCTGCCCAGTAGTCCGTCCCCGCCTCTTGTACGAGCTCTGCCGTAGCGCGCTGGAGATTGAAGGTCGGGAGCGCGGGCACCTCGGGGGGAAAATAGTTGTCGGACGTCCCCTCGTGACGGATAGCCGCCACGGGGAGAATGAAATCGCCTAGGGAGAAGGCGTCGTGCAGTCCACCGCATTTCCCGAGAAAGAGCGTGGCGCGAGGCATGACGGCTGTAAGGAGATCCATGATCGTCGCAGCATTGGGGCTTCCGATGCCAAAGTTGATCATGGTGATGTGTTCGGAGCAGGCGGCTGGCATATTGGCGGTAGAAGATGCGATACGCGCCCCAGTGATTTGACAAAAGAGGTCGAGGTAGGCAGAAAAGTTGGTCAGGAGTATAAAGGGGCGGAAGTCTTCTAGAGCGAGTCCCGTGTAGCGTGGTAGCCAGTTGGCTACGATCTCGGCTTTGGTTTTCATTGTATGGTGTTTGGTATCGGTGTGATACAAAGGTATTGAAAAGGATACTGTCCTACACAGTGTGTAAAGAAGCTACCTATCTTCAGGTTCACCACTGTTTTTTATACGCATAGTGTGCATACTGCCACTTCAGGAAATCCTAAAGCACTATTTCTATACGACAAACTAAACAGTACGGTATACAAATAACACGAATACGTATAGAATATAGGGTGTTTTGGAGTAGGTAATTTTACCTAATTTAGTACGTGTAGAGTACGTATAGAGTACGTGTAGCGTGCATGTAGCATTGGTGTACTCCGAACATGCCTTGTTTGGGGATAAGGAATTTAGGAATATATAAAGCGGCATAAGCTGTCCATTTCTTATCCGTTGCTGTGATGCTTACACACTCTTTTAGGACAGTATCTTGAAAAGCCTCGCATTGGGGATTTTGGCTACCTTTGTAGGGTTATTGTCATGAACCTCCGTTAGGTAGCGTTGAGGAGCGTGGTAATCCCTCCAACTTTTATCGTTAGTGTGTTACATGAAGGGGAAGCGGATCTTATATATCAGTCAGGCAGTTGAGCCTTATGTAGAGGAGGGGCAACTCTCCAAACAGGGGGGGCTCTTACCGCGCACAGCGCTTGAGGCGGGTGCAGAGGTGCGGACGTTCATCCCGAAGTATGGGATTATCAACGAGCGTCGTAATCAGCTGCATGATGTGCATCGTCTCTCGGGGTTGAATCTAGTAGTCGCGAAGGAGGATTATACCTTGCTCATCAAGGTTGCTTCTATTCAGGGGACGCGCCTTCAGGTCTATTTTATAGACAATCTAGAGTTCTTTTCCACACGCCAAGGGGTCTTGCATGACGAGGCGGGTGTTCCATATCCTGACAACGATCGTCGTGGGGTTTTCTTTTCCAAAGGGGTTTTGGAAACGATTCGCAAGCTCCGTTGGATGCCAGATATCATTCATTGCAATGGTTGGTTTGCGGGGTATTTACCGCCGCTGGTGCGGGTCGCGTACAAACATGACCCACTGTTTGCAAAGGTCAAGATTATCACCTCTTTTTACCAAGACGATCTCAGTGAACGGGTGGGGGTCTCCGTACGGGACTCGGCAGCGGTACTCAAGTTGTCGGAGGAGGAGGTTGCGCTGCTAGAGGAGGGGACGCACCGTACACTTTCCGAGCTTGCTATCCGTTATTCGGATGCCGTGGCACTTGGAGAAACAGGCGTGGACGAAGCCCTACTCTCCTATGCACGTGCACAGGGGAAGCCTATTTACGATATATGTGACCTAGCGCAACTGAGCGGGGTTTATGAGAAACTATTGGCCGATGTACCAACGCAGTCTTAAGTTCCAACATTTCTTCTCTCTCCTTCTTTTACTTCCAGTAGTCCTTTGTGGGCTTCCTTCTTGCCAGAGTGAACGAGACACTTGGGGGCAGGAGTTTATCCCAGAGGGAGAGAAACTCGGGGTGCGAGAGTGTGTCTTGACCAACTTCTCCACTTTCACAGATACCATAGCCACGGTCTCTTATCCCCGCTTTGTACAAGCGCCTTTGGGGGAGATTTATGATCCTATCTTCGGACGCCGTCGCGCGTATTTCCTTACGCAGTTGGTACCAGACAAATTGAAGCTCCCCAACTATGAGGTCGGGAAGACGGAGTTGGATTCGGCGTTCTTTAGCTTCCGCGTGGAGTCTCCTTATCAAAAAGAGCCGTTGCTCGTAAAGATTTCGCACTTGGAGAAACCCATCCTTGCTACGGACTCGGCACATACTCTTCCCCAGCATAGGGAGTGTACGACCGTGGCGGAGATGGAGCTTGTCCCCGATGCGAAGGCGTGGGTCAAGATCCCCTTGGATAGGGTGCAGATGGCGCGTCATTTCCTAGACTCGGTGAATAACCATCTAAAGAGTTTCTCTGATTGGCTTAATTTCTTCAAGGGGGTGCGTATAGATGCCGTACGAAAGACGGGGGGCGATAATCAGGGGAGTATGTTTCAGGTGAATGTGGGAGATCCCAAGACGGGCTATTTCTTCTATTGGAAGCACAAAGACTCGGTGCGTGCCCTTCATTTGGGGGTCTTGAGTACCTCTAAGCGTTTCTCCTCCGTAGAGCATGACTATAGAGGGACAACGCTTGAAAAGGTGTTTGCACAATCCCCTGCAGAGCAGGAACAATTATCCCAAGCCTATGTGGGCTCCGTGGGCGACGTGCGGACGTGGGTAGACTTTACCAAGGTCTATGAACAGTGGCGAGATAGTATGCCCGTCACTGTCTTGCGTGCCGAGCTCCGTGTTCCTTTTGCGCAAGCCAATGTCCCGTATTCTGATACCTTGCTTACGAAGCTCTTTAGTGTGGTAAAGCTCAATGGTGAGGAGGTGGCTGCCCCAGATGTCGACAAAGCCTCGTCGGTATACAACGGTTATTACAATCGTCACAACGGTTATTTTTCTCTAAACCTGACCTATACTATCCAGGGGCTCTTGCTGGGGCAACTCCCAGCGCATCGTATCGCCCTCTTTGGCGACTCGCGTTATTATGGGTTCGGACGTGCTATCATTGCTAACGGGCATAGCACACCCCAGCCTATGCAGCTGGTCATTACCTATACCAAACATTAGCCTGCAGGAGGGGCTGCTTCACCCATGTGCGGCATATTGGGGTATATCGGCAAGGAAGCCGCTTATCCGATCATTATCGATGGTCTCCGTCGGATGGAGTATCGTGGTTATGACTCCGCTGGGGTCTCTATCACGGGGCATGAGACGCACCTTTACAAGTACAAGGGGGATGTGAACCATCTTGTGGCGCAAATCGGAACGCAACCAGTAGAGGGGCATATCGGTATCGGGCATACGCGATGGGCTACGCACGGAGAACCGAGCGATATCAATGCCCATCCGCATGTTTCGATGCATGGCGAGTTTGCGCTGGTGCACAATGGAATAATAGAAAATTATGCCGCTCTCAAAGAGAAGCTGGAGTTGCATGGTTATACCTTCCGTTCTGATACCGACTCCGAGGTGCTGGTGAATCTTATCGAGTACATCTACCTCCACTATCAAAAGTCGTTTGAAGCTGCTGTGCGACGAGCGCTGAGTGTAGTCATCGGTGCCTATGCCATTTGTATCTACCCACTCAAGCAACCCGATCAATTGATAGCGGCGCGCCTTGGGAGTCCCCTTGTTATTGGCGTAGCCTCGGGCAATTACTATGTCGCTTCGGACGCAATCCCCATTTCGAAGCATACCCGCAACATTGTTCTCTTGGAGGACGGTGACTTGGTGGTTATGACACACGACTCTATTTTCCTGAAAAAGGATGAGGATTCGTCACAGCTCCCGCATGTCACCACGGTAGATTGGGCGATAGAGGATACCGATCTGGGCAACTTTGCCCACTACATGCTCAAGGAGATTCATGAGCAGCCCAATTCTATCCAAGATACCTGTCGTGGGCGTATTAGCCCATTGCATGATTTTATTACTCTGGGGGGGCTTTACAACGTCCTACCGCGCCTCGATGCTGCGAAAAGGATAGTCATTGTCGCCTGTGGCACGTCATGGCATGCGGGGCTCTTGGGTGAATACTTCTTGGAAGATATAGCCCGTATCCCCGTGGAGGTGGAGTATGCCTCGGAGTTCCGGTATCGAAACCCGATTATCGGTCCAGAGGATGTGGTGTTGGCGATTAGCCAGAGTGGGGAGACGGCAGATACCCTAGCGGCGATTCGTTTGGCGAAGGAACGGGGGGCACTCGTGCTGGGGATTTGTAATGTCGTCGGGTCGTCCATTGCGCGCGAGACGCAGGCAGGGGTTTATACGCACGCAGGACCAGAGATCGGCGTCGCTTCGACCAAGGCTTTTACGGCACAGGTGGCCGTATTGGCGATGATAGCCTTGTTACTCGGGTATCGCCGTCAAAAGCTAGCGGATGCGGACTACAAGAGTTATATCAAGGCCTTCTTGGAACTCCCTGCGAAGGTGAGCGAGATACTCAAACGGAGTGATGGGGTAAAGTTCATCGCAGAGCAGTTCTACCAAGCTTCCAACTTCCTGTATTTGGGACGCGGTTATTTCTTCCCAGTGGCTTTAGAGGGGGCGTTGAAGTTGAAGGAGATCTCCTATATCCATGCAGAAGGGTATGCGGCTGCAGAGATGAAGCATGGACCGATAGCTTTGATTGACGAGAATATGCCCGTGGTAGTGCTTGCCGCAAAAGATAGTTCTTATGACAAGGTCGTGTCCAATATTCAGGAGGTCAAGGCGCGTCATGGGCGCGTCATCGCTATCGTCACCGAGGGTGATACGATCCTGAGCAAGATGGCGGATTACTGTATCGAGATCCCTGAGGCGATCCCGCTCGTAGAGTCTATCCTTGCCGTTGTCCCCTTACAGTTGTTGGCGTACCACATAGCCCTGCTGCGTGGGTGTAATGTAGACCGTCCGCGCAATTTGGCGAAGTCGGTGACGGTGGAGTAGGGAGGCAGGGTGCGCTGCGCACCTAGAGAGAAAAAGCACGGTACAGGAAAGGGCTGTAAGAGAAGCGTGGGCGTTGTTACACACACGAAGTGTAACCTTTCTCTGCAAAAAAACTTCTTGGAATAGGGGGGTAGATTTGGCTACCTCCTTTTTTTTTTAGCCTTGCATTCGATTTATCAATCAATAATTAGAGAGAGGATGCAAGGAAAAATACTGACTATGTTGTGCTTTGCAGGCGTTTTATCGCTTTGCGCACAGAGGGTTCATGCCGAGGAGGCGAAGTATAAACTGTACATTGGTGGAAAACAAGTCACGTCTACCAATGCTGCAAATATTACGGATTGGGTAACAGAGGGGAAAGTCTCCTATGACGATGCGACGAAGACCCTCACCTTGGACAATGCAAAGATAGAGAGCTCGCAAGGAGGCATATGGAATGAAGATATCAATGGATTGAAGATCGTCGTGAAGGGAAAATGCCAAGTCTCATCAGGGGCTTATTCCTCCCTTGATCTAAACAGGGCTACTACCGTTCTAGGCACAACCCTCGCAGATGAATTGACGCTCTATTGTAGCACTTCTGGGTTTAGTTCCAACAGTGCGATTGACATGAGCAATAGCTGTACCATTCGAGATTGTAGTGTTGTGATAGAGTGTTCATTGTTTTCTGTAGGAGGAGGTTATCTTGACACTTATGGCAAGAGTTTACAGGTAGAAAATGCCAAGATCTCGATTAAGGGGAACGGAGCGAAGGTTTCTCTGGGTTACCTTGCTGCCCTACGCCTAAAGGGTTGCCAAATTGTGAAGCCTAAAGGGGCAAAGTTCGACGTAAACTCCCATTGTGTTGTAGTGGTAGAAAACGGTCAGGAGAAAGAGGTGACTGGCGATGTAGTGATCGAGGCGGTAGCTATCGTCAAGGTGACGGACATTACGCTCACGCCGACCGAGGCAAAACTAGAAGAGGGGAAGAAAGTAACTCTTACAGCCAAGGTGATTCCAGATAATGCGACGGAGCAGGGCGTGGTCTGGAGTTCGTCGAACCCACAGGTCGCTACAGTGTCGCAGGCTGGTGAGGTGGAAGCCATACGCCGTGGTACGTGCAAAATCTTGGTAAAGAGTCTCGAGGAGGGGAGTAGTGTAGAAAAGACGTGCGAGATTACGGTAAATGGACCGCAGGATAATCGCGTCCCAGTAACCTCCGTTGTCGTTTCTCCTACCCAAGCTTCGTTGCCTATCGGAGGGAAACTCACCCTATCGGGCAAAGTGTTACCAGACAATGCTACGGAACAGAGTATTACTTGGAAATCCCTCAATACGATGATAGCCATAGTCTCCCAAGCTGGTGAGGTGGTTGGGATTAGTGCTGGCACGTGCAAGGTGGTGGCTATTTGCAATGACAATGGTGAAGAAAAGCGGGGCGAGTGTGATATTACCGTCTCTGTCCCCGGTGCCCCAGGTCAGCACGGAGGGGCGGTGGAGGATGTCGTTCTGGCGGGGATTACAGTCTCTCCGAACCCCTTTGGCACACAGTTGCGGATAGAGAATCCCGAGGGGGTGGCTGCGACCTACGAGCTCCTGACCGTTACGGGGAAGAGTCTCCGTGTGGGAACGCTTGCTACGACCGAGGTGATTGTAGATACCGAGGAGCTCCCCGCCGGTCTCTATTTTGTGCGCATAAAGGGCGAAAATAATGCGACAAAGACCCTGCGGGTAGTTCGTTACTAGTATACCCGTTCAATAGAGAAAGAGCCGCCTCTTTTGAGGTGGCTCTCTTTTTTACTCAGTGTGAAACTGAAAAGGAGCTCTAGGACTCCCGCATCGCGATCGAGGGGGCTGTCCGCACTGCCGAGCGTGTCGGAAGCCAGATGGCCACCACCAGGAGAAGCGAAAGCATGCCATACGTCAATAGAAAGTCCACAGGTATTCGCCACCAGAACTTTGTCCAGTACATTTCGAGGATATTGAAATGCTGTAGTGAAAAGAAGCCTGCTAGGGTGAATGGTAGGGTGAGTAGGAGCAATAACAATCCTTCGCTTAGATAGAACAGTAGCAACTGGCGCGGTGTTCCTCCCATGGTCAGGCGCAACCCGATCTGGGAACGCCGTTGTTGCGAACGATACCAGAAGGTTCCCACGACGCCGAGAAAAATGCAAATCCCGAGGAAAATAGCATAAAGGAAACGTAGCTTCAGATTGTTGTAATCCTCGTTCTGAAATATCTTCTTGGCGGAAGCAAGGGATTCAAAACGAGATACATAGACATTCCCCACACGCATCTGATCTTGTAGCTCCGCAAAGAGCTCCTCTTGAGAAAGGGTAGCTTCCTCCTTCACTCGGAAAGCAAACTCGAGGTAAGGGGCATGCTTCGCTAACTCATCTTCAAAAGCCTCGGGCTGGTAGATGAAAAAAGAGGTGTTCCACGTCCAGAAGTTGTCCACACGCATGGTTTCGGAAATGTAGTGAGCTACGACGTTCGTCGAATCGCTCTCCAACAGAAAGCGCTTCCCTATCATGGAATCTAGCGGACGACCAAAGCATTTGATGAGTCCCTCGCTAGGGATTATTTCCCCTAGTCGGAGTGCCTCCATCATCTCCTCTTCCGAGCCATTGAGTCCCTTCACACGCAAGACTTGTAGAAAGGAGGGAGTCACTAGCCGCGAGAGCGCGCTTTGCACCTGTATCGTATCAAAAGAGAGGGAGGTAGAGTTGTTACTCCCTTGGTGTGGCAGCGAGTTATACGAGATGGAGACTGCCTCTATGGCGGGGTGCGCCTCGATGCGCCGTAAGATGGTTTTGATATCCTCGTCCTGCGATGCCGAGTCGGCGAGGATATAATCAGAGCTCTCTTGCGGTATGTAGGTAAAATAGAAGCGATACACATTCTGAATATCGCACCCCATAGGGAGGTTGATAAGGCGGAGATTGACTACTAGGTAGTCTACCAGATACAGGGAGCAAAGCGCGATCAGGAGCATCTCCACCCAAATCAAGAGGTTGTGCTTGCGCTCGTTCCACAGGATATTGAATAAGTGACGTAACATCTCTCGGGTAACCTCCTAGCGTCTAGAACTTAGTGAATAAACAATATCGCGACGCGCCATTCCCCAAGCGGGGATGAGCATAGAAAATACATTGAGCACCAACGAGCTCAGAATGGCTGCTAATATGACACGCCACGAAAAGACGGTGGAAAGCGGAAGCGAGAAGTGCAACCCTTCGACATCCCACCTGAAATTCCAGAAAAAGAGCGACTGCAATCCATACGTCGCTACGAGTAGGAATAATAGCCCCAGAATAGCCCCTAGAAGGGTGTAAAAAAGACTCTCTTGTACCACCTGCCACAAGATGTCCCAGAGGGTTCCTCCGAAGGCTTTACGTAGCCCTAATTCGTGCAGGCGGCGACGCATCCGTGCATGCGAAATCACTACGAGGTTGATGCCAGGCACCAGAAGCAGGAGCAGGAGCGTTACATAGAACTGGCGGTCAATACTCTCCATATCGGGTGCGACATTGCTCCATAAACGATGGAGGGCGGTATGAAGCTCGTCTGGCTGCCCATTGGGCGAGATGTACTCGGGGGCTATCTCGGCATCGAGCCTGTGGATCACCTCGGCGATCTCTTTGCGCAGGACGGGGAACTCGGCAGGAGAATGGGCTAGAAAATCTACCTTGAGTGAACCGCGAAGCCCTTCTTTTCCATATTTCACACTATTGCTCAGCGTATAGGGCATCCAAGCATTCGCGGCGACCGAAGACAGGTAGCTCGAAACATCCTTGACCACACCCACCACGCGCATGGGGGTGAAATCTACCAACAGCTCCTTCCCTACCGCGTCTTCTGTACCAAAAAACTCGCGTGCAATTTGCGCACCGATCACGATGACGCGCGAGCCCGCCTCCACCTCCTCTTTCGTGTATGGGCCGCCCGACAGAAAGTCAAAGTCATAAACCTTGAAGAAATCGGCGCACGTACCCAGGATGTAACGTTGGAGCTCGCGCCCCTCGCCCGCCCGACGGAAGCCATAAGTGTCCGAAAAACGTTCACTGATCGCAACCGCTTCCGCGGAGGGGATGGCGGCAAAGCTTTTCGCAATACGTAATCCCACGCTACTTGAAGAGGAAGAGTTCTGCGCGTCATTGCGTATTTGTACCGAGTTCCAGAACAGCATCCGGTCACGTTTGTAGGCGGGGTAGAACTGACCCTCGGGGATCAGGCGTTGCGAAGCAAAGGTGATCGTAATCAGTCCTATAGCAAGGGCGGTTCCCAGAACGGAGACGACCCCCAGTACGGGACTCTCACGTAAGAGACGCCACGCTTGACGAAAATATTGCAACATGGTCATATAAAGTTAGTGTCTATGGGGCGTAGCGTACAAAAGAACCACGTCCCTAATATCTTACATCTTACACCCTATACTGAAAAGGGGAGGAGAGAGGTTCTGATTTACCGCAGCCTCAGTGCTGTTTCGTCTTTGTACTGCGAGAGGTCGCTTAGCACCACTTCCTCCCCCGTACGCAGTCCGCTCATCACCTCGATGTACTGGTAACTCGCCTCGCCCAGCGTTACCTCGCGCCTGCGGATATACTCCCCATCCCGCACCCACAGGTTATATTTCCCAGGCTTTTTGTAGAAAGAAGCATAACCCATCCGGAGTACGTCCTGCTTTTTTGCCGTTTGCAGATAAAGCTCGACTTTTAAGCCAGAGCGTAGCCCAGCGACTACCGAGTCGATGATTTGTACCGTGAACCCCAGCGTTCCATTTTTCGAGGCTGGCGCGATGCGTGTCACCTGACCGTTTTGGTGATGCCCATTGATACGAATCGTGACGGGCGTACCCGTTGTCACCCGAGAGGCATATCCATCTGGAAATTCGCCATCTATGCGGAACTGGGTGAGATCCGAGACCGTTGCTACCTGTTGTCCCGACGAGATCTGCGAACCAACTTGGGTGTTGATGAAGGTGAGAATCCCCGTACGCGGGGCCTCGATCCGAGCATCACGTAGCACCTTCTCTATTTCCGCTAGGTTCTTTTGTGCTATCTGTACCTCCAGATTTTTCACATTGCGCTGTGCATGGGCGATACGTTGCGCGTTGCTGATCTTTAGCTGGAGTTGCTCGCGTTCTAGTTCGGATACCTTTAGGTTCATTTCTACTTGTCGTACCGTACCAGAAGTTCCCCCCCCCAAGCTGTCGAGTCGGAGCGCATTCTTTAGTTCAATGCGCTTTTGGGCGATCTGCATGTCCATAACCTTGAGGCGCATCTGCATATTACTGAGTTCGGAGGCATTCTGGGCCTCGCGTTGTTCCCCCTCAAGGACGCGCATCTGAAGTTGATCCTTTAGCTTCTCGTAACTCGACTGGGTCGCAAGCAGATCCAGTTGCAATAACGGAGTCCCTTGCTGTACCGAATCCCCGTACTTGTGGAAGACTTGGAGTAGGCGAGAACTTATGGGCGATACCACGGCCTCCTCTACAGCAGGTTGCACTATGCCTGATGTATTGATTGTAAGCTCGATCGCACCACGATCTATGGTCGAGAATTGAAGGTGCTCTCTTTGCACTCCGTTCTGTAGGATCGTTAAAAGAATGAACACCACTGCTACTACGACGCCCGCAAAGAGCGCAATCTTCACCACGCGTCGTTTGCGTTCTCTAGCAAGGGTCTGTTTTGAAATCTCTCTGTCCATGATGCTCGTTACCTAATTCCCTGTTTTACAAAGCCTATTCCAATATACTAACTATTTGATTTACTGTACTGTATTCCTGTCCCCTACCGTTCGCTAACGGACACCTAGCGGGCGATACGGGCACTCCGTTACGGAGGCTACCATCAGGCGGCCACGCACGCAAAAAAGAATGCCACCCTATTGCTAAGGTGGCATGCAATATGAACAAGTGCTAAGGGACTAGAAACCAATCCCCAATACGAAGTAAAGGTTTTCACGGTAGGGGTTTACTATCAGGTCGCCGTCTAGCTTCAGAGAGAACGAGTCGGTGATCTTTACGGGCTGTGTTACGCCAAAGCGAGCATTGACGACAGCGAACCCATCTGCAAAGAACCCACTCCCCTTAAAGGGCGTGCAACTGAGGTTATAGGAAAGCTTTTGTCCCGTTGATAGGTTGTGCGAATAGCCGAGGTCTATGATGGTCGAAAAACGTTCCTCTACCTTGCCCGTCTTTTCATCAACCGTTCCATCACCGAAGGTAAAGACCCCTGCCAGCACCTGAAGGGGGAAGCTCTCCACACCGTTAAACTTCGCCATGAACATCTGCTGGTGATAAGCCCCCATGTCTTCCTTCTTGTAACGGAAAAGCCCCATGTAGCTTGCCGAGCCGAGTTGCTTTACAACCCCAGTCTTCGCTTCCTTCGGGTAGAAAACATCAACGTACGTCAGGGTTACTGGACCGAAGTTGTAACCGAGCGTAAGGTCTATCTCGTTCGGATACGTGTGCGATAGTGCTGTATATGACCACGCATTAAAGAACGCACCCCCGTAAGATAGGGTCAGGTTGGGCTGGAAGTTCCAAGCGTTGCAGGAGAGCCACCCATTCCAGATATGGCGAGACTTCACCTTGGCGGAAAAGTCCACGGAGAAGCGACTCTTTGTCTGTGCGTCATCCTGCGCCCACAACACGCCTGGCAGGACGAAAAGTAGTGCCAGCAGTACCAAGTAATGTTTCTTCATCTCATCTAGTGTTTGAAGATATTAAAAATGCTACCCTTAGATTGCAAAAAAGCCCTCGGCGTATTGCGCTACGCAGAGGGCTTTTCCGTTTGGTTGACCTGCCAGGATTCGAACCTAGACTGTTAGAACCAAAATCTAATGTGCTACCATTACACCACAGGTCAAGAAAACCAAGTGCCCGTTTCAATCCGAACACGACGCAAAATTAATACAATCTTTTTAATCCGCAATAGGAGGGATGGGCAAAATCTCGAACGGGAGTTGCGTGATCGCCTGCAGGTCCTCCCCCCATTGCTTTGCCTCTTCATCATCCTCTTGGTAGATCCATTCTACGCGCAAACGACCACCTTCTGAATGAAAAGGCTTGCACTTGTTGATGATCGCCAAGAGATACTTTGCAGAAATCGAGTTGAAGTAATTGAGCTGGAAGGTCAACCGGACGGTATCAGTACCGTGTTCCTGTTCCATCCATACGATGAAGCTATCTATCCACTGAAGGATCTTTTGGTAAAAGCCGACCGTATCCTCGGGACGAGAATCCCCCACGATCTGTAGATGGAAGGTCTCGGGGTTGAAATCTATCTCTGGGGTATATTTGGTCGCATTGATATGCAGCAGCTCCATATTGCACTCTCCTTACTCTTTTGCTTGGTTGAGGTTGGTGTTATTTATTTTTGATTTCGATGGTCACCCGTATCGTGTAGGAGACGAAATCTCCTGCGGGCAACATAGAAAACTCGAAGCGGTTACACTGGGTTCGCAACCAGAGTAACCCGATACCTGCCCCTTGGGCAACATTGTTGATACTCGAACGCGGGAGCGTTCCCTTCATCTGTGCGTGAGCCTCCGCCTGTGTCAAGGTCAGTACACTGCGGATGTAATAGTAGAGCGCGCGAGCATCTTCGGGGTAAAGATTGTTGGACAAGGTCACACAGTAAGCACTCTCCCCTATACGAAACGCCTGAAAACGAATGGAGAGATCTTTTACTTCTACACGGATCTTCTGGTAGTTCTGGACGTTGCGCAAAGGTTCCTCTGATAGGCGGAGGATCTTCGAACGGTTGGAGTTACCCACCACTCCGCGCGCGGCAGCTTCCCCTAAGACCATGTCTATGAGCTTCTGTAAATCCTCCTCCGAGATCCGCATAAAGACGAGGTCTGTGAGCTTCTCCACCGCGCCTTCTAACGGTGGGAGGGGGAGCGTCCCCACCTCCTCGAAGATATCTTGTGTTTGTGTATTGGCTTCCATTTATCGTGTTTTCTTTTGACTGTCTCGCCAAAGCTATAAACTGATGTAGTACACAAACGATATGCCAAGAGCTTGCGTGGAGATGCGACCAAGACTCTGCACAAAAGGGCGAGAGAAATCGGTTCGCAACAATAAGCTAGGCGAGGTATTCCCGTAGAAACGTTTTTGTTCTGGGATAAGGTTCAGAAAATCGTATTCGTACCACACCGATAGGGAGAAGGTCGAGAGAAAACGCACCCCTGCCTGTGCGCCTAATCCAAAATTGATAGGGTAAAGATGAGATTTCGAGTCAAAGCCCACATCTAGGTCGTAAGATTGTGTACCATCGGGCAAATCAAGCTTCATACGCCCAGCTACCTGTATTTGGGGGATCATACCTATACCTGCAAAGATGTCCCAGTTATGCGGAATCCGGTATACGTAATTACCAAAAAGCCCCAAACGAAGCGATAGGATACGGATTTGCGTCGCCACATCTATGCCCTGTCCCCCCGCATCAGCAAATACGCTGGAGAGCTGACCACCCTTCCAATTTGCAAGCCCAGAGACATCAAGTTCAAAAAAATCCTCCACTGGGATCAGCATCTCTACGCCGTACTGATACCCAAGATAGGGACGGCTAAATTTCCGCTCACTGCCCGTCTGAAGATAGGTCAAACCACCACCGACACGACCTCCAATACGAGGATCTCGCAGGGTGTTCGAGCTCGACCCCCGACGCACGGCACGCCACTGATTGGCATACAACTCTGGGCTTAGCAAAAGAAAGAACAAGCAAAAAACACAAGCTAGGATTGCGTAATAACGTCCCTGAGGAACTGAGATGCCTGTCGTTTTATGCCTCACATGTGCGTCCAAAAAAGCCGTCATGGTTTAGTTTTTCTATGCCAAAGTTACCAAGTTTTCCGAAAACGAGTCGGGACGTTAATTTTAACCATCGGATAAAAGGTTTTTATGAGAAGGTGTGTAAAGGTGAGTAAGGGGATGCCTATTTTGCCCGCTCCACGCCCCTCTTACGCCCCACTATCTATACTACTGCTTTAGGAATTCATAAATCAATATTCCTGTACAGATTCCTAAATAATATAGTATAGAAATGATGGAATCCGTTGTAAGAAGGACCGTTCTTCTGTAGAATTGGCAGGGGGGGAACATGCGGGGAACATGCGGGCTACACGCACGGAACACGTTGGATACACCCGCTCTACCCTATCCCATCCCGTGGGGAATCTAGTATATTTAGGAATATATAAAGCTTTATAAGCCCTCGATCGCCTACCAATGCCAGTCCCCCTTGTATACGCTTTTAGGCGAGTTTCGCATCTATCAATACGCATGCGCTGGTTCTTCATTTGCGCGATATTGTCTACCTTCGCAGCGGAGAGTTGGCAGATGCTGCCAGCCGAGTGTACAATACCCTGAAATTAACGTTTGGAATCCTAACAACAGAGTACTTCCCATGCCTTATCGCAGATTGCCCAATACTGACCAAGCTCGCCTCCGAGCTATGAAGGCTGCCTATGTCATGGGAAGAGAAACGCACCCCTCCGAGCTCGCTTTCACACAGAGTACCTACACCAAGCTCGAGCTCTTTATCAACTCCTACGAACAAGCCATTCTTCAATATCGCGAAGCGTATAAACGACAAGCTGAAAGCAGTGCGGCCTACCAACCCATTGTACAAAAGGCGAGGCTCTACGTCTCCCACTTCATACAGGTCATCAATATGGCCATCCTACGGGGGGAACTTAAACCCAACATCCGGACCTATTACCAGTTGCCAGTGGAGGAGAGCAAGCTTCCTGCCCTCATCGCAGAACAAGAGCTCATAGAGTGGGGGCAACGCATCATCGACGGCGAGTTCCAGCGTACTAGCGAAGGAAAACCGCCCATCATGAATCCTACCATTGCCCTTGTCAAGGTGCACTACGAGAAATTTGTCGATACTTACAAACATCACCGCGTCCTACAACAAAATACCGCACGTACGCACGAGGAGCTTGGAACGCTACGCAAGACCGCTGATCAGATTATTTGCTCTATTTGGAACGAGGTCGAGGCGCACTTTGCGGAGCTCCCTGCGCCACAGATGCGAGAGCAAGCCCGTGGCTACGGCGTAGTCTACGTGTTCCGAAAAAACGAGTTGGAAAACGGAGAAAAGGAAGAGGCGCCGCCCCACGAAAAGGAGGAAGAGGGCGACCGCGAGCGTTAGGCTGCTCCTCTGGACACCATCCTTATTAATTTTACTCTATCACATGGCTCACATGAAGAATCTATGTTTACCGTTCATGCTTTCTCTTACCCTGGCATTGCCACTAGGGCATTCTGTGGCTGAGGAGGGGATGTGGCTTCCGAACAGAATCCAGCAGACCTGTGCCACCAAGATGGCTGCCGCTGGCTGCAAGCTCGCACCAGAGGCTATCTATTCGCGGGAAAATCCCTCTCTCAAAGATGCAGTCGTGCGCTTCGGTAACGGGTGTACCGGAGAGGTCGTCTCTGCCGACGGTCTTCTTTTTACCAACCATCACTGCGGATACGAGTACGTACAAACCTTATCCTCTGTAGAGCACAACTACCTCCGTGACGGTTTTGCGGCTAAGTCAAGAGCTGAGGAGCTCCCCTGTGCAGGACTCTCGGTGCGTTTCCTCCAATACATGGACGACGTCACCGAACAGATTGTAAAAGACCTCCCTACTGAACAAGGGGCACGCGCCGAGGCGATTAAAACGAATATCTCCCAGCTAGAAACACGCCTCAAGGAGGAGAACCCTTCGCTGGATTATGACATCAAACCCCTCTATTACGGCAATCAGTACTATCTCTATGCCTACCAGACCTACCGTGACGTACGACTCGTGGTAGCACCCCCCTCTAGCGTCGGGAAGTTCGGCGGCGATACTGACAACTGGATGTGGCCACGACATACGGGCGACTTTACCCTCTTCCGCGTGTATGCTGGCAAGGATAATGCTCCGGCACCCTATAGCGCTGAGAACGTTCCCTATCACCCTCGACAATTCCTCAAGATCCAGACGGGCGGCGTAACTCCAGAGGAGTTTGTCATGGTTTACGGATACCCAGGTACTACCGTGCAGTACCTCTCTTCCGATGCCGTAAGCTCTATCGCACAAGCTGAAGATCCACGAAAGGTAGCGCTCCGTCGTCAGCGTCTCGATGTGATGGAACGTTTCATGGCACAGAGCGACACCCTGCGTATTCAGTATTCTGCAAAACATGCCAGCGTTGGCAATGCCTGGAAAAAATGGATAGGAGAAGCCGGAGGCTTACAGCGTCTTGACGCCGTGCGGGTTAAAAAACAACAAGAGGAAGAGTTCACCAAGTTCGCAGCCTCTACGCCGGAGCGCGCTGCAAAGTATGGGCACGTGCTCCCCAACCTCGCCACACACTATGCGAACATGCGACCCCTGCTCAAAGCCAATGATTTCTATACCCAAGGACTCATGGGGATCGAGAGCCTCGCCTTTGCTATCCGTACCCAGCGCCTTGTCGAAAAAGTACTGGATGAGAAACGAGAATTCAACGAGAAAGAGATCGCCGACCTGCGTACCGAGGGTGCGGAGTACTTCAAAGACTATGACGTGCGCGTAGATCACGTACTGGCAGAGACGATGTTCCGTGCCTATTTCGCTGGGAACGAGACCAATGAGCGCCTTGCTGCCTTGCCTAAAGACTTGGATACGGAAAAAGGTTTTAGGACGTTCGTGAAAAAGTATTTCGACAAATCCCTCTATACCCATGCTGCACGTTGGGAAAAAGCCTTACAGCAGAAGAGTATTCTCGCCGCACTACGCAAAGATCCCTTGGGGCAATGGGCTAGCACGCTCGCCAAGGAGTACAAGACCCGAATTGCAGATCCCTTACAAGCCGAGCGCGCCGCGGTGAACGATCTCTATCGTCTCTACGTGGCAGGACTCATGGAAATGCAACCTGAACGTGTCTTCTTCCCCGATGCAAACTCTACCATGCGTCTCGCTTTCGGTAAGGTAGAAGGTTATTCGCCACGCGAGGGGATAATGTACACCCCCTTCACCACATTGGATGGGGTCGTGGAGAAGGTCGCTATCGGTGCACATGACTACCTCATGGAGCCGCGTCTGAAACAGCTCTACCAGACCAAGGACTATGGACAATGGAGTGTCGACGGTAAAGTCCCCACCTGCTTCCTCTCTAGCGTACATACCACTGGCGGTAACTCGGGGAGTCCTGTCTTGAATGCTAAGGGGGAGCTCGTAGGGCTCAATTTCGACCGCGTCTGGGAAGGTACCATGAGCGATGTAATGTTTGACCCTGAGAAATGTCGAAACATCGTGGTCGATATCCGCTACGTGCTCTTTATGATAGAGAAGTATGCGGAGGCTGGGTATCTCCTTCAGGAAATGGAATTGGTAAAATAGCGCAGAAACCGTGCAAAAAGAACGATTTACCTCTCTTGTGGAGCATGAGAGCGATCACGCCGAGTGGTCGCTCTTTTTAGGACGTTATGTGCGCCAGAAGGTTGCCTTGGACGGTAGGGCTGGACACATTGTCGTGCAGACTATGACGACGACCGCTGCTGCCGATGTTGAGGCGACCCTCGCGCAACTTATCCGTTTGCGACAAGCGGGAGCGGAGATGATCCGTGTCACGGCGCCTACCATGAACGATGCCCGCGCATTTGCTGAGGTCATGCGACGATTTACAGACCCGCTTGCGCAGGAACGACTGGGGTATACGGTATGCCCCGTCGTCGCCGACGTGCATTTTTCACCGCAGGTCGCCCTCGAAGTTGCGCAATACGTGGATGCCGTGCGTATTAATCCAGGGAATTACCTCAATCGGCACACCCCAAAGGACGAGACTGAGGCGGAGCAGGCAAAGCAGAGGATGTACGAGGCCATAGGAGCGCTGGTAGAGGTCTGTCGAGCCAAGGAGGTCGTGGTACGCATTGGGGTCAATCATGGTTCGCTCGCGCCGCGCATTGTCGAGCAATATGGTGCAGGAATCCAAGGCATGGTTCAATCCGCCATGGAGTTTCTCGAGGTTTGTCGTCACTTCCATTTTGAACGAGAGGTGGTGGTCTCCCTCAAGGCGAGCGAGGTCAAGCTCATGGTCTTTTCCAATCGCAAATTGGTAGAAACGCTTCGGGCGAATGGCTTCTACAATAAAATTCACCTTGGGGTCACAGAGGCTGGAGCGGGAGAAGATGGGCGTATCAAGTCGGCGATCGGCATAGGGGCGCTCTTGGTGGATGGGATAGGGGACACGATTCGGGTCTCTCTTACAGAAGATCCTGCCCATGAGATCCCCTTTGCGCAACAGATAGTCACACACGTAGGGCGACTACGAAAGGCGGATGCTGCGCAACCTAAACGCCCCCTAGTGACTACACCGCCCATACCGCGGGAAAGGTGTGTCCCCGAGGCGCTCCATGCGACACGGCGAGGGATGCTCTTTGCACTTCATAAGGAAAAAGCTCCTTTTTCACCCATTCAGCTCTTGGAATATGGTTTTCAACAGGATAGGGCAGGGGAGTGGCAACATGACGTGGGGGCGGTCGATGGGGTACTCGTACGAGCCGAAGCCGATGTCTCCGTTATACCTACCTCGCTCTATCCTTACTTTTACCACGAGCTTTCACCCAACGAATACCAAAGTCTGGACGGAAAGGCGCGTGTCGTAGTGATAGAGGTTGCAGAGATCGTTGCGTCGGAGGGGGATTACGCCTCCTATATCCGCCCCCTGACATTCGCTAGTGTACCCACATCTGTAACTTCTCCCAAACAGGAGAAGCCGACCACGATCTACCTTCTCAGGACGACGCTACTCGGGCTTGCCTACCCGCGACGCTTGGCGCAGGAGATTGCGGAGAAGGTGCCAGAAGCCAGTATTTTGTTTTGGCAAGCCTATCAGGATTCCCTCTCGGGCGAGGCGTTGCAGGTCGCCATGGGGGTCGACTATGGTTCACTCCTTTTAGACGATTATGGAAATGGTCTTGTGGTTGCTGGAGATGCCCTAGCGCTTCGTCGGGAGTATGGGCTTGCCGTTTTGCAGAGCCTAGGGTTGCGCCGCGTACATGCTGAGTTTGTCGCTTGTCCTGGTTGTGGACGTACGCTTTTCGATCTGGAAAGTACTTTCGTCCGTGTACGAGAGGCCACGGCGCATTACCGAGATCTCAAGATTGCCGTGATGGGGTGTATTGTCAACGGTCCTGGCGAAATGGGAGATGCCGACTACGGGTACGTGGGCGCAGGCCCTGGGAGGATTACACTTTACAAGGCGGGGAAGATTGCGCGCCGTAATATACGAGAGGAAGAGGCCATCTCTGCGCTCCTGGAGTTGATAGAGGAGGGGAATACGCTCTCATGAGAAAGGTTTTACAACATAAAAGTGAAGTAAAAAAAAAGTGCTAACTTTGCCAACGATTTTAGGGTGTAATAGAGCAAGGTAGAATGTCTAAAGTATGTCAGATTACGGGGCGTCGTGTGCGTGTGGGGAACAATGTTTCGCATTCCAAGCGTCGTACTCGTCGTACATTTTCTCCGAACCTACGTATGAAACGCTTCTTTTTGGAAGAAGAAGGGCGGTGGGTTCGTCTCAAGGTCTCCGCAGCTGGGATTCGTGAAATAGAGAAGAATGGTCTCGCAACGACCCTCCGAAAGGCGAAGAAAGAGGGTCTGTATGTTGAAAAGAAATAAGCTCTGAGCAGGTAGCACCGAGCGTCCTTCGCGAGTCGGAAAGGAAGTAAGACAATGGCAAAGAAAAGTAAGGAAGCGCGTGTACAGGTCATTCTAGAGTGTACTGAGCACAAGGCATCGGGGATGCCAGGAACTTCGCGCTATATCACCACAAAGAACAGAAAGAATACGCCCGAGCGTCTCGAGCGTAGAAAGTACAACCCTATCTTGAAGCGGGTGACAGTGCATCGTGAAATTAAGTAGTGTCGTAAGGAGGAGAATACAATGGTAAAGAAAGCGGTAGCTTCGTTGCAGAAGGGGGAAGGACGTACGAGAACCAAGTGCATCAAGATGGAGCGCAGTCCTAAGACTGGGGCGTTCGTCTTCAAGGAAGAAATGATAGACAACGCAGAAATTAAGAACTTCTTCGCTGCAAAGAAATAAATAGTGGACTCCGACTATCCTACTTGGGATAGGGGAGGGGCTAGAAGAGTATCGCGGACGTCTCCACAGGGGGGGGGCGTCCGTTTTTTGTACCTACTGCGCTTGTACCCACGCTTACAAAACAGTCTATCCTACTTGGGATAGGGGAGGGGCTACAAGAGTCTCGCGGACGTCTCCATAGGGTGGGGGCGTCCGTTTTTTGTACCCATTGCTTTGTCCCCACTGCTACAAAACAGTCTATCCTACTCGGGATCGGGGAGGGGCTATACAAGTGTATCGCGGACGTCTCCACAGTGGGGGGGGCGTCCGTTTTTTGTACTCACGTTTTTTGTACCCACAGCTCTTTGTACCTACTGCTTTTTTGTACTCACAGCTTTTTGTACCCACGCTTACAAAACAGTGGACGCCGATGGGGTAGTGTCCATAAAAGTGTGTAAGCGCCACGATCACTCATTCCTCCAGCGAGGGGCTCTCCTTAGCCCCATAGCTGGAGGAATGAGT
>CAUUCP010000026.1:0-35183 GCA_963543925.1 uncultured Bacteroidia bacterium | reverse complement strand
TCGCTGGAGGAATGAGTGACCGTGGCGCTTACACACTTTTACGGACACTACCGGCTTAAGCGATTTGCCGCCCATCAAGAAGACGGACGATTCTTTGCGTCTTTTGTGCCTGTTCGTTATTGTGGGTTACCATGACGATGGTGCAGTGGTCGTTTTTATTGAGCTCTAGGAGGAGGTTCATGATCTCCGTTCCCATCTTGGTGTCAAGATTTCCTGTAGGTTCGTCGGCTAGAATGATGGTGGGGGAACCTACTAAGGCTCTGGCAATTGCCACGCGTTGGCACTGACCTCCAGAGAGTTGTGAAGGAAAGTGTTTGCTTCTATGACTGAGTTCTACACGCTCGATTACGTTCGCTACACGCTCTTTGCGTTCCTTTGTACTACATTTGCGATAGAGAAGGGGGAGTCCAACGTTCTCTTCTACACTGAGCGAGGGGATGAGTTGGAAGCTTTGGAATACGAACCCCAGATTGGCATTGCGGAAGTGGGCGCGTTCTGTCGGAGTCTCATTTTCAAGCTCTTTTCCGCGGAGGCGTACATGCCCCTCTGTAGGTGAATCGAGGAGACCAATGATATTGAGTAGGGTACTTTTGCCACACCCAGAGGGCCCCATGATGGAGATAAATTCCCCTTCGGCAACAGAAAGGTTGATGTTTTCTAGAGCAATAGTCTCGATCTTGTCTGCACGATAGATGCGCGATACGTTTTGTAGTTCTATGGCGTTCATTGCAATTACGATGTCTAATCCTTTTTCTACCAGAAGAGGGGCAAGCCCTATGCCGAAGTGCTAATAGATTGATAATGAACGGTAGTTCAGTGTCCGATAATGGACACCTAGGGTGCAGGGACGAACAATTTTCCAGTAGACGGAGGGGGAGGCTTGTTACTATTCGCAACATTCGTTAACTTTAACACGTATCCTCTTTAGCTGTTGTGCTATGAAGAAAGGTCATTTGATAACTGTTGCGGTAGTTATGGCTACCGTGCTTGTATTGTTTTTCTATTTCTTACAAGCTGCTGATAATAAGAAGATCAGAAGCTTTTCACCTGACCCTACACTCTTTCCAGAGGAGCTCTTTTCTCTTTTTCCCTCTGCTGAAAAAGAGCAGAAGCAGGAGCGTGTTACTGCCCTTCAGAACTTCACGAATATTTGGCTCGCTGCTCGTGTTTCCGACTCCGCACGACAGGAGGTGCTTGAGTTGAGTAACCTCATGCTCCATACGGTGCGACAAAATGCACCCTATTTTCGGCAGTGGTATACAATCCTAGAACACTACCTTCGCGATTCCATCCGTGCGGTAGAGTATCCCTTACTCCTTGATATGCTGCGTTATGTGCTGCAACGCCCTCGCTTGTCTGCTTCTGATCAGGTGCGTTATATCCACGAATTCTGCTCCTTTTTACAAGAGGGGGAACTGAGACGTACCAATACACATACGTGGCTCGTGCGCCCCACACAGATGCAGGTCTCCTTTGAACCTGAGCTGCATTACGATTTCAAGGATATCACTCTGGTCTGCAAATGGAATCAAGACAGTATTGCAATTGAAAAGACCACGGGAACCTACTATCCTTTACAATCAAAGTGGGTGGGGATCAATGGCAAGGTCTATTGGACGAGGCATAATTTCAACACCTCGGACGTCAATGCTACGCTTTTCAATTACAAGCTTAGTACAACTGAGAACTCCTATGAGGCGGATTCTGTACTCTTTTGGAACAACGATTACCTTCTTGCACCCATTAAGGGGCAGCTCCGCGATGGACTCACGCGTGCCAGTGATAAGATGGAGATTCAGTATCCTAAGTTCATCTCATATGGAAAACGTTTGAATTTCAAAAACCTCTTGGAGGGCGTGAGCTTCATCGGGGGGTGTGAGATGGTTGGGGCGCGTCTTATCGGTGTCGGTACTTACGAAGAGCCGATTCTCTTTTCTCTGAAACGCAACGGAAAGCCTTTCCTTTCGGTACAAACTGAGAGGATGGCATTTAGCCGAGAGTTTATGGGCTCTAACTATGCCCAAGTCACGATTCACGTCGGTGGGGATAGCCTCTATCATCGAGGTTTGCGCTTTGTGTATAGTGACGAACAGAAACAGCTTCGGTTAGCGCCATCGGATCTTCTCGTGACGAAATCCCCTATTTATAGTTCCTTTCATAATATGTCGATGCACTTCGATGAGTTGCGATGGAATGTGGGGTCTGATAAGATAATCTTTGGACCTCGTTTAGGAACGAACACTGCCAATGCATCTTTCGAATCGGATAACTATTTTGATATTGATGAGTTTGACGCTCGGATGGGGCGTGAGGATAGTCATCCCATCTTAGATATCGCACATTTTACAGATAAGATTCATAATCGAACCTTCCAAGTGGAGGCTTACGCTCGTTATTTAGGCTATTCCTACGAGCAGGTGTCGCACCTCTTGATGTATCTGGCTGTCGAGGGCTTCTTGCTTTATGATATGGGGCGTGCGCAGGTTACCATATTACAGAAACTCTATGACCAGATTTTGGCACGTGGGGGGAAACGAGACTACGACGTTATTCGTTTTTCCTCCTCTGTGGGGAAGGATCGCGCCAATGCTGTGTTAGATCTCAATTCCTCTGACTTGGATGTTTATAGTGTTTCTCATATCTCGGTGAGTGACTCGCAGAATGTGAATATCGAGCCGCGCGGACGGTTTGTGAAACTGGGACGCAATCGTACAATCTCATTTGACGGAAAGGTCGACGTCGGGATGTTTACCTTTATCGGGAAGGGAATGTCTTTTAACTATGAGACCTTTTCGATAGACCTAAAGGACGTCGATTCTGCTTCGATGCGTTACCAGAAGAACCAGACTCAGACTCTGGAGGGAAAACGTATCCGAGCGGCTGTAGCTTCCTATTTGCAACGTTTGTCGGGAAAGGTGCATATTGACAAACCAGATAATAAGTCGGGGCTCGTATCTAACCCTGAGTATCCGATTTTCGAGTCGACGAAGCCCTCCTTTGTTTATTATGACGATCGTAAGATCTGTAAGGGGGTTTATGGTCGTAAGGACTTTTATTTTGAGATCCCACCCTTTATCTTTAAGAACCTCAATAATTTCGAACCAGAGGACTTGTACTTTGCGGGAACATTGGTCTCTGACAACATTTTTGCACCTTTCCAAGATACGCTCCGTTTGCGCCCAGACGCGTCACTTGGCTTTGTACATCCGACGCCACCAGAGGGTATGGCGATTTATTCGGGGAAAGGTCGTTTTTTCAATAATATAGATCTGAGTAATGAGGGGCTCAAAGGGGATGGAAAGTTGAGCTATCTGACCTCTATGTCCACCTCGAATCGATTCAATTTCTTCCCAGACTCTACCACGGCGCTAGCTACGGCTTTTGACATAAAACGCCTCGACGGAGGGGTGGGTTACCCAGATACTCATGGGCTGGAACACCCTATTCGTTGGTTTCCACGTAAGGATATTTTCTGGGCATACGAGGGCACTTCCCCCTATAATATGTATGAACAGCAAGCTAATTTCGTCGGAGACTACACCCTCCAGCCAGTGGGACTTACAGGTCGGGGGAAGGTGGACATGCAGAAGGCCAATATGCACTCCTCCTTCTTTCAGTTCGATTCTTATAAGTGGCAGGCTGATACCATGTCGGTGATGTTCTACGTCCCAGGGCAGCCGATTGAGGCTTTTACCTCAGGCTTTCTTTCAGGAAATGTGAACTATCGCACACGACAGGGAGAGTTTTGGCGTATCAATGCTTCGATCTTTGGTAATCTCCTTGCTTTGCGTTATGATACCCATGCCGATCGCGTTCTGTGGCCTATGGATCTTGATCAATTGCGCTTTAAGACTAAGACGAGACAAGATGCTGTGGCAACAGGGCGTTTTTGCCCATCGAAGATGTTAGACAAGGATACCATCCCCGTGGGGAGTATTTTCTACTCGGTGGCGCAGTTTGAAGATTCCCTCTATTTCATGTCGCGCTATGCGACCTATCACCTTCGTTCTCCGCGTTTGGAGGCTGATACTGTGCCCTATGTCTTGGTGGCGGATGCTGTCTCCTATCCAGATCGGGGAAAGGTTACTATCGAAGAGGAAGAGCGTATGCTTCCTTTTGAGAACGCTAGATTGGAAACGAATGTGACAGAACGATATCATCATATCTATGATGCCTCGCTCACCATTCGCGGTCGTTATAAATATGCGGGGAAGGGTTTTATCGACTATATTGATGAACGAGACTCGGTAGAACAGATCAAGCTTGATTCGATTTACATCACTCCGCCACACCAAGGGAATGCTACACAGGCCTACGGTTATACTACTGTAGAGCAGAAATTTAAGCTGAGCCCTCGTTTCCATTACGAAGGAAAGGTTACCGTGGATGCCAATGAACCTTACTTCTACTTCCAAGGTGGTGTGCAACCCCTTTATACTTGCAAGACGATGCGCTCGACCCTTCTGAATTTTGCTAGCCGTTTGAAGCCAGACAGTTTGATGATCCCCATCGATTTCCCACAACGAGACCTGAACAACCAATGGCTCGCCTCTGGGGTGGTGATCTCCAATGACTCGACGCACCTCTATCGGAGCTTTGTGAGTCCACGTTTCCGACATTTAGATCACGACCTCGTACGTCCTAAAGGTTATATGACATTCAATAATCAACGTGGGCGTTTTATTATGGCAGACTCGGTGCTCTTTGTCAATACCGATACTGTGGCACAACGTCTAGAGTTCGATCCGAGAGAGTGTCGTCTTTTTACCGAGGGGAAGATCCGCATGCCATTTGATCTCAGTCGTGTAACGACCAACATGACAGGGCGTATGCAGTATGACGAGCAAGACTCGGTGAATATGATGCGTGGTTTCCTTGACCTAAATTTCCATTTTTCTGCCGAGGCGATGCAGTTCCTTGTCCAAACCTTGCTTCAGAACCCCGATCTCGTTCCTATCGAGGAGCGTCAGGAGAATTACAAGCATGGTCTACGAGCTCGTCTGCCACATTTACTCTATGAGAGGGTGGCGGATCAGATAGAGCTCTTTGGTACGGTAAAAGACCCACTACCACAATTGGATGCCACTATCTCGCTAAGTGATGTATTGATGCGTTGGGATCCCGAAAACTATTCCTACGTCTCCGTCGGTCGGCTCGGGATTGGGACTCTCATGGGGCAGCGGGTCAACAAGAAGGTGAATGGTTACATCGAGTTCATAAAGCGTAATTCCGGAGACCGGATGGTACTCTACATCGAGCCCTCGCCAGGGGTGAACTATACGTTCACTTATTTCGGTTTTACGATGTATGTAACCTCATCGAACCAAGAATATATGAAGACGATTCGCAAGACCCCAAAGCGAAAGCGTAAATTGAAAGCCGAGGGTGGAAAAAAAGCCTTTGTTTATCAGCGGGGGAGTACGCGTGAGACTGTACAAGCGCAACAACGCTATCTGCAGTTGCAGAATAAAAAATACTAATGTCTGACTATTGTCATTTTGTCACCTTTTAGTCTTCTGGCGCGCTGCTTGCCTATTCATTTCATGTACTCTGAAAGGGTACAGAAAGGGGAATAAAGAATGAATGAACTTTTTGAGAAACTTACCGAACGGGCACAGGATTCCGTCAACCGAGGCGGAATGTATGCCAAGGAGTTCGGACAGCAAGCGGTGACACCAGCACACCTCCTGCTCGGGGTCTTGGAACAAAATGAGCAGCTGGTATCCTTTATTTTTCAGAAGCTCGGGGCAAATGCCGATACGATTCGTCAGGCTGCGCTCTCTGTTGCGAAAAGTCAAACCAAGGTCTCGGGAGGCGAACTTTATATGAGTTCCGAGGCGCAGGATCTCCTCCAGCGAGCCCTTGATGAGGCGAAAAAAATGGGCGATAGTTACGTCTCCATCGAACATCTATTACTAGCTTTTTGTCATGCCAAGGGGGAAGTCGGCGATATCTTTAAGCATGCAGGAATCAAGGAGGACGATCTCCGTAAAGCCATAACCGAACTCCGTAAGGGAAAGAAAGTGGATAATCCGCATGCTGAAAATACCTACGAGGCGCTTGCGCGGTATGCAATCGACCTCAATGCACAGGCAGAGTCTGGGAAGCTGGACCCAGTTATCGGACGTGACGAGGAGATCCGGCGCGTGCTCCAGATCCTCTCGCGGCGTACGAAGAATAACCCAATCTTGATCGGAGAACCAGGGGTCGGAAAGACGGCTATTGCTGAGGGGATTGCGCATCGGATCGTGCGCGGTGATGTCCCAGATAACCTACTCGGAAAACGAATTTATTCCCTTGATATGGGTGCCCTTATTGCAGGGGCGAAGTATCAGGGAGAGTTTGAAGAACGACTCAAGAGTGTGGTCTCTGAAGTCGTGAATGCGGAGGGGAATATTGTCCTCTTTATTGATGAAATCCATACACTCGTGGGCGCAGGAAAAGGGGAGGGAGCGATGGATGCTGCCAATATCTTGAAACCTGCTTTGGCACGTGGCGAACTCCGAGCTATTGGGGCGACAACGCTTCAGGAATATCAGAAGTACTTTGAACAGGACAAGGCGCTTGAGCGTCGTTTTCAAAAGGTCATGATAGAGGAACCCTCTGCAGAGGATGCTGTCTCGATCCTCAGAGGGTTGCGTGAACGATTTGAGGCCTATCATAACCTACGAATTAAGGATGAGGCCATTGTGGCTTCGGTCGAACTCTCACAACGTTATATTGGTGACCGTTTCTTGCCCGATAAAGCGATCGACCTCGTGGATGAAGCGGCTGCGCGTTTGCGTCTTCAAGCCAATTCAGTGCCAGAAGCGCTAGACGAGGTGGAACGGAGGATCGTGCAGCTCGAAATCGAGCGAGAAGCTTTCAAACGTGAGCAAGATTCCTTGCAATTGGAGCGTGTTGCGCACGAACTTGCTGAGCTCAATGAGAAGCGTACCCAGATGCGTAGCCAGTGGGAAGAGGAAAAGGGGATGGTCGATGAGATTCATCGTCTTAAACAGAATAGCGAAAAGCTGGTGGCACAGGCGGCGGAGGCCGAGAGAAATGCCGATTACTCCAAGGTAGCGGAGTTACGTTTTGGTACAATTCCTGCGCAGCAGCAGCGTCTCAAAGAGTTGCAGGATGGATTGCAGAAGCTCCAAGGAGACTCGCCGATGTTGAAGGAGGAGGTGACTGCCGAGGATATTGCCGAGGTCGTAGCACGGTGGACGGGCATCCCTGTACAGCGGATGTTGCAGAGTGAGCGAGAGAAGTTGTTGCATCTCGAAGATGAGTTGCGCAAGCGTGTCGTGGGACAGGACGAAGCGATAGAGGCCGTGGCAAACGCCGTACGGCGTTCGCGCGCAGGATTGCAAGATCCTAAACGACCGATAGGTTCATTCATTTTCCTCGGTACGACGGGGGTGGGAAAAACCGAGTTGGCAAAAGCACTGAGTGCGACCCTCTTTGATGACGAGAGTCATATGGTGCGAATTGATATGAGCGAGTATCAGGAACGGCACGCTGTATCGCGTTTGATCGGAGCGCCTCCCGGTTATGTGGGGTATGACGAAGGGGGGCAATTGACCGAGGCTATTCGGAGACACCCCTATTCAGTAGTCTTGTTAGATGAGATTGAGAAGGCGCACCCCGATGTCTTCAACGTCTTGTTGCAAGTGCTTGACGACGGACATCTGACTGATAACAAGGGGCGTACGGTGGACTTTAAGAATACGATCATCATTATGACCTCCAATCTTGGGGCGTCACAAGTCTCAGAAGCGTTATTGGAAAAACACGAGGATGTGGAACAGGTGCGGAGTGAGGTGATGCAGTTGTTGCGAAAAACTATCCGTCCCGAGTTTCTCAATCGTATTGATGATATTATCTTGTTCGGTATGCTTGGGGCAAGTGACATCGAACGCATTGTATCCTTGCAGTTTGCACGGATAGCTAGCATGGCTGCAGAGCAGGGGATTACCCTCTCGCTTTCTCCAGATGCGTTGCACTGGCTTGCGGAACGGGGATTTGATGCGGCTTTTGGGGCGCGTCCCTTGAAACGGCTCTTGCAGCGTGAGGTGGTGAATGAGCTCTCCAAGGCGATTCTTTCGGGTACAGTGCGTCCTGAGGCGAAGATCGAAATTGTCCTTGCTGATGGAGGCGATGGTCTGAGTTTCCAGAATATTCTTGCTTAATCTGAGTGCCCTCGTTGGGATTGTTAGCCCAGCGGGGGCGCTTTTATAGGTATCTTTTACAAAGAAACGTATTACATAAATAAGCGTCTTACGAAACAAGCACCCTATCATCTTTTTTCAATAGAAAAAGTCTTGCTCAGACATTACTTAGTGGGAATTGTATAGGGGAAGACACGCTTGAGTGAGGAGATGGAAAAATTATACACTACATTCTGGAAGTATGTGGGGATGGTGTGTAATTTTCTTGAGAAATGATGAGAAAAATGGGAGAGTAAATCCCAGAAAAAAGTTACCTTTGTTCGTCGCTAAGGGTGAGATGGAGAGGAGGACGACTTCCAGAACTGCTAAATTTTACGAGGATACGTCGATATGAAAATCTCATGGAAAGAGTTTACCGTACTCGCATGTGCGGTGCTTTGTAGCTGGAGTTTTACCAGTTGTCATAGTGGGACTGCCCCAGCCAATAGGAATGGGCGCGAAGGGCTTGCCACCGAGATTGATGGTGCTGCGGAAGGGCGTCTTTCGTCGAACTATCCGATCCCTTCCTTGGCAGATCTTACCGCTCGTCTGCAAAAAGCGGGTGTCGGTTATGTGATAGATGCGGGGAGTGACCCAAAGAACGCGTCGCGTTTTATGACATCTACCTCGCGTGCAGTGAATCTGGGAGTTTATGGTTCGGATCTCCTCTACGCATCTACTTATGGCATCAAAGCAGATGTCGCTCGTTATCTGGGGGCTGTGTTGACCTTGGCGCAGGAGCTTAATATCCATATCTCTCTCCTCGAGGCATTGAACAAGCAGGGAGAAGCGGGGTTGGAGAACAAGGATTCGGTACAAAACTGTACGACGAAGTCGATCTTCGAAGCATATGCACTCTTCTGTAATTCCGATATGCAGGAGGAAGCCGTGCTCTTCTTGGCTGGGGGATGGTTGGAGTCGGTGTATATTGGTTCCTATATTGCGAGTCTTAGCCAAACAAATTCCGAGGTGGTTGATTTGCTCCTGCAGCAGCAGGCTGCCTTTGATACCATTCGCAAGCTTCTTAACGAACATAAGCGTTCCGAAGACGGAGATTTGGTGCTCTCCCTGTATAACGAAATCGCACCAGCCTATGAAGATCTAAAGGCTGCGCCGAAGAATGAAATTAAAACTCGTGCCTTGGCTGATGTCTTGGAATCAGCACGTGTGCGACTCCTGAAATTGGGGCTGGAATAAAGGGGATTGAGGTGCATTGTTGCAATGTCATACTAAGGTCTCCGCATCTTATGTAGATGCTCTTTGGCGAGTCATTGCTAGGGTTAGATAAAAAGGAAGACCGTTGAAGAATTTTGGTCAGTATCCGTCATCTAGGATACAATGGTATGGGAATCCGCTCTCTGTGCTGGAGGGCGGATCTTCTGTGTGTAGTAGGGAGGGGGCGCGATGAGTGAAAGAGTCCTCCGAGCTCTTATGCAGTTGTTTGCCATTGTTGGGGGATCAGCCGCCGATAATGAGAATTCGAAACGTTTCTTACGATCCAATGTAGCGCTCTTTTTGCGACACCAAATTGCTTCGAGTCAGGTGCTGCGTTATTTGGAAATCTATGATGAGTATTTTACTGAACACGCCGAGCGTTTACTGAAGAGCAAGAATTCGCCAAAACTTCGTTCGCGTAGTAGTGTCCGAATAATTGTTATTTGTGAGGGGATAAACAAGGAGCTTGAGCTAGAACAGAAGTTTGTCGTCTTGGCGCGTCTTATTGAGTTTTCGCGTCAGAGTGGTGGCGGGATTGATGGGCAGCAGCTTGAGTTTATTACGGGGGTTGCAGATACCTTCCATATCGAACGGGAAGAATTGGCAGAGTTGCTCTATTTTGCTAGCAAAGAGCAGTTTCTCCCAGCGCAAGAGTGCGATACAGCGCGCATAGTGCATGTGGTAGCTCCTAGTGTGGAGGAGGAGTCTTTTGCTGGACATCTTGTCTTGCGTCGCAGGCATCTTGATGGGGAGTTACAAATCCTTAATCTGCAGAGAGCGCACCTTTATCTGCTGCGCTATATAGGTCATTCTGCACTCCATTTGGCAGGACAGCCCATTCAGGCTGGGCTGCTCTATCCCTTTAGTGTAGGGGCAAGTATTCGAGGGCAAAACGTAGCACCGATTTATTATGCAGACGTGGTGGAGTGTTTTGCTCCTCCCTCGGTACGAAATAAGATTCGTTTGGAGGTTGAAGAGGTCTCCTATAAGTTTCGTAATGGCGTTTATGGTCTCCAGAATATCTCCTTCCGACACAATGGAGGACAGTTGGTCGGGATTCTTGGGGCATCTGGGGCAGGAAAGTCGACTCTTTTGAATCTTTTGAATGGATCAAGTGCCCCCTCGACTGGGCATGTCTTAATCAATGGTACCGATATCTACGAGTACCCCTCGGAAAAAGAGGGGATTCTGGGCTTTGTCTCACAAGATGACCTCTTGATTGAAGAACTTACTGTTTACCAAAATCTTTATTACAGCGCTAAGCTCTCTTTTTCTGACAAAACTGACGAGGAGTTGCGTTGCTTGGTAGACGAGCGGTTGCGTATGCTTGGGCTCTATGAGGTGCGCGATTTGAGAGTAGGAAATCCTTTGGATAAAAAAATTAGTGGAGGACAGAGGAAGCGGCTTAATATTGCCTTGTCTTTGATTCGCGAACCATCGATTCTTTTTCTCGACGAGCCTACGAGTGGGCTTTCGAGTCGCGACAGTGAGAATGTGATGGAGATTCTCAAGGAGTTGACCCTTCGAGGACGATTGGTCTATGTGGTGATCCACCAGCCGTCGTCTGATATTTTCAAAATGTTCGACTCGATTGTGGTATTGGATACGGGGGGGTATCTCATTTACTATGGCGACCCTGTCGAATCGATAGAGTATTTTCAGAATCAGAGTCGACACATTGGTCTTAGCGAGGCTGAGTGTCCAGTGTGTGGTAACGTCAATGCAGAGCAGCTCTTTGATATTGTGGAGGCACACGTTGTCGATGAATATGGAAACGACACGCGTGTGCGTCGTACTCTCCCCGAGGAGTGGAAAGAGCGTTTCGAGGAGTCGCGTATGCGTCGACGAAAGTCCGCTCATGATATTGTGGGGGCGGTACCTCCGATCAGTGCGATTCCACGTTCTAGCAAGATTCCTTCGGCGTGGCGTCAGCTCAAGACTTTTGTCGTCAGAGATGCGTTGGCAAAGCTCGCTAACAGACAGTATGTGATTATCAATATCTTAGAAGCGCCACTCTTGGCGCTCTTGCTTTCGACAATCATTCGTTATTATGATGTTGCAAAGGAGGGGGCAAGCTATAGCTTGATGGATAATGACAACCTGCCAGTCTATATCTTCATGGCGGTGATTGTGGCCTTCTTTGCGGGAATTACAGGAAGTGCAGAGGATATTATCAAGGATCGTAAGATAAAGCAGCGAGAGGCATTTCTTAATCTTAGTTGGGGGGCATACCTCTGGGCTAAGATGTGTAACCTCGTACTCTTGGCTCTTTACCAATCGTTTATCTTCACGTTTATCGGGAATTGGGTCATGGGGCTCGGTTCTGGTTTTGGATATTATTTCGTAGTTCTCTTTGTGACATGGGTGTCGGCTGGAACATTGGGGTTGTTGATTTCTGATACGTTCAAAACGGTTGTTACCATTTACATCCTGATCCCCTTTCTGGTGATCCCACAGATTATCCTGAGCGGAGTCTTGGTGCGTTTCGATCATTTGAATCCCTCTTTTACGAATTATGAAACGGTGCCTTGGTATGGAGAATTGATTGTGACGCGTTGGGCCTACGAAGCTATTGCCGTACAACAGTTCCGAAACAACGATTACACGCGACCTCTCTATAACTATGAACAGTTGATTAGTCTCTCCGATTACAAGCGTAATTATTGGTTGCGTGCAATGCAGCAACGTGTGAAAAATTTGGAGGAGGGGAGTTGGTCTGAGGGCAAGTTAGCCGATTGGCATTTGATACAAAACGAGCTTGGTGACGATGCCGATTATTATAGGGGGTCTGGTTTGCGGTTTCCGCTTGATCCTGCTTATTACGATATCGCTCCTCCCCCCGCATTGTTGCGATTGATAACTCTTCACCTCAAACGCTTAGAGACTTACTATGCGCGAATGTATAGCCGATCTAATCAGAGGAGAGACTCTATTATCCGAGTCATGCAGGGGAGAACACCGCAAGAACGGGAGTCCTTTAATCATTTGAAGGAGGCAAATTACAACACGGCACTCTCTAAGCTCTTGCGTTCCGTAGATGAAACAGAAAAGATCGCCGTGTACGGAGAGCGTCTCTTGCAGCACTATGACCCTATCTATCAATTCCCGCGACGCAATAACCTCAAGTCGCATTTTTATGCACCCTATAAGCGGCTCCTCGGAGTTTATGTCGATACGTATTGGATGAACCTCTTGGTGCTCGTTGTAAGTATCTTTGTACAGTGGCTTCTCCTCTATTTTAGAGTTTTCAAACGCTTTTTAGATCGTCTCGGCGATTTATTCTAAACCTCTCGTCTCACTGTGACTGTTATTAACCTAGAAACGTAGATATCAATCGTAGCAATGAAAGCAGACCTAAATCATCGAGTAGCTGTGAGCTATCTCTTGACCGTAGAAGGCAAAGAAGAAGACCGTGCCGATAGTGACAACCCTTTAGAGTTTGTCTTGGGGTTGGGACAGCTTCTCCCTGGGTTTGAAGCTGCCGTACAAGGGCTTGAGCCTGGAGAAACTTTTGAAATTGAATTGCAGCCCGAGGATGGTTATGGGAGGTATTACGAGGATAACAAGGTGACTCTCCCTATCTCCATTTTTGAGTTTGAGGGGCGTATTATGACCGAGATGCTCGAGATCGGGAACAGAGTGCCTATGCGTACTACTGAGGGGCGCACTATGATGGGGGTTGTGCTCGCTGTTTCGGAAGATAGTGTAGAGATGGATTTCAATCATCCTCTAGCTGGGAAGGTGCTCCACTTTACGGGTAAGGTAGAGAGGGTCGAGGAGGTGAGTCCAGAAGAGTTGGAAGAGTTAGTGAACGGTCATTCATGTGGCGGTTGTTGTGGTGATGACGGGTGTTGTGGAGAACATCATCACGAGCATGGAGAGGGGTGTGGACATCACCACGGTGAGCATGGACATGGTGAGGGGTGCTGTGGGCATCATAAACATTAGGTCATTTTTTTTCGATCGGATTTACTCCGCAGGGGGGTGTGGGTCAAAACGCGAGGAACGGATCTTGCACGAATGGGGTGTTAGATTATGCAGTTGCGGGTTTTGACAGACGCTCTCCTGTCTCTTTATAGAGAGCTCCTTTAGGGGGATTGTTCCAAACACAGATTTTTTTCATGGTAGGTAGTACACATGTTTGCTTTTGAAGAAGAAGCTTGTGACCTAGAGAGGACAATGATATCCTGCGCGGCGTGGATATCGTGATGTGGAGACTGTGGATATCTTAGTATTAACACCTTGTTGGTAACATATGGAAGTTCGAAGATTTCGACTATAAGCCAAGGTGTGGGGGGAGTCGTGTGAGTCTTGGAGAGAAGGAGGCTGATACTACCTCGGTTGAGAACAATAAAAAGCCCTGTAAGAACGGAATTGGCAGGAGGAAATAAGGTAGTCGTGCACATTGAAAGACCTTTTTCTTACCTTTGTGTTTATATGAATGTGGGAAGAACGTTTTTCTACTAATGGAAGTCATACTTGAATATTTGCGTGGAGCCCCAATTGTCTCGCTCTTTATTATTATTGCTCTGGGTTTTATCTTAGGGAATATCAAGATTAAGGGGTTCTCTTTTGACGTCTCTGCCGTTATCTTTGTCGCTCTTCTGGCAGGTCATTTTGGCATCAGTCTCCCCCCTGCGATACAGACGATGGGGCTGGTGCTTTTTATCTTTACTATTGGGATTCAGGCTGGACCAGGTTTTCTCGATTCTTTCCGACAGCATGGGCGTAAGTATGTCTTGGCTGCTGCGCTGTTGGTCGTTTTTGCGCTTGTAACGGCGATAGTGTTAAAGTATACTACGGGTGTCTCTAGTGATATGTTCGCGGGAATTCTTTGTGGGGCGCTTACTTCTACACCAGGGCTTTCGGTAGCTATCGAGGCGACGAATTCTCACATGGCAAGTATCGGTTATGGGATAGCTTATCCTGTTGGGGTGCTTGGTGTTATTGTTTTTGTGAAGTTATTACCTAAGTTCTTGCGAGCAAATCTACAGCAAGAATATGATAAGATTAAGAGCGATACAAAGGGACAGCATCCTCCGATTATAGTCTGTACTTATCGTGTGGAAAATGCGCCGCTCTTTGGTAAACCTATGGGCGAGGTAGGATTTCGCAGTATGACAGGGGCAACAGTGAGTCGAATTAAGAAGGGAGACGAGATTGTCCTTCCAGTGAAAAATACTCTTTTGGAAGAAGGAGATCTTCTCGTTGCTGTGGGGACTGAGGAGGCGCAAAAGAAGGTGGAACTCTTAGTTGGTCCTCAAGCTCCTCGTTTTGAGATGCTTAATGAGGAGTATGTTATCGAAACGCTTTTGGTGACGAATAAGGATGTGGTGAATGAGACGTTGGCTAAGCTCCAGCTTGAGGCAGGGTGTCGTTTCGTAGTGACGCGTATCCGGCGTAGTGGGATTGATATCGCATCATCGCCAGGGGCGCTTCTCAAGTTCGGAGATAAGGTGACTGTGGCTGCCTATCGTCGCGATCTGCCGAGGATTACCCAGCTTTTAGGTAACAATGCACGTGTGCTTTCTGATACCGATTTCTTTCCGATTGCGCTCGGGATTGTCCTCGGGGTACTGTTAGGAAAGGTGGAATTCTCGCTCGGAGGCTCTTTGCCCCTGAGTTTGGGTCTTACGGGAGGTGTCCTAATTATGGCTATCTTGTTGAGTAGTGCTGGTAAAACTGGACCGATCTTGTGGACAATGACCAGTTCCTCTAATAATCTTTTACGTCAACTGGGGCTTTTGCTTTTTCTTGCGGGTGTGGGGACTGGGGCTGGACATAGTCTTGTGGCAACGGTCATGGAAGCTGGGATCTCGCTCTTAGTAATTGGTGCGATTCTTACGTTGTTGCCTATGATCCTCACCATGTTGTTTTGCCACTTTGTGCAAAAGCTCAATATCTTCGAATTGTTTGGTGTGCTAACAGGGGGAATGACTAGTACGCCAGGTCTTGCTGCGTGTGAATCGATGGCCTTTGATGAAACGCCGAGTACGGTTTACGCCACGGTGTATCCTGTTGCAATGGTGGCTCTTTTGCTGTCGGTAAAGTTGTTGGCTTCGCTCTAGTATAATCTTTTGGTTACAAAAAAATGGTAGACGCTGCTTCGAAAATCCGTGTGTTGGTTTTGGGGTCTGGGGGACGAGAACACGCCTTGGCGTGGAAAATCGCTCAGAGTTCGTCTCTAGATGCGCTTTTTGCTATGCCTGGCAATCCTGGATTTGTGGAGTTGGGAGCAACTCTGCTCGAGGGTAGCGTAATGGATTTTGAAGTGGTCAAGCGTGCTGTACTCGAAAATGCGATTGACCTTGTGGTCGTAGGAGCGGAAGCACCACTATGTGCGGGGATTGTCGACTATTTTCAACAAGACCCAGACTTGCAAGATGTACGGATTTTTGGACCTACTAAGGCATGTGCGATGCTTGAAGCGAGCAAGGCTTTTGCCAAGGAGTTTATGAAGCAAAACAATATCCCTACTGCAAAGTCAATGGTATTTACCGAGGCTACGCGAATGGAGGGGTTAAATTTCCTTGTCTTGCTCTCGCCACCCTATGTGATTAAAGCAGATGGTTTGGCGGCAGGGAAAGGTGTTCTGATCGAAAAGGATCTTCAACATGCCTTCGCGGCAGTGCAGGATTGTTTCGCAGGAAAGTTTGGAGAGGCGGGAAAGACTCTTGTTGTGGAACAGTTTCTGACGGGGATTGAGTTCTCGCTCTTTGCTATCTGTGATGGAGAGAATTTTGAAGTGCTGCCCGTCGCCAAGGATTATAAGCGAGCTTTGGAAGGGGATCAGGGACTTAATACGGGGGGGATGGGCTCTGTGACACCCTTACCATTCATCACTCCAGAGTTATTGAACGAGGTGAAGGAAAAGATCCTCGCGCCCACGCTTCGTGGAATGAAGAAGCGCGGCACACCCTATACGGGATTTCTCTTTGTGGGTATGATGCTTTCTCCAACTGGAGAGCTCCATGTGATTGAGTATAATGTGCGGATGGGGGATCCTGAAACACAGGTCGTTATGATGGCTTTAGAGGGGGATCTTCTTACTTCTATATATGGTGCAGCTGGTCATGAATTGACTTCTGGTAGTCTCAGTGTAAGCAACGAGACTTTTCTTTCTGTGTCTCTAGTATCGGGGGGATATCCAGAGGCTTATGAGACAAAAAAGGAGATCTCTGGGGTAGAGGACTCGACGCCAGATACGTTTCTCTTTCATGCTGGTACGTCATTAGAAGATGGGAAGCTTCGTACGGCTGGGGGACGTGTCTTTTCCGTGTGTGCGCGTGGAGAGAGCATTGCCGAGGCACGACAAAGGGTTTATGAGCGTGCTGAAAAGATCTCTTTTGATGGGAAACGTTACCGTAAAGACATCGGTTTAGATATAGAATATTTGCTAGAAACGGAAAAGAATTCTAAGAACACTACCACAGAGGTGGAGGCTATGAAGAAGTAGGGGGAAGTGGAGTGTTTTGATATTTAGTGATACTGGGGCAATGGGATACGTTCGTGGGGAGAGTTTTCCCATTCTTTCAGAATAAAAAATCTTGGAATAGGGAATCATACAAAGCTCCTGTAATATACAAGGAACGGTGCTAGCTTTTTTCAATCGGGTACGTCTGAGTTCGTTGGTAGTGGGGCTTTTTCTCCTCGCTGTGTCTTTTGTTTGTGTTTATTTGGTTGGAGAGCATGCATGGCTGCCACTAGATGAGGAGATCCTTCCGATTGGGGGGCGTCTCTTGTGTCAAATCCCGTGGACGGTCGGTCTTCCGCTTAGTTATCTGCTTCTTATTTTGGGAAGTGGTGTGGCGAGACTGCTCATGATTCGTTATGTATCGGGGATTACTCGTACCTATTTGCCTATTTTTTTTGTTCCTCTTCTTCTCGGTGGTCTGGGGTTGGGGGAACATAATCTTCTCCCTCCTTTAGTTTCGTTGATTTTTTTGGAGTTCGCATTTGCTTTAATTCTTCAAACGAGTTTTTCTCCTAATCTTTATAGTCGGGTCTTTGTGGTGAGTGTGTTAGTGGGGACCGCTTCCTTGTTTTATTTACCTGCCCTATTTTTCGCTTATTCTCCAGTGTTGGTGTTGTTAAATCGCAATGCGTTTCGTTTGCGTGGCATTTCACTCATAGTGCTCGGTACGGTGTTTGTCCCTTTTTTTCTCTTCTTTGTCTCTTGGCTTATTGCACGACCGATAGGAGATTTTTATCCAATCTCCTATTTGCTCACCCTGAGCCCTAAGACCATGTGGCTTTGGACATCGCTTAATCCCCTACGTACCATCTACATGTTGTTGGTTCTTTTGTGCTGGGGGCTGTGTTTGTGGTGGGTCAATTATCCTCACAAGGTGCATAAGACAACGTATTTATTGGTTCGAAATCTCCTCGTCTGGGGATTTGTTGTTGGTTTTGTCGCGATATTCGTTGTACGCGATCCATTCTATATTCTTCCTTATCCCTTTGCATTTCTCTCGATGATGTTTGCTTACCTTTTGGGCTATTCTGTGGGGAGGCGTGCGACGTTGCTCTTTATGCTTATTTTTTTCGCGGCGTCGGCTATGCACTTGATTTAGACGTACACTTTCGCGGTATATTTTGTATTTTTGCACAGTACATCAAAAAAGGCTCTTGGATGAAAGTCGGTGTCGTAGTCTTCCCCGGATCGAACTGTGACCGGGATGCGGAATATTGTTTTGGTACCCTGATGGGGCACGAAGTCGTGCGTCTTTGGCATAAGGACGCTGTATTGCCCTCGTTGGATTTGGTGGTAATCCCTGGTGGTTTCTCTTATGGGGATTATCTCCGTTCAGGGGCGCTTGCGCGTTTCTCGCCAGTTATGGAGGCGGTATCGGCTTTTGCGACTGCGGGGGGAAAGGTGCTCGGTATTTGCAATGGATTTCAAATCCTTTGCGAAGCAGGGTTATTGCCAGGAACATTGCGTCTGAATAGTCCGAAACGTTTTGTGTGCAAGAATATCCATTTGTTGCCAGAGGTGAAAGCTAATATGCCCACGGTCAATCTTGACCCACAGAAACCCTTGCTCATCCCAATTGCTCATGGAGAGGGGTCGTATTATGCTGATCGTGATACCCTTTCTTCTCTTCGGGTGAACAATCAGATTCTTTTTCGCTATTGCGATTCAGAGGGGCATGTCTCCGATGCAGTTAATCCCAATGGTTCGGTGGATGGCATTGCGGGGATCTCGAGTGCCAATCATTGCGTAGTTGGGATGATGCCACACCCAGAGCGTGCTGCAGATTCACAGCAGGGGAATACCGATGGGCTATTGATTTTGCAGTCCCTCCTCGCTTTTTGGAACAAGCATTAACCGAAGATTAAAAAAACGATGTCTAGTTCACCCTTTCATGCATATGATATTCGCGGTCGCCTCGGAAAAGAGTTTACCGTGGAGGATTTTGCGGAATATGCCGTTCATGTAGCTTCTCTTTTTGGGGGGGAGAAAGGTGTTTGTATTGGAAGGGATGTGCGTGCCACTTCGCCAACTCTTTATCAGAATTGCCTAGAGCGTGTGCGGAGGGCAGTAGATTTTCCACTTTATGCCGTTGGGGTATGTACTACACCGCAACTCTATTTCTCTCATTGGCATTTGGGACTCGAAGCATCGATGATGATTACTGCCTCGCATAACCCGCCTGAGTACAATGGTCTTAAGGTTACGGGAAAGGAGGGGCGTCCAATAGGTTATGCTGATGGTTTGAAGGAGGTTGAGGCGTGTGTTTTGCAAGGGATGCACCTTGCTGGGGGAGTCGCTCCACGTGAAGTGATAGAGGTTGATACGCGTGCAGCATATCTCGATTTCTTGAAGCAATTTGCTACGCCTCTCGCTGGAGTGAAGATCGCAGTTGATTGTATGCATGGAGTTGTGGGGCGTTTGATTCGTGAAGTATTGCCAGAGGTCAAATGTTATCTGAATTGTGAAGCAGATGGCGCATTCCTTCCTGAGGGACCGAATCCAACGATTTCTTCAAATAGAACGGCACTAAAACAGGCGGTGCGTGAACAAAAGTGTGATGTCGGAGTAATCTTCGATGGAGATGGGGATCGTGTCATGTTCCTTGATGAGACGGGAGAACTTGTCCCACCAGACTTGGTAATTGCTCTTCTAGGAGATTATTTTTATGGTCTTAAACAGCGAGACAAGTCTCAGCCAGTGCTTGTTGATATTCGTACCTCCAAGTCGACAACGGAGTACCTGAAGAGGCTCGGGGTAAAAGTCGACGTCGGACGCGTGGGGCGTGTATTTATGTCCAGTAAGCTCCGTTCTATCCGAGGTTCTTTTGGGGGGGAATTGGCAGGGCATTATTATTTTGGAGATTTCAACGATTTCGATTCAGGACTTCTTGCGGCGCTCCTCGTTTTGGGAATGGTGCAACGGATGAAAAAGGAGGGACGTTCTCTGCATCAGTGGGTTGTGGATGCAGCTCGTTACCATAATTCTGGTGAATTGAATTTCCAAGTGGCGGATGCGCGTAAAACGGCGATTATTGATGCGGTGCGAGAACATTTTATCGCACAAGCTTCGCCTACATTTGAGAGTGCTGAGGATGGTTACCGTGTAGAGTTTGCTGATTGGTGGTTCAGTGTCCGTTCCTCAAATACCGAACCGCTTTTACGTTTGATAGTAGAGGCGCGTGATGAGCAAATGTTGCAAGAAAAGGTGCGTGAGGCGCGTAGGATTATTGAAAATAATTAAATTGAGAGAGGGTTACCCCCCTTGTACGCACCGTGTTTAGTAGAGCTGTTCTTACGTCTCTGGTGCAAGCTGGTGGGTTACAGCTCTTGCACTCATTGGAGTGTATTTCAGAGAGAGGTTTCTGCGTGTTGTAGTGTGGGGATATGCTTCCTTTAGTGGAAAAAGGCGTATTTCTGGGGTTGTGTTCTAAGATTTTGGCTCAATTCGCTCTTTTGTCGTTCTTTTTTGATGCTGTCGCTCCTTGTGGAGATTTTTTATTCAGGCACGAATGAGTTGCATAGTGTACTCCAGAATGTGAAATTGTTTCTTGCGGAAGACGTTCAATTACATTTGTTTCTTACAATTAATGCCTTTATATAGGCATTCAGTATTTATTTTGAACGTACGGATCGTTAAAAAGGGGTGTTTTATCAATGAAGGAGGGAGTTTTGTAATTGACATGAGATCGGTTCAATTCTTTTTTCCTTTATTTGTGGAGGAAATTGGCACGCTGTAGAAAAATGGAACAAAGGGAAGAGGTGTCGCGTTCCTAACATAGGTGGAGAATATTAGAAAGGTCTGTAAACAGATATGACAATGAAACCAAGGTTGATGTATTGGTGGTTGTTCTTTTCCATTTTTACGCTATGGGCGTTGAATGGGAAGGCGCAGTCGGGTGTTCCGAGTATTCCTGGTTGGCTTGACACGTACGTGCATGTAGATGAGAGTGGGAATGTTGTTAGCACGAATGTAGATGAGGCAGGGAATCTTGTGAAGTATTATCTCGGGTTTGAGGATGCGAACAATGTCTGGTCGGATCTTTCTCTTGAAAAGTATATTGAGATGTGGGAGGGGCAGAGCAAAATTCCTGATAAATGGCAGCTTAACCGGAAATATAAAGAGTATGATCTCTCTGTGAACGGGCAGTTTATCTCGTGGTATGTGAAAGGACAAGGTGGGGGAGGAATTCCTTCCCAGTCGAAATTCGGTAAACTCCATCTTCGTTATTATGCATTGGATGGTAAGGCGCGTACTGGGATTATCTCGCCAGAGATAAATTTGGCGGAAAATGTATACCCAAAATTGAAATTCCAGTTGGCAATACCAAAGCGTGGGCAGGAACTTGATGAGTTGGTAGTTAAGATCCGTCATACCGAATACGCGGACTGGAAGGTGCTCGCATCCTATCGAGACCAGTACGAATCCTTCGTACCGAAGGAGATTGACTTGAAGCAAAAGATTAAAGAACTTTACCCCAATACTACAGTGAGTAAGATATGGATCAACTTCGAGGGACGAGCTCATTTAGGGGGAGGAATCAATATTGACGATGTGATGATCGTTGATGCCAATAATGTTCCGTCGAAAATCGGAAAAACAACCTTTACGCAACTTGAGAATCCTGTAGGGAGTGGTACGAAGCTTAACGAATTGGCTCGTTTCTTTATCGAAATACAGTCGGGGGTTGGGTACTATACTTTGGAATCAATGAATCTCGAATTTAAGGGGGCTAGTCCATCAAGTGCCTCCGATGCCGAGAAGTATTATCTCTATCGCACCACAACGCCTTATTTTGTCCCTTCTAAGGAGAATAAGTATGGGGTGGTGAAGTATGAAGATGGAAAGTTTATTCTTCCAAAGAAGGCGATTAATCCTAATGCTCCACAAGAAGGAGAACGGAATCCTAAGTTGGAGAAGCTCTATGCTGGGCAGTACTATTTTTGGCTCGTGGCTGATATGAAAGCCGATGAGAACATCGTGAAACACGAGATGAAGTTTGCGCTTTCTGCGAGCGATGCGGTAAAACTATCTTACTATGACAGTGAGGGGCTGCCAAAAGGAGAAGTTAAGTTGCCTCGTAACGATGTAGACGATAAATACACTACTCCTGCAGCCGCTGCTTGCAAGGTCTATAAGTGTCTTATGCAGGATGATTTTGAGGGAACTACTACGACCGACTGGCAGCTCTCCGAAGATGTATGGCAGATAGGGAAACCTTATCCCAAAAGTGATGAGACAACCTACAAGACCGCGCCCACGATGGCTTTTAGTGGAGAGAAGGTTCTTGCCACGGCAAAGAAGATGGCGGCACCCAATGATGGATTCTTGGATGGGATGTATAGTGATGAAAAACAGGGGTATGTGTTGTATACCAAGGAAATAAATGCAGAATTTTATAAGGACATGCGCCTCAAGGCGAAGTATTGTCTGAATAATACCCCTGATGACAAGTTCCGTTTAGTGCTTATTATTGATAAGAGCGTCTATAATACTACTACTGATCAAGAGTTTGTGGTATGGGAGACTTCGACTCGTTCCAATATGAATGGTTGGAGTACGATGAATGTCGACCTCTCCCGTGTTAATCGTTGCAAGAAGTTCAAATTCCGTTTCGAGGTAGAACCTAGAAGGAATACTCCACCAGAGTCGCAGTCTGGGCTTTTCCTTGATGATATTCAAATCTTAGGTGATTACTTGCAAAAAGACTTGGGGATTGAGTCCATCGTGCCGCCACAGGGTTTTGACGCAACGACAAATGCTAAGGCTCTTGTGACTATAAAGAACTATGGTAAGGAGTCTCTTTCGGGAAATATCCAATTCAAGATCAATTTGAATGGCGTAGAGAATACTCAGCAGTATACGCTCTCCTCATTGAACCAAGGTGAGACCCGAACCGTCGAAATAACGTGTTTGGATCTCTCGCCGAACAAGGAGGTCTCTAATGAGAAGCTCCTCTCGATTACCGCTCAGCTTGATGGTAATGCAGATGACGACAAGTCAAATGATACCAAGGAGGTGCGTTTCTATGTCCATCCTACATACAAGATAAAGGAGAATATGTCCTATCCTGATACGAAGTTTGCACGTCTCCTTCATTGGTATCCCGAGCCAGAGTCTGCGCAGTATCAATTTTCTTGGGTGTTGGCAGATATTGATGTAAATGCGAAATTTAGAAAGCCCGTGTATGCCAATCCTCCCTATTCACACTCCGTGTGGACCACAGGAACGCCAGTTCATAATCAGAATGAACATTCCTTCTTGACAGGACCGATTTTCGATTTGGAAGATAATTGTAAGAAGGAATTCATCATCGGTTATGCTTACGAAGGCGCTACTGACGTGACGTCCGAATTTAAGATAGAGTATCGCCTAAGTACGGCTTCTTCAAATTGGATGACTCTGAATCCACAGGGCACTTCTTGGAAGGAAAATTGGTATCCAGAAGGAAAGGGGAGTTGGTCGTTGACCACTTCTACTAATGGCTTTGTGGTGGCAAAAGCAGAAATTCCACAGGCAACGGGGAAGATCCAGTTCCGAATTCGTTTCACAGGGGGTGCACCAGCGGCTGGGGTGACGATTAGCGGTTTCGAGGTGCGTGCGATGCGTCCCGACTTACGGATTGCGGCTGTCTCTCCGAATAATGAAGGGGACATTTGTCAGAAGAAAGAGGGGAATCTGAAGATCCGAGTAGAGAATAATGGTCCTGTAGACCTTAAGAAAGATTTTGATTGTCCTGTTCGGGTGCGGGTGTATGAGTTCAAGGGTGCGGATGCTTATAAAAACAAGGATAAAATTGGGACGAATCAAGAGGGAACTTATTTCACTCTGCTTGGAGAACACTCTCTTTCATTGAACTTTAAGAAGGAAGAGCTTAAGGCAAAAAATTCTCACGAGTTTGATACGGATATCATGTATCCTTGGAATGCGTCGCCATGGGGTTATTACGTGGAGGTAAAGCTCCTGCCCGAAACGGTATCGATGCCTGACGAAGACGATTCCAATAATGGAAAGGTATGGGATATCGTTTCGATGAAACCGTACTTCAATATTGTGAAGGACGTTGCTCCGAGTGTGAATGGGACTTCTTATACTTACTATGCCCCAAGTTTTCCGCATGCGATTGTACCCATGAAGAGCATGGATCAGCACTTCACTCCGAAGACGGAAACGATGGTTTGGACGCCTACCTCGCCTGCTACAGGGGAAACTTTGACAGATAAGAGCTATTCTATTAAAACGGCGGGCAAGTTGAAACTAGCTTGTGATTTGATTTCGTCGTATCCTCCCTTTGCTAATAAAACTTGTCCACAGAATTTTGAGTTTGAGGTAAAGCAGACGAGTGTCAATTTGCAGATCATGTCGGTGAAGTTCCCCGCTCAGGAGAAGCCAGAAACCGACTACGGTTGTTACTTTACTGCAGGGGAGAAGGTCGAAGTCGTGGTAAAGAATTCGGGCGCATCTACTGTAACAGATGCAACTTTGGCGCTCTTTATCAATGGAACAAAACAGACGGTGACGGTTGCCGCCCAAAGCATTGCAAATAATGCACAGGCGACATTTACGGTTGATCATGTCAAGATCCCAAAAGGGTATTCCCAGTTTGAGGTGATGGCGATGAATGGTAGTTCTGAGAATCTCTCGAATTATGCTGCGCGTTTCCATAGCGATCGTCTCTTCCGAACTGAACCAGTTGAGCCAAAACTCTATTGGTTGAGTGTTGGGCTTGCGGGGAGTATTCGTCCTGTTGAAAATAAGACGGTTAATAACTACGTGGGGACAGTGGCGCTCTATGTAGCGCCTGTTAAGGGAGCTACTTATCAGTGGTATAAGGGAAATATAGATGCTGTAACTTTTGATCAGTTGAGTCCAGTAACAGAAGCAAAACCTGAAAATTACCAGTATATCTTGCCTGAGGTATCGGGAGTGTATGCAGTCGAGGTTACTTATGGGAAATGTGGGAAAAAACAGTCAGAGCTTGTTACTGTGCGTACAGACGACATTGAACTCGTGAATCTCTTTGGTGTAAATAATGACGGGGTTTGTGTAAAGGATGCAGAATTGCCAATTTTATTGGATCTTCGGAACAATTCGCGTACGATTTACAACCCAGGGCAGGTTTTTGTCTTCAAGGTTATTGTCTCATGGAAAGAGAGTGATGGCACAGACAGATCTTATACTGAGAAGCTGAACTATTCGTTGGTTTCTAGCATTGGGGAATCCAGTATTTCTAGCCATAGTATCGGGGTGTTGAAGAATCAAGGTAGCACGAAGAAGTTTAATATCAACGGAAAGAATACTATTGAGGTCAAGTTCTTAGGGATTGGAGCAGGAGAAGTGCCTGATGGGAATAAAGACAACAATAATGTTAAAACTTCGATTAGTGTAGGACAGAGTCCGACGATAACTCTTAATCCGTCAGTAATTAAGAAAACGTTTGCTCCGACAGAGACTTATGAGATAAAGCCTACATATAGTGCAGATGCGAATAGTTACCAGTGGGCATATTGGAGTCAGGGAGAGAATGCATTTATTGATATAGCTTCTGCAACCCTCAAATCTTACACAGTGAATGGACTCCCTGAGGACAAGTATCGTGTGGTGGCAAAGAATTCCATCGGGTGTAAGGCGGAGAAAGAGGTGGAAATTATCCAGACAGATCTCCAGTTGGCTTCTATTATCGCTCCAATCTCAGCTTGTAGTATCAAACAAAAGAATGGAGATTATGTCATTGTGGATGTAAAAAATACGGGGACTAAGGACTTTAAAAGTGGTGCGAATGTTACATTGAAGTTGAAGGTCTCTTTAGATAATGTTGTGCTTGTGAGTGATTACGAGGTTGAATTACCTACCTCGTTGTATAAAGTGGATGCAAGGGAACAGTTGCCGAATATCCCAGTACCTGGTTTGCTTGAGAAACTCGCAGATAATTCTATGAATGGGCATACGTTGCGTGTAGATTTTACCATTGAAAATGCTACGGATGTTGTTGATGGTAACAATAGTGTGACGAGCTCCATCGTAGAGTATGGAATTCCGAATTTTGAGATGAAGTATACTAGGAAAAAGACGGATGGTTCGTCAACAGTAACAAAGCTCGAGAATGGAGAAGTGCTCAAGTACTACGATAGTAATCCTACGGATTTTGAATTTGACAATGTGACTATAAATGGAAATCATACCGTGGGACAGGTTTATTATAAATGGGAATTCGGTAAAGATAACCTCTTTAATTCCAAGGAAATCTTGCAGAATGACATTGATGAGGATAGTGATGGGCTAGGAGACAATACTCATCTTTCTATTGTTTCGCTTACTGATGCAAAAGTGCAATTGCCAAATTCACATTCGAAATCGCTAAGTATTGACAAGGCGGGGTCTGGTTTCTACTATATGACTGTGAGTACTAGTGGGGGGCAATGTGCTACGACGAAGAGTTTTGAATTGAAAATCACGACCGTTAACGTTGCTGTTGATGGTATTGAAGCTCCAGCTAGTCGTTGTCAGTTTGAGTACCAAGATGGTAATTATAGAGATTATCCACAGGTGAAGGTGAATGTGAAGAATGCTGGAACGGAGAATTTCAAACGTGGAACGAAATTGGATGTCAAGTGTTTTGTCTATGAAAATTCTACACTTTCTGGAGAGCCTATTAAAACGTTAGTACCTCTCAATGATAATGGAGTGTCTTTTACTTATACTCTTGAGCGCGAGCTTCGGAGTAATGATATCTTGACAGTTTCGCTCCCATTTGATATCAGAAGGTTGAAAGAAAAGCTTTCTGATGGACGAGATGGAACTGATGGTAAGACATTTTACTTCAAGGCGGAGGTGAATTTCCTTGATGAGGAATACTCTAAAGTAGAGTTTGATAAAACGAATAATACCAAGGCTTACAATGCGGGTGAGAATAAGTCGTTTATGGTGCAGGATTATTCAGATGTTGTGATGACTCAAATGACAGTGGAGGATCTTGAAAAGCAAAATCAAACATTAAAAGCTGGAGGGTCATATTCCTATGAGAGTTCTTATCCGAAACCAGAAAATGCTACAACAACCAATCCTTCGAAAGAGAATCGGGTGATATTGAAGTCGCCTCTTTCGTCTACTAATCATGACATCGAGTGGAATTATGGTTACGGTGTTAAGCAGGTGATGCCGAAGGCAGGTGATGCTGGATATAATTCGACATCTGGATATGATTATAGCAAGAGTGATTATTTTCATATCAATGGGTCGGGTAGTTTTACCCTTCAGGTTACACAGAAGGATGGTGGTAAATGTAGGGGTACTTTTAAGGCTTTTATTGCGACCGCAGGGGGGGATATCTTTATTAGCGAGGTGGTAAGTCCCTCTAAGAATCCATGTAAGGACGGAATAGAAGGTTCGCCCATCCGTTTCAAGATTAAGAATAGTGCGGATATCGCTTTACTAGATGATGAAACATTAAAGGTTACGTATTCTCTAGTGAAAGATGGGAGTACGGAGAATCTGTTGAAGACTACCGAATTTGATGTTCATTATCGTAAGGATGATTTTCAAGGTGGGACTGTTCCAGCGGGGCATGAGAAAGAGGTGGTATTGTCTGAAACGATGCCTACTATGGGAGTTGGAAAGTATAATCTTATACTAAAACTTGAACCAATAGTTGGGTCGAATCTTCAGAAGATGAATAAGAATACTACCAATGATAATCTTACGCATGTGATGGAGTTTATGCCCAAACCTGACGTAGAGGTGATCTATATGAATGGGGCTGATATGAACGGTTTTAAGCAAAACGGGGCTGTGCAGAATTTCTATACTCTGGAGGCGGACTTGAGTTTGAATCAAGAAAAATATACCAATTTGCATGATTTCCGTTGGACGAATCAAGCTGGAGAAACGTTGTCTCAGAGTGCTACTTCGAGCAAGCTTGAAAAGATTAAAACGGGAGGTGAGTATACTCTCTACTTCAAGGATCAGTATGGTTGTGAGGGGTCACAGAAGGTAGAGGTGCATTTCCCTGGTTATTTGGTTCTTGTACCTGAGGCGATTGTTGCTCCGAAGAAGGGATGTGAAATCAATGGAAAGAGATTGCCTCTCTCTTTTAAGGTGCGTAATGCTGGAAAAGAGAATTTCGAACTCACTGGAACTGGTATCCCAGTAGACTACAAGTTGTGGGATCCAGGAGATCCTGAAACTGGGAATGATGCTGTAGAACCGAGTAATTGGAAGCCGTTCTTTGCAACCTCTGCGACTAAGACAATTGCACCTGATGCAGAGTTAGAGTTATCTACCGAGCCTAATGGCGGTTTGTTAGAGTTCCCTGAAAAGAGTTCTACGTACCGTTATTGGAATCTTAAGATAAAATTAGGAGATGCTACTGACGGAAGTCATGCCGTGGTGGGAGGAAAGAGCATCGTTGAGCATTCTGTTGTAGAGGCGCAAGTGATGAATCATGCGAATCCTAAAACGCCAGATTTGAAGAAGCAAGCAGAGGAGGCTCTTCTTGCGAAGGCTGGGACGAAGAATCTCAAAGAGATCCCATTGAATACCAAGTTCAATTTGGATGCTACTGGTTATATGGTTGGGGAAACCTATGAGTGGGATGTACCAGAGGGGTACTCTGATGATGAGAAGAAGAAACAGATCCTTGAGTTCTCGCGACCAGGAAACTATAAGGTTAAGGTGATTTCGACAGAGAATTGTGTCGCAGAATCGGAGGTTGTGACTCTTCTTTACAAGGTGGAATACACTATTGTGCCTGAGGGGTTGGGAACAGGTGTTCCTGTCTGCGTTGACAAGGATGTTGTTACAACTCCCTACACAGTGAAAGTGAAGGTGACGATAGAAAAGGCTGATATCGCAATTCCGAGGAATACGAGCTTTACATTTAAGTATACAGTCACTGATGAGTTGGGAGATCAAAAGACTCCAGTTGTAGAAAATTTTGTGACTGAGAATGAACTTTCGGCAGGGCAATCTTTCGAGTATACTTTCACTAAGGTTGCAGAAATGCCCAAGGGGAAGAATACGATAGCTTTATTTACAAGCTTCAACGATGGTATTAGAGATGTAGAAGGTCTCGGGAGTCAGGAGTTGCGCTATGTGGAAAATCCGAAGATCTCGCTTGATCCAGAATACTCTTCGACAGAGTCACCTTTTACTTTGAGACCAGTAGTGAGTGGTGGTCAGGCTCCTTATCGGTATACTTGGGATGACAAAGATGGCGGAGATACTTTTGAAGCTGAAGGAGGACGCGTTCGGTTGCGTGTGACTGATGCCAATAACTGTCAATCGGAAGCTAACACAGTGGTAAAGATTACCCACAAGCTTAAGATTGTAAAGAATGGTGAGGGACGTGTAGATGTGCAGATGTATCAGGAAGATGGTGTTACCTTTGATGGTGATGTCTTGCAAGATGGTGCTGCATTGATTCATGGTCGTAAGCTTCGGATTTACATTCTACCCGATGTGAATAAAAAGTATTATCTGGAGTATGTCGAGGTGAATGGTGTGAAGATCCCATCGGACAAGACGAGTATGGAGCACATTATTGAGCGTATTGATGCGAATGTTTCGATAGAAGTCGGTTTTAAGAAAGACTCTAACAAAGATGAAGAACCGAAGGGTATCGAAGAGCAACAGTTGGCACAGGTTGTTTGTGTATCTCCAGTAAGAGAAAATTTAGTGTTGTTGCATACGCAAGGGGTAGTGCGCTACGAAGTACTCAACTCGTTGGGTGTTCGTGTGCTTGCTGGTACAAATACTGAAGGGAGTGAACAGATAGTAACTCCCGCGCAAGCCTTGCGTACTGGAGTTTACCTCGTACGAGTTTATGCTCAGAATGGAGTTGCGTCTACGTTGAAAATTGTGAAGGAGTAGGGAAATAGAGGATGGTAGGTCTGCAATTCTATCAGTGATAGACCGAGCGTGTGAAGGATTTCCTTATTCCGAGTAAGAAAAGAGAGTCAAAGTATTTTGCTTTGGCTCTCTTTTTCTTTTTTGAAGGGGAAGTAGGCGCGCAGCTGAGGCTTTTTATGTATCTTTGCTTTGATAACAATGAGGGAGTATGAAGACGGATATCGGTTTTTTGAAACAACAAGCACAGCTTGTACGTCGTGATGCTTTGCGCATGATTCATGCGGCGAAAAGTGGACACCCAGGGGGCGCACTTAGCGCTGCTGATTATTTGGTGGCTCTTTATTTTCATAAGTTGCATGAGGCAGGGCTGTTCAATATGACTGGTAAAGACGAAGATGTCTTTTTTCTTTCCAACGGTCATATCTCTGCGGCATGGTATAGTGTTTTGGCGCGTTACTATCAGTATACCCAGCCAGGTAGGTACTTTGACAGTTTGAATATATTGGCTTCATTTCGTAAGTACGGTTCACAGCTTCAGGGACATCCTACTCCAGTAGAGTCGTTTCCTGGAATTCGAGTTGCTTCTGGGTCACTTGGACAAGGGCTTTCGGTTGCTATTGGTATGGCTTTGGCAAAACGTTTGGCAGGGGATCAGCATTTTACCTATGTCTTGATGGGAGATGGTGAATTGCAAGAGGGTCAAATTTGGGAAGCTGCGCTTTTTGCAGCTGCGAGACACCTTAACAGTCTCATCGCCGCCGTTGATTGGAATGACCAGCAGATTGATGGCCCTGTACACGAGGTGAGTGATTTAGGAGATTTGCCAGCTAAGTGGCGTTCTTTTGGTTGGCATGTGATTGAGGTCGATGGCAATGATATGGAGCTGCTCGTACCAGCATTGGACGAAGCAGAGGCTGCAGCATCTCGTGGCGATAAACCTGTGGTTATGCTCTTGAAAACTCATATGGGGGCAGGAGTCGACTTTATGTACGACAGGTGTGATTGGCATGGAAAGGCTCCTAATGACGAGCAGCTTGTTGCTGCTCTTGCACAGTTGGGTGGCGAGCATCTCCCTGAAGATTTTTAATCAGATACCCTACATACGATGAAAAATATAGTCGTTATTGCGCATGACGCTAAGAAGGCGGAGTTGGTGCAATTTCTTGAAGAACGTCTTGATTGGATTCTTGGCGTGAATCTGATTGCCACTGGTCGTACAGCAGAGTTTATTGAATCGCATGGGTTGAAGTGCGTACACTTGAGTCCAGGACAGTCTGGGGGGTATATCCAAATTACCGAGATGATACAGCGTCACGAGGTTGATATTGTCATCTTCTTGCGAGATCATAAGGTCGTGCAACAGCACCACGAAGATATTCGACGTTTATTAGAGTCTTGTAATATACATAATATCCCACTTGCCACCAATAGAGCTTCGGCTGAGTTGTTGATTTTAGGGTTGATTCGTAAGGAAGCCACCGAGCGATTGAAACAAAAGGAGGGAGAAAATCAATAATGAATTGTTATCCAATTCTTGGAAATAAAGATACTCGCTCTGGGTTCGGAGAGGGTTTGTTGCAGTTAGGACGTACTAATCCCAAGGTTGTGGCGTTATGTGCCGATTTGAAGGGGTCGTTGAAGATGGATGCTTTCATCAAGGAGTATCCCGACCGCTATTTTGAATGTGGCATTGCTGAAGCTAATATGATGGGAGTAGCGGCAGGATTGGCTACTGCTGGTTATATTCCTTTCGCGGGCTCTTTTGCCGCATTTGCTACGGGGCGTGTCTATGATCAGATTCGTCAAGTGATTGCTTATTCTAACAAGAATGTGAAAATTGCGGCTTCACATGCGGGACTCACTTTGGGAGAGGATGGTGCTACGCATCAGATTCTCGAAGATGTTGGGATGATGCGTATGTTACCTAATATGACTGTGCTTGTACCTTGTGATTATAACCAAACGGTGCAGGCGACACTTGCAGCAGCTGCTGTTGAGGGACCTGTTTATCTCCGTTTTGGTCGCCCTGTAATGCCGATTTTTATTCCAGAGAATGCTTCTTTTGAAGTAGGTAAGGCGCAGCAGCTCGCGGATGGTAAAGATCTTACAATTATAGCCAACGGGCATCTCGTTTGGGCTGCATTGGAGGCCGCACAAACCTTGCATGAGCAGGGGATTGAGGCTCGTGTTTTGAATATGCATACAGTAAAGCCTTTGGATGAAGAAGCTATTCGTGTTGCAGTGCGTGAAACAGGGGCTATCTTGACAGCCGAAGAACATATGCTCAACGGAGGTCTGGGAGAGGCTGTGGCGCGCGAGGTAACAACCTCGCAGCTTGCCTTTATGGAGACGATTGGGGTCAATGATGTCTTTGGGCAGAGTGGTCTCCCGATGCAATTGATGGACGAATATTATCTTAATACGAAGGCTATTCTTGAGGCAGCGAAGCGTCTCGTTTCTCGCAAAGCGAATTCGTAATTAATGATTCGTGAGAAGAAGAATTCTCCCCCAACATTACAACGGAGGAATCGTCGGAGAGAAATATCGGCGGCGCTCAAGTGGGTGGGAGCTTTTCTCTTCCTTGTTTTCTTAGGTTATCTTTTTCTTTTCGTCGCTCACTTATTATTCGGAACATAGTCACCGCTTTCTAAGTATACTTTGTAGTATTCAGAATCTTAACGCCCCATGGACAACATTCGAAATTTTTGTATCATTGCTCATATTGATCATGGTAAAAGTACGTTAGCTGACCGTATGATCGATATTACGAATGCCGTCAATGAACGTAATAGACAGGCGCAGGTGCTTGACGACATGGAGCTTGAGCGTGAGAAGGGGATCACGATTAAGAGTCACGCTATTCGTATGGACTATACCTACGAAGGAAAAAACTATTTGCTTAATCTGATAGATACCCCAGGGCACGTAGATTTTTCCTATGAGGTGAGTCGTGCAATTGCTTCTTGCGAAGGAGCTCTGTTGGTGGTGGATGCTACGCAAGGGATTCAAGCACAGACGATTTCGAATCTCTATTTAGCGATTGAGCACGATCTTACGATTATCCCAGTGTTGAATAAGATTGACATGGATTCGGCAAAAGTCGATGAGGTGTCGGATCAAATAATAGACCTTCTCGGTTGTGATAAGGAAGAAATTCTGGCAGTAAGTGCTAAAACGGGGGCTGGGGTAGAGGAGGTGCTACATGCTATTTTGGAGCGGATTCCTGCTCCAAAGGGAGACCCAGAAGCGCCTCTCCAAGCCTTGGTCTTCGATTCGGTTTTTAACTCTTTCCGTGGAATTATTGCTTATTTCCGTGTTTACAACGGTACGCTCCGTACTGGCGATCGCGTGAAATTTGTAAACTCAGGACAGCAATATGACGCTGATGAGATTGGGGCGTTGCGTCTAGAGCTTTCACCTGAAAAAGAAATATCTGCGGGGAATGTAGGGTATATTATTTCGGGAATTAAGAGCTCTAGCGAGGTTCGGGTTGGAGATACGATTACTCATGTAGACCGTCCGTGTACTGAGGCGATAGCTGGCTTTGAAGATGTTAAACCGATGGTCTTTGCGGGGGTCTATCCCGTTTCCACGGATGAATATGACGATCTGCGCGCCTCGCTTGAGAAGCTAAAGCTCAATGACGCCTCGCTTACTTATGAGCCAGAGAGTTCGCTCGCATTGGGATTTGGCTTTCGGTGCGGTTTCCTAGGTCTTTTACACCTAGAGATCGTACAAGAACGTCTTTATCGAGAGTTCGATATGGATGTTATTACCACTGTGCCGAATGTAAGCTATCGCGTTTATACTACACGTGATGAAGTATTGGAGGTGCATAATCCGAGTGGACTCCCTGAGGTTACTCTTATCGATCATATAGAGGAACCAACTATTGCTGCACAGATTATTACCAATACTGAATCTCTTGGGGTAGTGATTAAGCTTTGTATTGATAAGAGAGGTACATTGAAAAATCAGGTCTTTTTGACTACCGATCGTGTAGAACTAAGTTTCGAAATGCCGCTGAGTGAAATTGTTTTCGATTTCTATGACAAACTTAAGTCGATCTCCAAAGGCTATGCTTCATTTGATTATCATCTGATCGGCTTTCAAGAGGCAACATTGGTGCGTTTAGACGTGTTGCTTAATGGGGAGAAGGTCGATGCCCTCTCCTCATTGATACATCGCGACTATGCTTATGATTTTGGACGGAGAATGTGTGAGAAGCTCAAGGAGCTTATTCCGCGTCAACAGTTTGACGTCGCGATACAAGCGGCAATAGGGGCTAAGATCATCGCTAGAGAGACGGTAAAGGCTGTTCGTAAAGATGTTACGGCGAAGTGTTACGGAGGCGATATCTCTCGTAAGCGTAAGCTTCTTGAGAAGCAAAAGAAGGGAAAGAAGCGAATGCGTCAAGTGGGGAATGTCGAAGTTCCGCAGGAAGCTTTCCTCGCAGTACTTAAGATGGATTGATAGGGGACGGAATGACGAATTTCTTAAGGAAGTTTTTTGTAAGACATCTGTTTTCTATGCGTGCGGCGCGTGCTTATCAGCGGGGGATAGCGCGACGTTATGCAGATCAGTCGGAGCGTTGGGCTGAACATTTACATCGCTCACGGTTGGCTGTGCAGGAGTTTGTAAAAAGATACCATCCGCGTGTACTTTATATTCTTGGCTCTGGATGGTTGCTTGACGTGCCGATGGATTTCCTTTTAGAAAAGGTTGACGAGCTACATTTGGTAGATATGGCACATCCTCGTCCGATTTATTCGCGTTATCGTAAGAATCAGAAGGTTTATTTTGAGACAGTAGATATTACTGGTGGGCTTATTAAATCATTACAACATACGCCTCGCGAAGGCTTTAGTCCAGCAAGTCTTTTAGGAACGATTCGAGTACTTGAACCTATACAGTTAGGTAAACAGCATGGAGTTGCTGTTATTTCACTTAATCTTTTAAGCCAGTTGGCATATCCACTACTTACTGATGCGAATGCAGCTCTTCTTGGCGAAGATCTAGAGATGGCAATAGGTTTACTTCAGCAACAACACATTGATTGGCTTAGAAGTTTCAAGCACTCTCTTCTTATTTTTGATTTTGAGGAAGTGCGAAATATGCCACGTTATACCTCGCCAGAGCTTGTTCCCACTGTTTATGCTCCATTTCCAGAGCTTCAATATAAGCAGGAGTGGGTGTGGCTTTTTGATTGTAACGGTTCGTACATTCCAAACATGACAACTCATTTGAGAGTAGTGGCAGGCGAGCTTTAGAGTGTGCAATTATTATTGACGACGTCCTTGACTATTATTAGTTGGGGACGTCGTTTTTTTGGGGGGGAGGAACGAGGGAATATTGTAGGGAATTATTGTACGGTAAATACCGTTTATATCAATGATTTTTATGTAGGATACTGTCCTAAAAAAGTGTGTAAGCTCCACTTTTAGTAACTTGGTGTTGAA
>CAUUCP010000025.1:0-35328 GCA_963543925.1 uncultured Bacteroidia bacterium | reverse complement strand
TTCAACACCAAGTTACTAAAAGTGGAGCTTACACACTTTTTTAGGACAGTATCGGATAGGTCTAACAAGAAGCCTACAAAACGAGCCAACCATGAACCCACGGGTAAAAGAGCTAGCAAGAGCGAGCTCGGGACTATAAAGCTTGCCAAGGGGATAGCGATCAGATTGGTAAAGAGTGCAAGTAAGGGCAACGTCCCAAACGTATAGAGGGTAAGGGGAAGTGTCCCCAACTGAGCACACAGCGAGACACTCAGCACCTCAAGTATCCAACGCACAACGGAGTGCTTCGCGCGTCGTAGGTAAGGCTTCAAATAGGGGTATAGTAGGACAATCCCCAACAGTGCCGCAAATGAAAGCTGGAAGCTAAGAGAGAAGAGCGCCTCGGGGTCTAACCAAACGATGAGAAAGGCGGCAATACCGAGTACATCGAGAATATGCCAGCGGACGAAAAAGATCCGAGAGACGCCCCAAACACTAAGCATGATCGCGGCGCGAAGTAGCGAGGGAGTCCCACCTGCTATCAAAACAAAAAACCATACTCCTACCAATGGGATTCCATGACGCAATAGGCGACGCCAGAACGTGGTCAATAGAAAGCCACGTACCAGATAGGCTAGGATCGCGTACACAAAGCCTACATGTAGACCCGAAAGCGCGAGAATATGAGCCACCCCTGCAAGCGAAAAGCGCTGGCGCACGTCTCGATCTAGCCCCGTGCGATCGCCTACACTCATAGATTTCACAATCTCGAGAGATTGCCCCTCTAGCCCTGCCGCTTCGTAGGCTGTAAGGATGTGCTGGTGTATACGGGTAAAAATATCGCCTTGCGATGCTTGTCCTAGTCTCTGTGCCGTGTTCGACCGTACGCGCGCTGTAAAGTGAAGACCCTGCCCACGTTGCCAAGCTCTGTAGTCAAAGCCTGTCGTTGAGTCTCGTCGGGCATATTGTCGGAAATTTACGCGTGCCAACAACAGGTCGCCTTGCCGAAGGGTGGACACCACCGAGTCATCTTCATAGAAGCGCAGCTTGCCCCGTAGAGGATACTCTCGCCATTCGCCTGTCGTATCTTCGACCAGACGAAGACTCACCTCACAACTCGCCCCCCAAGGCGTAGCGCGCGGATCTGTCTCCAATACCAGTACCGTCGAAAGCGTCTTGGGCGGCGGTAGACTGACCACCGACCCTTCGCGTGCCTCGCTACCACGGTATACCCCTAATGCCAATATGAGTAATAAGACGCGTCCTGCCTTCAGCCAAGGGTATTGGGTAGTGTAAACATACAGGCTCAGATACTCTAACAGGAGTGCGAATAAGAGGGGGACAAAAAAGAGGGACGTCTCGTAGAGTACAAAAGCTCCACGTAACGCCAATACACACCCCAAAAGGTACGTCAGTACGAAAAGCCAGAGCCGCGGATACCTTCCTCGGTTGCGCCGTAATGGTACGCCGAGGAGCGCTAGCAAGCCTTGACGATCAAGGAGTAAGGGCGCTCTATTCAAGCCGGCAGGGATAATCGGCAGAGAACTTCCCGCGCTCTATATTCCGTAGCTTCGTTTGTACCAGCCGACGTTTTATCCCCGTAAAATGGTCTACAAAGAGCTTACCCTCTATATGATCATACTCATGCTGGATAATACGCGCTACGATGCCCGTAAAGGTCTCTTCGTGCTGAACAAAAGACTCGTCACAATAAGAGATGCGGATAGTGGTCGGGCGAACCACGTCACCATGAATCCCCGGCACACTCAGACACCCCTCGTTAAAGGGCATGGTCTCCGCCCCATACTCTAGGATGTGCGCATTGATGAAGGCTTTGCGAAAACCCTCTGCCTCGGGGTATTCCGCTACAAACGCCCCGGCATCTACCACAAATAAGCGTATCGAAAGACCTATCTGGGGCGCAGCAAGTCCCACCCCGTCGGACTTCTCCATGCTCTCCCACATCTCCGCGATGAGCTCCTTCAGGTTCGGATAGGCGGGGGTTATCTCTTTAGCCACTTGGCGCAGTACGGCAGAACCGTAAACGTAAATAGGTCTCATGATCGTCCGTTGTTCCATGCCCGCATTTCGAGATAGGACTGGAGGATAAGCACTGCACTCACCTTATCCACCAGTCCTTTGTCTTGTCGTTGCTTCTTTTTCACTCCACTCTCCAAGATAGACGATTGCGCCATGCGGGACGTAAAACGCTCGTCGTGCATCTCTATAGGGAGCTCGGGAAATGTGCGTGAAATATGCTTGAGCAACGGAGTGATGAATTGCATCGACTCCGAAGGAGCGCCATGCACCGTACGCGGTTCGCCTACCACCAACAGCTCCACCTCGTGTGTGCAGAAGTACTCTTTTAGGAAAAGTACGACCTCATGCGTAGGCTGTGTACAAAGACCAGTCGCTATGACCTGCATAGGGTCTGTAACGGCTATTCCCGTGCGTTTCTGACCAACGTCTAGTGCAACTATCCGCCCCATAGCTCAATCGAAGAATACGACGCTTTAGAAGAAGTTTTTGGGATCCGTCTTGCGAAGGAAGCTCAGGCTGTGCTCTATCTCCGTGTACATCACCTTGTCTACATCTACCGCTGGTACCTCTGCGCGGAACGCAGCGAGCATCTTCTCTAGAATGGGCGAGCTCTTCGCGGGACGGCGGAATTCGATCGCCTGCGCCGCATTCATCAGCTCGATCGCCAACACGCGCTCGGTATTGTCTACCACACGTAGCAGCTTTGTCGCACCATTAGCGCCCATCGATACCAGATCCTCCTGTCCGTTAGAGGAAACGATAGAGTCTACACTCGACGGCGTACACAACTGCTTATTTTGACTCACCATTGCCGCTGCTGCATACTGCGGAATCATAAAGCCCGAGTTCAGCCCCGGCTTTGCGACAAGAAACTCTGGGAGTTCCCGTAAACCAAAGATGAGCTGCGCTACACGACGTTCCGAAATATTGGAAAGTTCCGATACCGCCATTGCCAAAAAGTCATACGTCAGTGCCAAGGGCTCGCCATGGAAGTTACCACCAGAGATCACCAAGTCCTCGTCGGGCCAGATGGTCGGGTTGTCGGTCACGGAGTTTATCTCGGTCAAGACTACGCGCTCTGCATAGTGGATCGCATCCTTGCAAGCACCATGTACCTGTGGCACACAGCGAAACGAGTAGGGGTCCTGTACGTGTTTCTTCTCACGTGCTATCAGCTCACTCCCCTCCAAGAACATTCGGATGGCGGCCGCCGTCTCGGCTTGACCAGCATGAGGGCGCACCGTCTGGATATTCGGATGGAAGGGCTCCTTCCGTCCATCAAATCCCTCTAGCGAGAGCGCTGCGATCATATCACTCCAAACCGAGAGACGACGTATTTTCAGCAACGCATAAACCCCATGCGAGCTCATAAACTGCGTACCGTTCAAAAGCGCCAAACCCTCCTTCGACTGCAGTTGGATAGGGGACCAACCAAAGTGCTTGCACACCTCTGCCGCCGGCTTGCGTTCTCCACCAAAACGTACCTCACCCAACCCGATGAGTGGAAGAAAAAGGTTCGCAAGAGGAGCTAGATCCCCCGACGCCCCCAATGACCCCCGGTCGTAAACTACGGGCAAAACTCCGTTGTTGTAAAGATCGAGGATGCGCTTTACCGTAACGATTTGTACGCCAGAGTTCCCCAATGAGAGCGCATGAGCCTTCAGAAGAAGCATCAGACGGATGATATCTGGGTGTAATTCCTCCCCCGTACTGCACGCATGCGACTTTACGAGGTTCTCTTGCAGGGTCGTCAGCTCTTCCTTGCTAATACTCCGATTACACAAAGAGCCAAAGCCCGTCGTGATGCCATAGATGGGCTTCGACTCCGTTTCCATCTTCCGATCGAGGTAGTCCCGACACTTCTGAATGCGAGCCTCCGACTCGGCCGAAAGTTCGACTCGGATGGAAGGAAAAGCAAGAAGCTCTTCCAGTTGTTCCAATGTGAGCGGGTCGGGGGAAATGTAAAAGACGTTCTTCATGCTTCTCTATCTTAGGTTATGGTTCTATGTTCTACGATTCGCGGTGTGTTGAAAGCCAAACGATACCTGCCTCTGTTGGCAACTCGTACTCCTCGCCGCTGCGCATATCTCGGATCTTTAGGTGATCCGAATCCAAAGCCCAAACGACGAACGGAAGGCCGTGCTTGTTAGCGTACTCCATGTGCTTCTTCATCGAACTCGGGTCTGGAAGAAGCAATGTCCGCACAGAGGCTTCACGAAGTCGCGAGGCCAATATCATCCGATCCGCAAGCCCCGAGGCATTGTCATTAACGACCAGCACATCTATCCCCGTCTCTTGAAGCGGGAGAAGTGCACGCTCTTTCATGACATCACAAATCCGGTCGATACCAAAGGAGATCCCGACTCCACTCACCCCAGGTAATCCAAAGATCCCCGTGAGGTTGTCATAACGTCCTCCACCACATACAGACCCCATTTGTGCGTCGCGTATCTTCACCTCGAAAATCGCTCCCGTATAGTAGCTCAGTCCACGAGCAAGCGCCGGTCTAAAACGCACTACATGCCCCGCAACGCCCGTCTGTATGGGCGTCGATTGACGTATCTGCTCCAACGTCGAAAGAAGACCCACCACCTCCTGAAGGTGCTCCTTGAACGAGGACGATCGCGCCTCCCACTCCCGACTCGCGGCCAAGGTAGAAGCATTGTCTTCTTGTGAACAAATGTGTAGGAGGATATCTAGGTCTGTCGACGAAAAGCCCATCTCCTGCAGCTCCGTGCGAACAGCATCTATACCCACTTTATCAAGCTTGTCCAACGTCACGGTCATCGGAACCAGAAGCTCGGGGTGACCCATCAACGTGGCGATGTCTTCCAAGATCTTACGGGAGTTCAGCTGTACCTCCACGGCGAGTCCTAGTTCTGTAAAAACGGTGAGTACCAAGTCCAAGAGCTCGATCTCGGCGGTCGTAGAGGTTGTCCCCACGACGTCTACGTCACACTGCATAAACTCCCGATAGCGCCCTTTTTGTGGGCGATCGGCACGCCAGACCGGTTGCATCTGGTAGCGTTTGAAGGGATGCGGTAGTTCATGCCAGTGCATCGCCACGTAACGAGCAAAGGGGACGGTAAGGTCATAACGTAACCCTTTTTCACAAAGTGCATTCGTCAGCTCCGTGCGAGGCATCTCCCGCGGGTCCCCAGCAACATCTTTCAGGAAATCTCCAGAATTGAGAATGCGAAAAAGAAGACGATCCCCCTCGTCCCCATACTTACCTTGCAGAACCGAGAGGTTTTCCATAGCCCCTGTCTCTAGTGGCAGGAAAGCAAAACGTTCAAAGTGCTTCTGGAGGGTCTCCTGCACCATGCGGCGTTGTCGAACTTCGAGTGGCGAAAAGTCGCGCACTCCCTTCGGAGTCGAGATTTGAATTTTCGTCATATCTTACGGCGTTTTCGAATACAAAAGTAAGACTTTTGTTACCGAATGTCAGAAAGAAATAAGAACCCCACTTGTCAGTGTCGTATAGGGCTTGGAGATGGCTATCGGAGGCTCTTGGTCGTAAAAGAACATATAGGAGCCCCAAAGGGCAAAGTGAGAGGTAAACTTATACTTCAGGTCCACGCCCACTGCATAGCGCGGCGAAAGAAAATGACGAGACAGTTGACCCTGATAGTAACCACTGGTGATAAGTTCGATGTGATCTGTTGCCAATAACTTGAAACTCGCAAATAGCTGCACTTTCGCATGGTGTGTCTCTGCACGCCGTGGTGTCTGTGGTAGCTCATCGTCTCGCCATTTCTCATATTCGTAGAAAAAGCCCGCTCCAGAAGTCCAGACCAGATGTTCGGTCTGAATCAAGTGTAAACGAAGTTGAACCCCACCCACGGCGCGAATCTGCATCCCACGAGAACCTGCCCATTGTGCTTCGGCATAAGGGTATACCTCTATATAGGGGCGAAGAAGGTTGCGATACTCTATGTGAACAAAACCCTCACTCACATGAACCTCACTACCGTACGTCGAAAGCTCTAGTTTGTTGAGTATGGTCAGCGCGCGGTTCTTTCCCACCATCAAATTGACGTTCGCGGTATTCTTTAGATTAAAAATCTCCTTCTTTTCAGTACGAAAGCCAAGCTCGGGCGCTATAGAACCTTGAAGCCACTTCGCCGTGTCTATCACCATCGTCAGACTCTCTGTCAAGAGCATCTGACCATGTACCGAGCAAGCTACGAGTAACAGTAAAAGCGTATAACAAAATCGTCGCATGAGTAGAGAGAAATAAAAAAACTCCGCCAAGGTAGTAAATATTCCCTAGCGAAACAGAAGACGGGAATACCCGATCAAGGGATTAAAAAAGGCGGTCAGGCTCTCGCCCAACCGCCCAAGAGATCCAAGAGATCTGGGAACATTGCGCAAACACCTCGTATCTTCCCTTTCCTCTTTTGGAGTCATTTTTTTGAAAAATAGACTAGCCCACTAAGAAACGCTCCTCCTCTTTGGGAGGATTGTACCTCTCATGAGACCTTTTTCATAGCTCTTTTCCAAAAAAGGCACAATATGCCCATCAAAATAAACAGAGCGCTACTTGGATATAGTTAGGGTCTTTCTCGCGCCATTTTGCGCTTCTAAACGCACAAAATAGATACCTGAGGACAGTGTCTCTGTATCCACTACAAGCTCTTTTTCAGAAAGCGCACCCGAACGTACCACGATTCCTGCGCCATTCACCACCTCATAGCGTGCCGCGATGCCCTCTGGGTTCAGGATGCGCAACTGCGCGGCGAACGGATTCGGCGCTACGTCGATGCCTGCCAACTGCGCGTCTTCTACCGCGCCAGGCCTATTGTTATCTTTTTGCTTGGACTCGAAAATTGCCGTGACGGTAGTGGCTGCCTTGACGACGAACTCCAGTGTCTCTGTGATATCCTCGTCGCCAGCCTTCAAACTCTTCAGTCTGTACCCCTCGTTCTCTGTAACCTTCACGATGAGCTCTGTACCATACGGTACGGCCGTTAGGTCAGATGCTCCTATAAGCTCTATCGCCCCCCACGCCTCATTGTTTACGCTAGTGGTTACAGCAAAGGTCTCTTTCTCAAACACCGCCGTGACGGTGGTCGCTGCCTTCACAACAAACGTAGTACCCTCGATCTTCTTGCCGTTTACCTGTATCTCTTTGAGCTTGTACCCCTCGTTGGGCGTAGCCTTTACTTTGAGCTCTGTATCGTACGGTACGGTCGTTAGATCAGATGCTCCTGTAAGCTTTATCGCCCCCCACGCCTCGTTATTGACGCTGGGGGTCACAGCAAAGGTTTGTTTTTCGAATACCGCCGTGACGGTGATCGATGCTGTGACCGTGAACTTCAGTGTGGTCGTGATATCCTTGTGATTGGCTTTCAGGGTCTTGAGCTTATAGCCCTCATCAGGCGTCTCCGTTACTGTCAATATCGTCCCTTGTTCTACGGTGATTGAGGTTTCCGTAGCATGCCCCTCGATAGCGATCTTACCATTTGTGGGCTGAGTAAGGGTTACAGTGAAGGAGGGAACTTCTACGGTGATTTTACACTCTTTGGTTATCGAGCAGGTTGGGTCTAGGCTTTTTACGGTAATGGTGCACTCTCCCGTCTTCTTTCCCCAGACGACGCCCTCGCTTACTGTAGCAATTTCGGGGTCGGAGCTGCTCCAAACAAGCCCCTGCTCGGCATTGTCGGGTTTTACGACTGCTATCAATTGAGTTGTTGTACCAACCGTGATAGTCTGTTTTTCAGGGAGTGTGATGCTGGCAACAGGGGCGATCTCCTCTACTACGGTTACCTCACATCTTCTTCTGACCTCATATCCATCTTCATCTATTTTTGCATAGATCCAACACTTCCCTACCTTTTGCGCAATTACACACCCATTGTCGTTTACCGTAGCGATCTTTGAGTCATCGCTCCACCACTTCATCTTTCTTTTCGTAGCATTCTCTGGAAAGATATTGACTGTAAACGTGAACTCCTTCCCGACCTTCAGGGTTTTGCTTGCTGGGGTGATGGTGAAGCGCTCTATGGGGATGCGCTCTATGGAAATCTTGCAGGTGCTGGTATAGACGTCGTGCACCCCAGGTTTGGCTGCGATGGTAGCGGTGAGTTGACACCATCCTTCCTTGAGTCCCTTGATGTGTACCCCTTTCTTGTCTGCGGTCAGTTCGTAGGAGATGATCTCCCCTTTGTCGGTCGATAGGGTGACCTCCTCTGTGTCCTCTACGCCCCACTTTTCCAATGGGAGTGTGCATTCCTTGTTGAGTATAAGGCGTAAGGAACGGGGCGTAATGGATACGCCACTGGCTTGGTAGATATCACCGTAGAACCTCCATCCTTTGGCAATAAGCTTTTCGCGTGCCGCTTTACCCTTGTTATTGTAAATAAGCTCATACACATCATAACTACTAAAGTTCACATCCTTAGCAATCTCATTTTGTGCAGCCCAGCCTGTCAGTGTCTCTGAATAGTTCGAGGGGCTCATCGCGGTTTCGTCAAGATCGCCTACTGCTGTTTTTATCTTCCATGAGCCTAGCGGTTGGTTGAAGGAATGGCAGCCCTCGAACATATCGTTCATGTTGGTCACGTTGCTCACATCCCACTTCTCTAGCGGCTGGTTGAATGAGGAGCAGCCATCGAACATCCTCTCCATGTTGCTCACGTTGCTCACGTCCCAGTCATTTAGCGGCTGATTGAAGGAGCGGCAGCCCTCGAACATTCCAAGCCAGTACTTTCGCGTGTAAGCAGACATGAATCTTACGTTACTCACGTCCCAGTTGCCCAGCGGCTGGTTGAAGGAGCGGCAGCCATGGAACATTGCCCCCATGTTTTTCACGTTGCTCACGTTCCAGTTATCTAGCGGCTGGTTGAAGGAGCGGCAGTCCCAGAATATATATTCCATGCTGGTCACGTTACTCACGTCCCAGTTGTTTAGCGGCTGGTTAAAGGATGAGCAGCCATAGAACATACCTTCCATGTTCCTCACTTTGCTTACATCCCAGTTGCCCAGCGGCTGGTTGAAGGAGGAGCAGCCATTGAACATCTCCGTCATGTTGGTCACGTTGCTCACATCCCAGTTATCTAGCGGCTGGTTGAAGGAGTCGCAGCCTGCAAACATCTCCCTCATGTTGGTCACCTTGGAGAGGTCTGGGGTGTCGATCCCCGCTGCGAAGGTCATGTCATCACACCATTTGAACATCTCTTCCATCGATTCCCATGCGACAGTTCCGAACTGGACAACCTCGAGTAAAGCATAGCTACTGCCTACAGGATTCCAACCTTCGTTATTCCAACCACCGTTATACCACTCTTTTCCTATTTTCATATACCTCACCCCCTCAGGACCTGCCTCTACGGTGTAAGTCCCATCCTCCGTAGGAACAAAGGTGTAAAATCCGTCCTTCGCAGGAACATAAAGGTACGGATTGGTAGTATCCTTGACGGTTACCGTCTCATTGACCTTCTCATTCCCACTCTCATCCTTGATCACCATCTTGTACGTCCCTACGATGGGGATCTTCAACTCTTTACCTTTTTCTCCCCGCCACTTCGTGATGAACGGGCGTCCCGTCTCCGACTGGGCCAATACCCCCGACACGCCCCACGCCCAGAGCAATGTCACGAGTGCTACTACGATGTGCAACGTCTTTCTCATGATCGTCAATAGTTTACATTAAGAATGGGGCAAGTTCTCAAAAAAAAACGTTAATACAAAATGGCGCGTAGCAGGGGAGTAGGGTGAGCGTCTCCCAAAGCCAGACAGGAACTGGGCTCGATGGGGATAAAAAATATTTTCGGTAATTGTCACAGAAAGGCTACAACGGGGGTAAATCCCCCTCTTTTTGCTCTCGTATTGCTAGGAAGAGGAGGGCGATTTTCGATACTCTTTCTCTGAAAAACATTGCCCACAAGAGTGGGTAACAGGCGGTCTATTTCTCGGTCTATTTTTCTGCCTACCGCCCGCTCTTTCTCCCCCCCCATTCCGCACTATCACTTTAGGAAATTCTAAACGAGTAGTTGATACAACTTACTAGATAATACGGTATAGAAATAATGAAATACGTCTATAATAGGGGCTATTTTTCTACCGAATTTACAGGGTCTACAAGGGGTCAAAAAGGATACTGTTACAAAAAAGTGTAAGCATCACTGCAACTGGGGAGAAAAATAGGGAAATACCGCTTTATGTTTTCATCAATTCCTTATCCCCAAACAAGGCATGTTAGGAGTACACCAATGCTACGCCATAGCTACACCGACAGGGAAACCGCATCAAAATTAGTAGAGTCTCTCTACCTTTGACCCATGAAAGCATTTGAGAGCCTAATCAATACAGCCGATCCGCGTGTGGTGGGGCGCTGCAAACACAAGCTGAGCGATATCCTAGTTATCGCTCAGCTTGCAACTTGCGTTTACTGCTAATTTTGATGCGGAGAAGCCTTGCCCCCACCACCTACTCGTCTTCCTGTTCTAGTTTCTTTATCGCTTCTTCCGCCTCTTTGTCCTCTTCCGCCTCTTCTTGTTCTAGTTTCTTGATATACTCCTCCGCCTCTGCCTCATCTTCCGCCTCTTCCTGTTCTAATTTCTTTAGGTATTCTTCTATCTCTTCTTCCTCTTCTTCCATCTCGTCCTCCTGATCCTGATTATCTGTTTGTACATCCGTCTTCTGGGCGTTAGACTGCTGAGGGTCGAGCTTTTGCACATTCGGATTCTGTGTATCAGTCTTCTGCGCGTCAGTCTTCTGCGGCTCAGTATTTTGCACATCAGTCTTCTCCCCTGCAGGAGGAGTATAGGTGTAATTCTTCTTCCCCTTCAGACTTTTCCATAATTGAAGCACAAGGAGTTTCTTTGTCGGAGGAGTAGAGGGGCGCATTGCCGCTCCCACGTAATGGACCTTGTCATAAAGCATGATTCTACGATGCCCGAACCCCTGTTTTTCCCATCCAAAATCCACCAGTAGACCACAAATGAAAATAAGCGGGGTAGGATGATTCATATGAGAAAGACACTCTCCGCTGCTCTTTTCACAGATCGTACCCTTGCGATCATGCGTAAAGCGTTTCAACAGAACCAATTGATCTGCAAAACAGGCACAATGAGCTGCAATCTCTGGATCGGGGAGTAGGGCGTCTAGCGGGGTCATGTGTTTGAGCTGCCAGTAGAGCGAATCCCGACACCGAGTATACTCCTCGCGGATTTTCCCCCGGTAAAAGTCTTTCACATACAGATCGGCAAACTTCTGTGGACAGGTACGTGCCAAATTGAGGTAATAAATCGTCTCTATTTCAAAAGGCGACATATAGCTACAATCTTTCGCCGTGTTGGCGCGTGCCATCTCTTCTTCGGTAAAAGCGATGACACCCTTCCCCGCCTCTTGGGCAGAGGAATAACAGAGGAAGAGCATCAAAAGGGATGCGATGAACAATATCCGTTTCATTGTACCTTTAAGCTAGTTATTCCAGCATACCTACCTGTATGCGTTATTTCACATGACAAATATATCCCAAATTCAAGAGACAAATGCAACACTAAAAGGAGACGCTTGTCAAGAAAAAAGAGAGGAAAAAATCCCCCCTTCTCTCTGGAACGGTTAAATGTGTATCTCCGCTTCCGTCCAAAAAAGTAGAAAATGGCACATCTAACGACAGAATAAAGGTACATATATACGACTAAAATCAATAGAAAACGAAGAAATAAGAGAAACACTCAAAAATAAAAATAGCAGTAAGGTATTACCTTACTGCTATTTACTAGCTGCTTGATGCCCGTCTGTGAGCAGAATTACTTCACTTCTTCGAAGTCTACGTCAGTCACCTCGCCGTCCTTCTTCTCTCCACTCTTGCCTCCCTGCGAAGCCGAGCCTGCCGATTCTTGTGCGCCTGCTGCCGCCTGCATGTCTGGTGCCGCTGCCTGCCAAGCATTGTTGACTTGGTCGATCAGTCCCTCCACGGCATCGGCATTTTGCTTCTCGTGCGCAGCCTTTAGTTCAGAAACAGCCTTTTCTATCGCAGCCTTCTTGTCCGCTGGCAACTTGTCACCCACTTCCTTCAGCTGCTTTTCGCTCTGGAAGATCACACTGTCCGCCTTGTTCAGCTTATCCACACGTTCCCGAGCCTGTTTATCCGCTGCCTCGTTCGCCTTAGCTTCGTCGCGCATACGAGCGATCTCAGCCTCCGACAAACCAGAGCTTGCCTCGATACGGATCTTCTGCTCCTTACCCGTATCCTTGTCGCGTGCCGATACATTCAAGATACCGTTTGCGTCAATGTCAAAAGATACCTCGATCTGTGGCACGCCACGAGGGGCAGGACGAATACCGTCCAGATTGAAACGACCAATAGTCTTGTTGTCGTGAGCCATCGGACGCTCCCCTTGCAAAACATGTATCTCCACCGAGGGTTGATTGTCTGCTGCTGTTGAGAATACCTCCGACTTCTTCACCGGGATGGTCGTATTGGCATCAATCAGCTTGGTAAATACACCCCCCATGGTCTCGATACCAAGTGAAAGAGGCGTTACATCCAACAACAAGACGTCCTTTACATCTCCTGCCAAGACTCCCCCTTGGATCGCCGCGCCAATCGCTACCACCTCGTCTGGGTTTACCCCCTTGTGCGGTGCTTTCCCAAAGAACTTCTCCACGATCTGCTGGATCGCAGGGATACGTGTACTCCCTCCCACTAAGATGACCTCGTTGATGTCGCTGGGTTGCATATGAGCATCCTGAAGCGCCTTCCGACAAGGCTCAAGGGTCTCCTGAATTAGGTTGTCGCACAACTGTTCAAACTTCGCACGAGTCAATTTGCGTACCAAGTGCTTCGGCATCCCCTCCACCGCCATGATGTAGGGAAGGTTGATCTCCGTCTCGGCACTCGAACTTAACTCTATCTTTGCCTTCTCCGCTGCCTCCTTCAAGCGTTGCAACGCCATCGGATCTTTACGCAAATCGAGCCCCTCATCCTTCTTAAATTCGTCCGCCAACCAATCGATAATCTTTTGGTCAAAGTCATCACCCCCAAGGTGCGTATCCCCATTGGTGGACTTTACTTCATAAAGCCCGTCATTAAGCTCAAGAACCGAAATATCGAAAGTCCCACCCCCTAAGTCGAAGACTGCGATCTTCTGGTCCGTGTGCTGCTTGTCCAAACCGTAGGCTAGCGCCGCTGCCGTGGGCTCGTTGATGATTCGCTTTACCGTAAGACCTGCAATCTCCCCAGCCTCTTTCGTCGCCTGACGTTGCGAGTCGCTAAAGTACGCGGGCACCGTAATCACAGCCTCCGTCACCTCCTGCCCCAAATACTCCTCAGCCGTCTTCTTCATCTTCTGAAGAACCATTGCCGAAATCTCCTGGGGCGAGTACTGACGTCCATCTATCACCACCTTCGGCGTGTTATTATCCCCCTTTTCAACCGAGTAAGGTACTTGTGAAATCTCGCGCTGCACTTGATCAAAGCGCTCTCCCATGAAACGCTTGATTGAGAAAATCGTCCGTTGCGGATTCGTGATTGCCTGACGCTTCGCAGGATCCCCGATCTTCCGCTCCCCATTGTCCACAAATGCGACTACCGATGGCGTAGTCCGCTTCCCTTCGCTGTTGGTAATTACGATGGGTTCATTACCCTCCATTACCGCTACACACGAATTCGTTGTCCCTAAGTCTATCCCTATGATCTTACCCATTGTATCTGTTCTCCTTTTCCTGTTCTTTTCTTGCACATGTACCCCATACCTACGCAACGGGTGTGCCAATACGCTCCGATGTGTCATTTTGACAGCTAAAAGGAATGATACTGCCCGAAAAGGGTGTGTGAGCGTCACGATACTCTCCTAAAATAGTGTGTCCAGCATCACTGCAACGGAATAGAAACACGGGGCTTATGCCGCTTTATATTTCCCTCAATTCCCTATCCCCAAACAAGCCATGCTAGGGGGAGAGACCTACTACACGTACGCTATACGTACTCTACACGCGCTCTACACGCACTAAATTAGGTAAAATTACCTACTCCAAAATAGCCCATTTTCTATACGCACTTCTTTATTTCATTACTCCATTATTTAGCCTACCGTGTAAAAATAGAGCTTTAGAATTTTATAAAGTGGGCGTAGGCACTATGTGTATAAGATCCGTGCGGTAGGAGGAGGAATAGGCAGCCTATTATACACTTTTACGGACACTACCCTAATCACGACCAGGGTAAAAAAAAACGCCTAGTTCTACAACTAGGCGATACCCCATCTCCCCCTAACGCATTAGGGGGTGTGACGATTATAGAAAGCTAGTAATGACTCTTATCCTCCTTTTTCTCCCAGAGGCGGAAGTTCTCCTTCGCTTCTAAAGAGAAGATCTGGTTCATCACTATCGCCCTTTTCTCCATCGGGAGGGATATCTGTTGATAGATGAGCGAATCGTCAAAACCGATAGCATGCGCATCTACTTTTGAATTGCCGTAGTATACCAACGGGATGTGTGCCCAGTAGATCGCCGCTAAGCACATCGGGCAGGGTTCGCAACTCGTGAACAGGATACACTCATGCAAGATGTGCGTCTGTAGCTTTTTCCCCGCTGCGCGGATCGCTATTATCTCGGCGTGGGCTGTCGGATCACAGTCCGCAGTCACGCGATTGCAACCTACACCCACGATCTCGTTGTGGTGTACTACGATAGCGCCGAAGGGTCCGCCCTCTTGATCGATATTCTGACTGGCGAGTGCGATGACCATTCGCATATATTTCTGAATGTCTACTTCGTTCATGACTTGGAAGTACTAAAGTCTAGATAAAAGAATGGGCTATGCGAACGATGACCTCTGTCGCTTTGCCAATACTCTCGACGGGGACGTATTCCTTCACGCTGTGGAAATTGTGACCTCCTGCAAAAAGATTCGGACACGGAAGACCCTGGGCACTGAGGCGGACACCATCCGTTCCCCCACGAATCGGGCTACAATTCGGCTGGATACCAGACGCCTCCAAAGCGCATAGGGCGTGCTCTACAACATACATAGAGGAGCGTAGATACTCCAGCATATTAGGGTACTGATCGCGGATCTCTACCGAGACACACTCGGCTGCGTACTGAGACGAAAGGTGACGTGCAGCGTCCGCTAGCTGCGCTTTCATTGCCTGAAACCGATCGGCATCGAACTCGCGGATCAGGTAGTGCAGTTGTGCCTCCCCCGTTGTACCATGCATCTCGTGAAGGTGGAAGAATCCCTCCCGCCCCTCTGTGACCTCCGGACGTTGCGTTGCCCCCAGTGCAGCGTCAAAAGCCATTGCCATACGCAAGGCATTACGCATCTTACCTTTAGCCTCTCCCGGGTGTACATTGATGCCGTGGAGGGTGACTTTGGCTTCCGCGGCGTGGAAATTCTCGTACGAGAGCTCCCCAAGCCCTCCACCGTCTATCGTGTAGGCGAAGTCGGCACCAAATGCAGAAAGGTCAAAATGAGCTACGCCTAGCCCTATTTCCTCATCTGGCGTAAAGGCTATCGCTAGTGGCGCATGCGCGATCTCGGGGTGCGAGAGTAGGTAGGAGACAGCCTCCATTATCGCGGCAACCCCAGCCTTGTCATCCGCCCCAAGCAAGGTGCTTCCATCCGTCGTTATCAGACGTTGACCGACGTAGTGTAACAGCTCGGGTGACTCCTGCGGCGAAAGAATCACCCCATCGCAAAGAGCTATATCGCCCCCATCATAGTGCGCTATAATGCGTGGGCGGACTCCTGCGCCAGGCGCATCGGGCGAAGTATCTACATGAGCGAGAAAGCCGACTCTGGGGGCTGCAGCACTCGCACCACGTCCCGGTAGATGGGCGATGACATAGCCATGGGGGGAAAGCTCTACATCTTTGACGCCCAATCCTTTCAATTCATCGAAAAGGAGTCGCAGTAGCGTCCATTGACCCGAGGTACTCGGGTACGTGGGGCTCGTCTCGTCACTCTGTGTGTCGAGGGAGACGTAGTGCAGAAAGCGAGCCTCTAGTCGCGAGAGGTCTATGTTCAGCACCATCTCTTACTTAGTTAATTTGGTATTTGATATGTAATGAACCGTTGTCCAAAGTTACGAACTTCTCTAAATTTCTTAGCAGGATTTGCTTCTTTGAAAGAAAATTATTACCTCTGTAATAAGAAGCGTAGCTTTCTACGCATAGAAAAAGAGAGGTTTAATATCTTAATACTAGGAAAATGAAGTGGCGCTATGTAGTAGGATTGTCGCTCTTGGCTGCGACGGTGATGTTTACTTCTTGTGGAAAAGATGAAAAGAAGGAAGAAAAGCAAGTAACCGTAGATGAGGTGCAGGGGATGTATATGGAAGCGGGGGAGAATCCTTCTTCCTTTATGATGCTTAAGGCTGGTACAAAGTTGGAGTTCTTTAATCCTCCAGACAAGGTGACCTTTACCCTCGGAGAAACTAAGAACGGCGTGGCTACATTGAATGGTGAACTTACCGAGAAAATTGTAAAAGCTGAGGGAAAATTCACGGTAAAGGATAAGACGCTTGAGCTTACCATTAAAGAAAAAGACAAAGACGAAATGACCAAAAAGGGGACACGAACTGGGGATGCTATGGTAGGAGAGTAGTCCCTCGTTCTTTTCCCTTATAATATCGAAGAATGCACGCCTTTACCCATGGGTAGGGGGTGCGTTCTTTTTTTGTTTCCTACTTTTGCACACCAATAAATAGCAGGTGGAGAATCATGGCACAAGAGGATCTTTTCCGCAGCCTTGTGGCGCATTGCAAGGAATATGGCTTTATCTTTCAAAGCAGCGAGATCTACGACGGTCTCGGCGCAGTCTATGACTATGGACAGTACGGAACCGAGCTCAAGCTCAACGTCCGTCGCTACTGGTGGGACTCCATGACCCGTCTCCACGACAACATCGTAGGAATCGACTCCGCCATCTTCATGCACCCCAAAGTCTGGGAAGCCTCTGGACACCTAAGTGCGTTTAACGACCCCCTGATCGACAACCGAGATAGCAAGAAGCGTTACAGAGCCGATGTCCTCGTAGAGGATTGGATGGCAAAGCAAGAGGAGAAGATTGAAAAGGAAGTTGCCAAGGCTGCTAAACGCTTCGGAGAAGCCTTCGATCGGGCTCAATTCGTCACCACAAACGCCCGTGTCCTAGAGTGGCAAAAGGGAATAGATACCGCCCGTGCACGTATGGTCGATGCCATGGAACGAAACGACCTTGTCGCTTTTGGTAAACTGATAGAGGATCTCGAAATCGCCTGTCCGATCTCTGGCACCCGTAACTGGACAGAGGTGCGCCAGTTCAACCTGATGTTTGCGACAAAGCTCGGCTCGGTAAGCGAAGAATCATCAGATCTCTACCTCCGTCCAGAGACCGCACAAGGGATATTTGTCAATTTCCTTAACGTCCAAAAAACAGGGCGAATGAGACTTCCCTTTGGCATTGCACAGGTCGGGAAAGCCTTCCGAAACGAAATTGTAGCCCGCCAGTTCACATTCCGTATGCGAGAGTTTGAACAGATGGAGATGCAGTTCTTCGTTACACCAGGTACCGAGATGGAGTGGTTTGAGTTCTGGAAGGAACGACGCCTCCGTTGGCATCTGGCACTAGGACTGGGCGATGCCAATTATCGTTACCACCCTCACGACAAACTGGCACACTATGCCAATGCGGCCTGCGACATCGAGTACCGTTTCCCATTCGGATTTAAGGAGGTCGAGGGAATTCACTCCCGCACCGACTTCGATTTGTCGAACCACCAACGTCTCTCGGGCAAGAAAATGCAGTACTTCGATCCCGATAAGAACGAAAGCTACGTCCCCTATGTGGTAGAGACCTCCATAGGTCTAGATCGTGCGGTGCTGAGCCTGCTCGCAGGTGCGTATGCCGAAGAAAAGATAGAGGGGGAGGGCGGAAAGGAAGATCTCCGAAAAGTGCTTCGCCTGCCAGCCACCATGGCGCCTATCAAAGTCGCTGTATTGCCCTTGGTGCGCAAAGATGGTATGCCAGAGTATGCCCAGAAGATCGTCGACGACCTACGCTGGCGTATGGCGTGCTATTACGAAGAAAAGGACACTGTGGGGAAGCGCTATCGACGTCAAGACGCCATCGGTACACCCTACTGTGTCACGGTAGACAATCAGACACTAGAGGATGGCACGGTCACCGTACGCGAGCGGGATACCATGGCACAGCAACGCGTCAACGCCTCCCGCCTTACCGAGCTACTAGAACCCAAAGTCTCGTTGGAAGGTCTATTGCGCTCCCTTTAAGACCTTACGAATAAGGAGCTACAAATAAGGATTTACGAATAAGGATCTCGTTGTCGTAAATCATTACTCTCGATAAAAAAAGGACGCCCTCCCGATCAGGAGGGCGTCTTGCGTAAGTAGACGATCAAATCGTATAAAATCCCGTACCCACAATGTCCGTCGTGCTAGAAACGGTAGGCTAGTCCGAGACCAAACATCTGGCGTATCTGGATCTGAGGAACGAGATTCCCATTCTTATCTGGTAAACGTTGGTCGTCGTCGTAAATCAGGTTCAGTTCTGCGCGCGCCGTAAGGAAGCTACTGAGCTTGAAGTCTAACAACAGGTCGTAGTAGATATCCAAGTTCTGTGGCTTATCGAGATAGTTCGAAAAAAGCTCCAGCTTCGTGTTCAGCCCAAGGAAGTTGTTGAAGAAGGAATTGATGTAGTTGATCTTGATATAGCCACCAACCTCTGTCCGAAGATTCTCCCCTGCCTTGGTCTTATTCCCAAGCGCATCAAACTCGGCGGCTTTTACTCCAAACGCTCCAAAATCTGCTAGCATCTGATTCTTTACTACCGTCCAACGTGCGGTGAGGGGTGAAAGAAGCGTTGAAAAATGAGCGTTGGGCTTGTAGTTCGCACCCAAAGAAAACTGGACGTAAAGAGGGGTCGCGAAGTCCGATATCACGTTCTGCGTATCAGGGTATTTGAAACCTTCGCTAAACTGCGTCTTTACACTGAAAAGACCACTATAATACCAACTCTGCGACGCCTTGTAACCATATTGCGAAGCAAAGTCTATCTTGTCTAGGTTCTTGATCACGGTCTGTTCGCCCTGCTTGGTGATCCCGTAACCTAAGTCCAGTGTATTTTGCCAGAGGTGCTTCTCCTTCTGGTATTTCAAGTCAAGGAGCATCGCCGCCTGTCCACTCAGTGTGTTCTCGCCCCCTGCTACCCAATTGGTCAGAGATACCTGGTTCACTGTCGCCGAAAGGTTGCCCGTGAACAGCCATGTGCTATCTTGTGAAAGGGCTACTCCCTGGGCTTTCACGCCACCAGCCAACAGCAAAAATGCTGCGAGTGCAAGAAGGGAAACTTTGTTGTTTCTCATCTATTCTGTTTCGTATTTTAAGTGAATATACACCCTCGTATACGTACAAACCCTCTTACGGTTGCACCGTTCTGGAGGGGGTGGGGGTGTTCTTGTTTAGACGGAGACAAAACAATAAACCTATCAATCCTTTCGTATTTGCCACTTTAGAGAAAAAACGTACCTTTGTGACAAGATTATTTAGACGTTGTCGCAATAGTAGTGACCCTAGACGAAAGGAGCTAGATCATGACCACCGTAGAATTTCGTACCCAACTCCTCCAACAAGAAGAGCACCTTCTGCGTTACGCGAAGAGTTTAACCAACAACACCGAGGATGCGAATGATCTCCTGCAAGAGACCTTTCTTCGTGCATTACTCTTTCAGAACTCTTTCCAAGAGGGATCAAACCTCCGTGCTTGGGTCTTTACGATTATGCGCCACACGTTCATCAATCACTACCGACGGAATGCGCGAAAGAACATGGCGTTTGACGACACGGATAACCAGATTATACTCAACAGTCGCGTGAGCGACGAACGCTCCGATGAGTTGGTGACCTACCAAGAGATGAATCACGCCGTGGCGCAGTTGTCGGAAGATTTCCGAATCCCCTTCCAGATGCACACCCAGGGTTATAAGTATCGGGAGATTGCTGACGCCCTAAACCTCTGCATCGGTACGGTAAAGAGTCGAATCTTCTTCTCGCGACAGAAGTTAGCACAGCTCCTCCCTGGGTATAGTACCGCCTGTTAGGGATACTGACCTAAAAAGAAGGCAAGCGGGATTGTCCCATTTTGTCCATTCTGTATTTTCTGCTACATTTGTTCTTACTGTCCACATGATGGGCGGTTGTAATGTAGTGGAGCTTCGCAATGAGACAGTTTGTTTTTCCTTCGCCTATTTCGCAAGAAGACCTGCAGGGGCTAAAGGTCGCTCCTAACGCTCCCCAGCTTTCCTCTGAGAATACTCCTGATGAACCTCAGGGAGGGGACGCGCAGCACGTAGTGCAAGGACAGAGTCATGGACAGAGTCACGCGCACTGTCATGGACATAGCCATGGACACAGCCACGGGCATAACCACAGCCACCACTATCATGACATGACGGGGCGTCGTCTCCTTTGGACGTCCTTGTTCAACATCATCTTTACCCTTATAGAAATTGTCGGAGGGGTAATCTCCAATAGCCTCTCCCTCCTCTCGGATGCGCTACATAACCTTGCGGATTCCTCGGCTATCTTTGTTGCCTATCTAGCGCATCTAATCTCAAGACGGAAGCCCACCGAGCGTAAGACCTTCGGTTATCGGCGTTTTGAGATCCTTGCCGCATTTCTCAATGCCATCGTCCTGATCGGGATCTGCCTCTACTTGTTTGTGGAAGCCTACAGACGTTTCGTAGCTCCAGAGCCTATCGATGGGGTCGTCATGTTGGTTGTGGCGATTGCGGGCTTGTTGGCCAATCTGGCATCCGTCCTAATCCTCTATCGCGACAAAGCAAAAACGTTGAATGTCCGCGCCGCCTATCTCCACCTGTTAGGGGATACTCTCTCCTCGGTAGCTGTCATTATAGGGGGGATTTTCATCTGGCTTTTCGAGATTATGTGGTTGGATCCCCTGATCACCGTGGCGGTCAGCATTTACATCATTTGGCATACGTGGCACGTTCTAAAGGAGAGCGTAGATATCTTGATGCAGGGAACGCCCCCAGGAATCGAGATCGCCGAAGTCAAAGCATTGATGGCTCATACAGAGCACGTTAAGGACGTCCACCATATTCACATTTGGCGTCTAGATGACCAACGTCTTCATCTGGAGGCGCACGTCTCTCTTTGCGACGACATCCCCGTCAGTGAGGCGGGAAGACTCCGAGAAAACCTAGTAAAACTCCTGAGCGCCCAGTATGGGATTACCCACACCACACTACAAATCGAGTACGATAGTTGCTCCGACGCTCATGTTGATTGTTCCAATTGCTTGAATTGAAAAAAGGTCGAAATGGAATTGTATACGCCCGTAACAGCGGTAACGCTGCCCCCGCTACACTATCAGGATCATTTAGTCTGTCTCGGTTCTTGTTTTGCCGATCGGATGGGGGCGCTCTTTCGTCGTTATGCCTTCCAAGCCTTGGTGAATACGCACGGGGTGCTTTTTAACCCGATCAGTATCAGCAAAACAATAGCCAGAGCCATCGTGACACCCGATACGCAGGTGACCTCGCTCAGAAACCAAGATGGTCTATGGGTGTCCCCAGAATATCATAGCGTGCTGGCTGGCCTCACCGAGGCTGAGGCGCAACAGAAGATCATTGCTGCCAATCGTGCATTGCGCGATGGAATTCTTGAGGCGCAGTGGATGGTCGTCACCTTCGGTACCGCTTGGGTCTATGTAGAGAAACAAACGGATCGTGTGGTAACGAACTGCCACCACTTCCCTGCCGAGGAGTTCTCAAGAAAACTGTTGGATGTCTCCCAAATCGCCGAGGAGGGAAAAAGACTCATCGACGTCCTGAGAATCCTGAACCCCAATCTGAAGCTCCTCTTTACCGTGAGTCCTATACGACATCTCAGGGATGGCATGATGGACAACTCCGTGAGCAAGGCTACGCTCTTGTTGGCGGTACAGTCTATTATCCAGAGCGTCGAAGAGACCTACTATTTCCCATCCTACGAGATTATGATGGACGAGCTGCGCGACTACCGATTTTACGCGGCAGATTTGTTGCAACCCAACGAAACGGCATTGCACTACTTGTGGGATCGTCTTGCTAAAAGCTGGTTTGACAAAGAGACGATGACCATGCAAAAGAAGATCGCCGACTATCGATTGATGCAAGAGCATGTCGCACAAAATCCTCTCTCCGAATCCTACCTACGATTCTTGGAAAAAAAGCAGGCCTTGGGGATAGAAATAGAAGCAGAATTGGGGAGACCATTGAATTGAGAAATTTATATACCTTTGTGCCGTGAAAGGTCGGTAGCGCGGGAATAGCTCAGTTGGTAGAGCATCAGCTTCCCAAGCTGAGGGTCGCGGGTTCGAGTCCCGTTTCCCGCTCTAAAAGAAGAGGCAGTACGATGAGCATCATCGGGCTGCCTCTTTTACATTTGTCCTGTATTATAAATTCAGTACCTTTGTTAACAAAGGATTTATAGACTTGAGTATGGGGTATTCGTTAGAGGAGTTAAGGGCTGTGGTCGAAGAGGGCTTGAAAAGGCTCGTGCACACCAGAGAACCACAAGAATTATTCGCACCTATTTGGTATACACTCGAGGGAGGCGGCAAGCGCATACGCCCCGTGCTTTGTCTGGCGGTGTATGACTGGTTGACGAAAGAACAACCTGCGCTGGAGAGTGTCCTCCCCGTCGCATTAGCCATCGAGGTCTTCCATAACTTTACGCTCTTGCACGACGACGTGATGGACGTCTCTACCCTACGACGTGGTAAACCCACGGTCTGGAAACGATGGAACACCAATACCGCACTCCTCTCGGGAGATGCCATGAGTATCTTAGCATATACCCTCCTAGGGCAAGCCCCTCAAGACAAGCTCCACGACCTATCGGAGCGTTTCAACGAGGGGGCGCTCCGCGTCTGTCAGGGACAGCAGTGGGATATGGAGTTCGAAAAGAGCGACCTCGTGACAGAACCTCAATACCTAGGGATGATTACCGACAAAACCGCGGCGCTCCTAGAGATGAGTGTACGCCTCGGCGCTGTATTGGGAGGGGCTTCGCGCGAAGTAGAACAAGAACTTATCTCGTTCGCTCGTGAGGTCGGAATCGCCTTCCAGCTCCAAGACGATTTCCTAGACGTATACGGGGATACAAAGGAATTTGGCAAGGAGTGTGGCGACGATATCGTCACCAATAAACAAACCTATCTCTCCGTTCTTGCACAGACGCTTGCAACCGCTGAGCAATTTGAACGTTATCAAGGATATAAACACCTCGGTTCTATGCACCGTGCTGAGAAAATAGAGCGTGTCATGGCGTTCTATGACGAGCTTCAGATCCGCGAGAGGAGCGAACAGGCTATTGCACAGCATTTGGCCGCTGCTGAGGCTTGTCTACAGCGCTGTGAAACACTGGTCGGTGGCGTAAGTGCGCCGATACGTGCCCTCTTCTTGAGTCTAGGAGGTCGGAAGTTTTAGCCGACCGAACCCCTCCTGAGCGAGCCGTCATTTGCAACAAACCATTCTAGAGAATGTTGATAATAGTGCCTTGTGATTTTACTCCCGTCGTAGATTCGGCGATTAATTATGTCAAGTGTCTAGAGAAATTCCACCCTGTCCTAGACGTCCATCTGTTGCACGTGGTAGAGAAGGGGCAAGACCTTGCACAAGCCCGAGAACTCCTAAATAAGGAGGTCGAGCGTCTACGCCCATTGTGTAATGTACCCTTTAGACCCGTGGTCACCGAAGGGGGGATCGCCGAAGAGATCCCCGGGTATGCTGAGGAGATGCATGCCGACCTGATCATCATGGGAATCCACGAAACCAAGGGGCTCAGCAAGCTTTTTGCTAGCAAGGCCGTACGCGTCATCATCGATAGCAATATCCCCTTCCTCGCAGTCCAGAAACCACCAAAGGTCGAGAATCCATTTGAGCGAATCTTAATGCCCATGGGCGCCCTCTCCGTCGAAAAAGGAAAGGTCGAGTGGGCTATGCGCAATGCCAAGCTCTACGGTTCGCACGTCTTTATCTTTGAAGAACCCTACAACGACTCTTCCTTGATCAACAAGCGAGACCTCAATATCCAAGCGATGACCAAGGTCTTCGATGTAAACGGAGTGCGCTACACGATTGTACCGTCGGAAAAGAACGACAATTTCAAGCAGCGCTTCTTTGACTACGCCACCGAGAAGTCGATCGATGTCTTCCTCATTATGCTCACGCAGGGGCTCAAGCCGATGATGAACTCTACCGAGCAACAAATCTTGGCAAATCCGTTAGGGATTCCCGTCCTGAGTGTGAACCCAGCTATGATCTCCTAGGAACATTGAGTTCCACTTCCATACAAGGAAGGACGCTTCTCTAACCAGAGGCGTCCTTTTTTTGTAGGGAACGCACCGACGTGCTTATCAGCCACCCTCTCCAGACGATGGCTGATCTCGAGGGGGGGGAGCGGTACTGAGCGAGCGCAAGAGAGAGAAAGGAGCGTCTCTTGGTATCCCTTCCCGTCATGATCCGATTGTCTAACTTTGCCCCACGCTATAAGTAAGGATTGTAGAACCAAACCGACCGTCATGAGTCCTACGCTCACCGCCCTGTTGCTATTGGGGTACTTTGGAGTATTGCTACTCATCGCCTTTTTCACCTCGCGCCGAGCTGGAGGGCAAGCTTTTTTCCTTGGCAAACGTACCGCCTCGTGGGGCATGATAGCCTTCGGGATGCTGGGGGTCTCCATGTCGGGGATCTCGGTCATCTCGGTGCCAGGATGGGTACTATCCAACCACTTCTACTACCTGCAGATGGTATTGGGCTATGTGGTGGGTTACTATGTTATTGCCTACGTCTTGCTCCCAGTTTACTATCGTCTCAAGAGTCCGAGTATTTATAGCTACCTCGCCGACCGTTTTGGGCGCGTGAGCTACAAGACCAGCGCCGTGCTCTTCCTTATCAATCGGACGGTTATTGCCTCCTTGCGGCTCTACGTGGTCGCTGCGGTCTTACACTCGTTGGTCTTTGAGGCGTGGGGAATCCCCTTTGCCCTTTCGGTAGGGGTGACACTCGTGCTTATCTGGCTGTATACCTATCGGGCGGGGATACAGACCATCATCTGGACGGATCTCTTTCAGACCGCCATTATGCTCCTTGCACTTCTCCTTACGGTCTATTACGTCGCCCAGAGTCTCGACCTGAATCTCTTCGGAGCGGCTAAAGCCATTGCACAGAGTCCTTACTCCGACATCTTCTCTTTCGGAGATTGGAAGAGTGGGTCGCACTTCGTAAAGATGTTCCTCGCTGGCGCCTTTATCCCCATTGTCATGACTGGGCTCGACCAAGATATGATGCAAAAGAACCTCGGGTGTAAAAGCCTACGGGATGCTCAACGCAATATGGTGGCCTATGGCTACGGCTTCCTGCCAGTCAACCTATTGCTCCTGTCGCTAGGGGTGCTCTTGGTGCTCTTTTTACAACAACAGGGACTAGAACTCCCCCTAAAGGGCGACGAACTCTATCCACCCCTTGCCACGGGAGGCTTGCTCCCTCCTGTCGTGGGGTTCTTGTTTACCCTCGGGATTATTGCGGCCACCTTCTCCTCGGCAGACTCGGCGCTGACGGCCCTGACGACCTCTTTTACGCTCGATATCTTGAACCTCCCTCCAGAGGGAAAGAATACCCCACGGGTACGGAACGTGGTACACCTTGCCCTCTCGGGGCTCATCCTTTTGCTGATTCTTGCCTTTCGCTGGCTTAATGAGGGGAGTGTGATCAGCGCCCTTTTCACGGCCGTGAGCTACCTCTATGGTCCCCTACTCGGGTTCTTTGCCGTAGGGCTTTTTACCCGTTGGCAGATTTACGATCGCCTCTCTCCATTGGCTGCGCTCTGTGGTCCACTACTGAGCTATGCTGTCCGAGAATATCTCGTCTGGTGTTGGGAGTATACGATGGGGTATGAGCTCTTGGTACTCAACGGAGCGCTTACGGTACTCGCATTGTGGGCGATTCGGAAAACTGCATAGCACGCTTTGTCGATGGGACTCCGGGGGCTACTCATCCTGCTACTCGCGTGGTTTTCCCTAGAGTGGGCTGCGGCACAGGACTCGGTATATGTACTCAATTATGGCGAGAGGATGACCCTCCGTCCCTTTATCCGAGCCAATACGATGGGGCTTATTGTCGAGGAGAAACAGACCCATCAACATACTAACTACCAGAGTAATACACCGAGCTCGCTCGGGATCGCATTCTGGTGGCGCACCTTCGGTTTTAGCCTCTCGGTCGGAATCCCGAATAGTGTGGAGCGGGACGTCGCCCCATCGCAATACTTCGACTTTCAGTACCATTACTACGGCAAGCGGGTCGTCGTAGACCTCTATGCGCAAGCCTATACTGGGCTCTATGCACGCCTGCCAAGCGAGGGGTACGTCGCCTTTGGCGATTCGCAGATCTCGCGACTGGGGCTACGCGGATCTTACATTATCGGGGCGCAAAATATCTCCTATCCTGCCGCTTTTGAGCAGACCGAGAAACAACTCTACCCAGCCCTCTGTTTTCCCATAGGCATAGGGGGCTATTACCAGTACGTCTATTCCCATCGTCCAAAGATCGACGTAGAGCGCCGAAATACCCCACTCGTTGAGGTCTATGCAGGTGTCATGGGAGTCTATCCATGGAAACGATTCTATGTAGCCTTAGAAAGCACAATAGGGGTATCGCAAGGGGTGCACCTGCAAGCACTACGGTATTTCCGTCCGCAATATACCCTTCAGGGACGGGGCGCATTCGGCTATACTACCAAGCGCTGGAGTCTGGCCATGGTCTTCTACTATCATTCCCTCGGCTTTGATGAGACGGAAACCCAACGCTATTCCATAGGCGCGGCGACGGGCGAGATCTCGTTCAACTACCGTATCTTCTCCTTCGTACGCCCCCTCCGTTGGCTAGATTGGGGCAATCGCCTCTTGGGCTGGTAGGCGAATGGGTAACGGGTAACCTGACGATAGGCTGGTGATAAAGATTTGTCTCCCAGCCTAGCCCCCTCCCTCCTAGCGTCTATAGAGGGATATAACCTCCCCACCTGTACATAACAAAACCGCCCCTCTGCCAAAGCGACAGAAGGGCGGCAATTTATTCGATAGAAGACTCGAGAGCTACTTTAGATACCATTGCACTCTTTCTCGCGCCATTTTGCGCCTCTACGCGCACAAAATAGATACCTGAGGGGAGGGTCTCTGTATCCACGATCTCTTCTGTACGGTCAGCTCTGAGTTTTTGGCTACCGTTACCGAGGTTCTTGTGGCGTGTCCCTCGATTTCCAGCTTACCGTTTGCGGGCTGAGTAAGGGTTACAGAAAAGGTGGGGATGCTCCCATTGTTACCCCCTCCGCCGTTATTTCCTCCGTGGCTCGGCTATTTTACGGAGATTTCGCACTGTTGGGTTATTGTGCAGGCTGGGTCTAGACTTCTTACGGTAATGGTGCACTTCCCCTTCTTCTTTCCCCAGACGACGCCCTCGCTTACCGTAGCAACCTCGGGGTCGGAACTGCTCCAGATACACCCCTGTTCGGCATTGTCGGGTGTTACGACTGCTACCAACTGGATTCTCGCACCGACCTTGAGGGTCTGTTTTTCAAGGATTGTAATCCTGGCAACAGGGGCGATCGCATCTACTACGGTCACCTTACATTTTCTTTTGACCGTGCGTCCATATTCATTGATTACTGCATCGACCGTACACTCTTCTGCTTTATGCGCAGTGACTTTTCCATTATCGTCTACTGTAGCAATCTCGGAATCATCGGATCTCCACTTCACCTCTCTTTTCGTAGCATTTTCGGGAAAGAGGTGGGCTGTAAGCGTGAATTCCTCCCCGACCTTCAGGGTCTTGCTTGCAGGGGTAATAGTGAAGTGCTCTATGGGGATGTAGACCGCTATCTCGCAGGTGCTGGTATAGACCTCGTGCACCCCTGCTTTGGCTGCGATGGTGGCGGTCAGTTTACACTTTCCCTCCTTGAGCCCCTTGATATGCACCCCTTTCTTATTTGCTGTTAGTTTGTAGGAGATGATCCCCTCCGTGTCAATCGATAGGGTGACTTCCTCTGTGTCCTCTACACCCCACTTTTCCAAAGGGAGAGTGAATTCTTGGTTGAGTACAAGGCTTAAGGAATGGGGGGTAATGGCTACGCCACGAGGTTGGTGGATATCATCGTAGAGCCACCATCCTTTGTTTAGGAGCGTTTCGCGCGCTGCTTTACCTTGGTCGTTATAAACGAGTTCCTCAACGTTACCCTCGAAATCTAGATTTTTAGTGATATCCGTTTGCGCCGCCCACCCCACGAGTGTCTGGGAATAATTCGAGGGACTCATCGCGGTTGTAGAAAGCCCGCCTACTGCTGTTTTTATCTTCCATGAGCCTAGCGGCTGGTTGAATGAGGAGCAGCCAGCGAACATCTCGGTCATGTCGATCACTTTGCTCACATTCCAATTGTTTAGCGGCTGGTTAAAAGAGGTGCAGCCATGGAACATGCTGCCCATTTCGGTCACGTTGCTCACGTCCCAGTTATCTAGCGGCTGGTCGAAGTCGGTGCAGTAATTGAACATATAGACCATTCCGGTCACTTTGCTCACATTCCAATTGTTTAGCGGTTGGTTGAAGGAGGAGCAGCCAGAGAACATATAGTTCATGTCGGTCACGTTACTTACGTTCCAGTTGTTTAGTGGCTGATTAAAGGCGGAGCAGTCCATGAATATACAGTTCATTTCGGTCACGTTGCTCACATTCCAGTTATTTAGTGGCTGGTTAAAGGCGGAGCACTCCCTGAACATCCAGTCCATTTCGGTCACGTTACTTACGTTCCAGTTGTTTAGCGGTTGGTTGAAGGAGGAGCAGCCAGAGAACATATAGTTCATTTCGGTCACGTTGCTCACGTCCCAGTTATCTAGCGGCTGGTTGAATGCGGAGCACTCCCCGAACATCCAGTCCATTTCGGTCACGTTGCTCACGTTCCAGTTGTTTAGCGGCTGGTTGAAGGAGGTGCAGCCGCTGAACATCCTTTCCATGTTGGTCACCTCGGAGAGGTCTGGGGTGTCTATTCCCGCTACGAAGGTCATGTTCTTGCACGCGTTGAACATCTCTTTCATCGACTCCCATTTCACCGTCCCGAACTGGACAACCTCGTGTAAACTATTTGGATCTCCAATTGACTCCCAAAGCGTTTTAGTTTTCATATATTCCACCCCCTCGGGTCCTGCCTCTACGCTATAGACGCCATCTGCGTCAGGGGTAAAGGTGTAGGGGAATTTCAAATCTTTGCGGGTGATCTTTTCCTCGCTTTTCACTACTTCGCCCTTCTCGTTCTTGATTACAAGCTTGTATTCTCTTCCAAAGATCGGGATCGTTAGCTCCTTCCCAGCCTCTCCCCACCACTTCGTGATGAATGGGCGTCCCGTCTCCGACTGGGCAAATACCCCCGACACGCCCCACGCACAGAGCAATGTCACGAGTGCGATTACGATGTGCAACGTCTTTCTCATGATATCGTCACCTTCTAGTTGATTATTGAAGTATTGTGGCAAGTTCTCAAAAAGAAACGTTAACACAAAACGGCGCGTAGCGAGCTAGGTGGAAAAACATACCGAAATGCCAGTAAGGGACTGGGATAAAGGAAAAAGAAAAATATTTTTCTCTAGTCTCTGAGATAGCCCCCCCCTCCTACCAAACAAAACCGCCCCTCTGCCAAAACGACAGAAGAGCGGTTTTTCATTCGACAAAAGAAGCAGATGCTACTTAGATACCATTACGCTCTTTCTCGCACCATTTTGCGCCTCTAAACGCACAAAATAGATACCTGCGGGCAGTGCCTCTGTATCCACGATCACATCGCTACCAGAAAGCGCCCCCGAACGTACGACTACCCCTGCGCCATTCACCACCTCGTAGCGTGCTGCAACCCCCTCGGGATTCAGGATGCGTAGCTGCGCGCTGAACGGATTCGGCGCTACGACGATACCAGCCAACAGGGCGTCCTCTACCGCACCCCCCTGTTTGTTCTCGAACACCGCCTTCACTTCCGTAGCCGCCTTCACTGTGAACTGTTTCGTGTTCGTGATATCCTCGTCGCCTGCCTTTAGACTCTTAAGCTTGTATCCCTCTTCGGGCGTCACCGTTACTGTCAATGTCGTCCCCTGTGCTACGGTGATTGAGGTTTCCGTACCGTGCCCCTCGATAGCGATCTTACCGTTGGTGGGCTGAGTAAGGGTTACGGCGAATTTTGGGAGAGACTTCTCAAACACCGCCTTTACCGTGGTGGCTTCTTTGATAATGAATTCCTTCGCCGCAAAGATATCCTTACCGTTAGCACTGAGCGCTTTCAATTCCCAACCCTCTTTAGGTACAGGCACTACCTTCACCGTCGTCCCGTAGGGCACAGCACCGAGGTCGGTGATTGGCGCATCCGTGGCAGCATTCTTGAACGTCAAGGAGCACCCCTCGCCCGTAACCTCTGGGGTAATCTGGAAAGTAAGGAGCTCGAAGACCGCCTTCACTTCCGTATCTGCCTTGACGGTGAACTTCTTGATCGCGGTGATATCCTCGTCGCCAACCTTCAGCTCCTTCAGCTTGTAGCCGTGTTCCGTGTCGGGCGTCACCGTTACCGTCAGTTCTGTATCTTTCGACACCTTTTTCAATGCCGCCTTCGTGTAGCCTGGGATGTCTATTGTCCCACCCTCGGTTTGTGTTACATTCACCTTGAAGGTGGGTACATTCTTGTTTTGGAAGACTGCGTAAACCGTCACCTCGCTCTTAAGTACAAAACTCCTGCTCGTCGTAATGTCTTCATTCTCTACCATAAGTGAAACCAATTCCCACGGGGTATTTTCCACAGGTACCACCTTTACCGTCGTCCCGTAGGGCACGGCGCCGAGGTCTAGTGGCTGACCTTCTGCGTCGGTAAAGTTCAGCGCGCCACTCCCTACAATCTTTTCGTTGACCTTGAAGGTCTCTTTCTCAAACACCGCCTTCACTTCCGTATCTTCCATTACGGTGAACTGTTTCGAGTTCGTGATATCCTCGTCGTCAGCCGTTAGACTCTTCAGCTTGTACCCCTCGTCGGGCGTCACCGTTACCGTCACCGTTGTCCCTTGTTTTACGGTTACCGAGGTTTCGTAACCCTCGATAGCGATCCTACCATTGGTGTGCTGAGTAAGGGTTACGGTGAAGGTCGGTTGATTTCCTCCATTACTTGGCTCTTCTACGGTGATTTTACACTCCTTGGTTATCGAGCAGTTCGGGTCTAGACTTTTTACGGTAATGGTGCACTCTCCCGTCTTCTTTCCCCAAACGACGCCCTCGCTTACTGTAGCAATCGCGGGGGCGGAGCTGCTCCAGACAAGCCCCTGTTCGGCATTGTCGGGTTTTACTACCGCTATCAATGGGACTATTGTACCAACCGTGAGGGTCTGTTTTTCAGGGAGTGTGATACTGGCAACAGGGGCTATCGCGTTTACTACGGTCACCTCACATTTTCCATAGCTCCAGTGTCCATATTCATTGATTTTTGCATAGACAGTACACGTCCCTGCCGCTTTGGCAATTACTTTCCCATTGTTGTCTACTGTAGCGATCCCAGAATCATCAGATACCCACTCCACCTCTCTCTTCGTAGCATTCTCTGGAAAGAAGTTGACTGTAAACGTGAACTCCTCCCCGACCTTTAGGGTCTTGCTTGCAGGGCTGATGGTGATGCGCTCTATAGGGATGTAGACCCCTATCTCGCAGGTGCTGGTATAGGCATCGTGCACCCCTGCTTTGGCTGCGATGGTAGCGGTGAGTTGACACTTTCCCTCCTTGAGCCCCTTGATGTGCACCCCCTTCTTGTCTGCAGTCCATTCATAGGAGATGATCTCCTCTGTGTCGGTCGATAGGGTGACCTCCTCTGTTTCCTCTACACCCCACTTCTCCAAGGGGAGTGTGCATTCTTTGTTGAGTACAAGGAGTAAGGAACGGGGCGTAATGGCTACGCCACTAGATTGGTGAGTGTCGCCTTCAAACTTCCATCCTTTGCCAGTGAGTTTTTGGCGAGCCGCCTTACCCTCGTCGTTGTAGATGAGTCCTTCTACATAGAAATCGAGATTCTCTGCAATATCCATTTGCTCCGCCCACCCGACGAGTGTCTGGGAATAGTTCGATGGGCTCATCGCAGTTTTGTCAAGTCCGCCTACTGCTGTTTTTATCTTCCATGAGCCTAGCGGCTGGTTGAAGGAGGAGCAGCCCCAGAACATCAAGCTCATGTCTTTTACTTTGTCCACCTTCCAGTGATTGAGTGGCTTGTTGAATGAGGAGCAGCCAGCGAACATCCTCTCCATGTTTTTCACGTTGCTCACCTCCCACTTGTTGAGTGGCTTGTTGAATGAGGTGCAGCCAGAGAACATCTTCTCCATGTTTTCCACGTTGCGCACGTCCCACTTGCCCAGCGGCTGGTTGAAGGAGCGGCAGTCTTCGAACATCTCCTCCATGTTGAGCACGTTGCTCACATTCCAACTATTTAGTGGCTGGTTGAATGCGGAGCAGCCATTGAACATCCCTCCCATGCTGGTCACGTTGCTTACAGTCCAATGATTTAGTGGCTGGTTGAATGCAGAGCAGTCGCTGAACATCGATCTCATGCTGGTCACATTGCTTACAGTCCACTTATTTAGTGGCTGGTTGAATGAGGAGCAGCCACTGAACATTCCTATCATGTCGGTTACGTTGCTCACCTCCCAGTTATCTAGCGGCTGGTTGAATGAGGAGCAGCCATTAAACATATTCCACATACTGGTCACGTTGCTCACATTCCACTCATTTAGTGGCTGGTTGAAGGCGGAGCATTCATAGAACATATTGTGCATGTCGGTTACGTTGCTCACGTTCCACTTGTTTAGTGGCTGGTTGAATGCGCTGCATTTTCGGAACATCTCCTCCATGTCGGTTACTTTGCTCACCTCCCAGTGATTTAGCGGCTGGTTGAAGGAGGAGCAGCCATAGAACATCGTTTCCATTCCAGCCACCTTGCTTACGTTCCAGTTGTCTAGCGGCTGGTTGAAGGAGGAGCAGCCATAGAACATCCCCATCATGTTGGTCACCTTGCTCACGTCCCAGTTGCCCAGCGGTTGGTTGAAGGAGGAGCAGCCAGCGAACATCATCTCCATGTCAGTCACCTCAGAGAGGTCTGGGGTGTCTATCTCCGACGAGAAGGTCATGTTCTTGCACATTTTGAACATCTCTTTCATCGACTCCCATTTCACCATTCCGAACTGCACTACCTCCAGCAGTTTATCGTTACTGGTAGGAAAAGACCAACCATCACTTCTCATCTGCATAGACTTCACCCCCTCAGGTCCTGCCTCTACGGTGTAAGTCCCGTCCTCCATAGGAGTAAAGCGGTAGGGATGTCCCGCATCTGCGACCGTTACCGTCGTATTGATCTTCTCATTCCCATTCCCATCCTTGATCACCATCTTGTACGTCCCTATGATCGGGATCTTCAACTCCTCACCCTTTGTCCCCTGCCACTTGGTGATGAACGGGCGTTCCGTTCCCGACTGAGCCAATACCCCCGACACCCCCCACGTACAGAGCAGTATCAGGCTCGCTATTACAATTTTCAACGTCTTTCTCATGATCGTCAATGATTTATAGTAAGTATGAGGCAAGTTCTTAAAAAAAACGTTAATACAAAATGGCGCGTAGCAGGGGACTAGGGCGAGCGTTCCCAAAAGCCAGACGGAAACTGGGCTCGAAGGGGATAAAAAATATTTTCGGTAATTGTCACAGAAAGGCTACAACAGGGGGAAATCCCCTTCTTTTTCGTCCCCGTATCGCTAGGAAAAGGGAGGGGATTTTCTATACTCTCTCTCTGAAATACATTGCCCACAAGAGTGGGTAACCGCCCGCTCCTTCTCTCCCCATGCCGTACTACCACTTTAGAAAATCCTAAAGCCTCTGTTTCTATACAACTAACTAAATAATACAGCACGGAAATAATAAAACGTACCAATATTACAGCCTATTTTTTCCACTCAATTTACAGGGGTAAGACGACTGCAACACGTAGGGAACAAAGGCTCTACACCCACTACACCCGCTCCACCCCCTAGTTCGCTTAGCATATTTAGGAATACATAAAGCGTCATCAGCCCCCGCTCCCCTACCAGCCCCCGTGCCGCTTACACACTCTTTTCGGAGAGTATCTGCTATCGATGTATAACCTCCTCTTCCCACTCCCCGATATTCCGCGTCTTCTCGTCAAAGCTCACCCCTACGAGGTGGACAGGGCGTTTCCCTGCGCGAACCGAACGGAGATACCCCAACTCCTTAATCTGGTTGATAGCATCCTGTGCCGATCCCTGCGTATTGACCTTAAATTCGAAGATATAGACATGTTTACGGGTCGTCACCACCATGTCAATACGCCCCGAGGCGCAGGTCACCTCCGCTCGTGCATAAATGCCTAGAAGACGAAAGACGGTATGAAGGACGGTCTGGTAGTACTGTTCTCGTAGGGGACGCCCCGCCTCGCCGTTAGGGATATTGCCGTAAAGTATCCCTCCGAGGATGACCTCAATCTCCTTCATCGCATCTGCCAGATTGCCGCTATTAAAAGCTAGGTAGAGATTAGAGATGGTATCCGCAATATTCGAACGTCTGAAACTAGAATAGAGGGGAAGGAGCTCCCGTAGGAAACCAAAGCGCACCTCTTCATTAGGATAGCCGAGATGGAAAAGCCGACTCCGCGGGTCGTACTTTTTGATCGTGAGGTAACCCGACTGAAAGAGAAGAGGAACGATATCATCGTCATCGTAACGAAAGTCCTCCATTGCACTAGAGTCTACTCTTATCTCATTCTCTAAGTCAGGCATAAAGATCGGCATATTTCTTAGGTAGTTGACGAGATAGGATGGGGTCGCATCCCCGAACCAATAGTATTTGTAACTGCTCGTTGCCAATACTTTGAGTAAGCTGTAAGGATTATACACCCGTATCCCTTCTTCCGAAAAGCAATAACCGTCGTACTCCTTTTTGAGTTGCTGACGGGTCTTTTCCACGCTCGTTTTCTTCTTCTTGGCTAGCGTTTCTATCTCGGGGGTAAGGTAGGTGGTGAGCTCCTCTTCAGTGAAGCCACAGATGGCGTCGTATTCGTCCAATAACGAGATATCCATCAGGTTGTTCGCGCCGCTAAAGAGGTTCGTCTTACTGAACTTGGTAATGCCCGTCAAGAAGGCAAAACAGATATAACGATCGCAATTCTTGAGCACTTCATAGAAGGCTTGGAGGAGCAAGCGGTTGGCTTCGTTGAGTTCGGGGTCTTCTA
>CAUUCP010000024.1:0-35919 GCA_963543925.1 uncultured Bacteroidia bacterium | reverse complement strand
CTCGCTGGAGGAATGAGTGACCGTGGCGCTTACACACTTTTACGGACACTACCGTTTTGTTTATGGTAGTGAGAACTAGTGGGGGGGCTGCTATTCCGAACACTTGGATAGTGTCCTAAAAAAAAAATGGGTAGTGACCGTGGCGCTTACACACTTTTACGGACACTACCTTTGAGTTCAAGACGAATGCGCAGCAGAGCAACGACGAGGGCTCGGCACACGACGCACTCGAGCAGATCAAGAAGAATAACTATCACGCCAAGTATCTCAAGGGGAAGCGCCCGATCCACCTCGTCGGGGTGAGCTTTGATGAGAAGACGCGGAACGTAGGGACGTGGGAAGAGGAGGTGATAGCGACGCCTGTAGGGTAACCCTTTTACTTTCCTACTTTACTTTCCCACCACCAAGGTTACTCCTCCCTGCCACTGCGAAGCACTCTCCGTGCGAAAGTACCCGAGTTCTGGAGCGAGTTCGAGAGTCCAACCATTAGGGAAAGCATACGCATAGGCGAGCGTCACCAAGAAGTGATACTGTAAAGGGAGACGACGAGCGAGCTCGGGGTATAAGAACTCCGAACGCAAAGGCTCTCGGATATGAGGGTAGAGTTCTCTCCGTTCATTAGCGCGCGTAAAGATCCCCCATGCCGAGCGACAGGTCAGACGGTGTTGTGTGTGCCTCCAAGAGAGATGCACGGTGGTTTCAATTTTCCAACGTTGTAAGAGCGAATAGCTATAAGGACGCACATACTCACTCGCTTGAGTGAGATAGCCTCCCCAGAGTCTCACCCCGATCTCCCAAGGGAGATGCTCTGTAATGTAGACCAGACGCGCCCCATAGGCACGATAACGTCCCTTGTAGGTGGGTTCGGAAAAGAGGAGTTGATATTTCTTATTGCCACGTCTCCCGACAGAGTCGTAGAACTGCTCTACCCCCGTTCGGTTCTGCCACGAGGCATCTAATGCACACTGTGCTCGCTCTCCCCCCGCGACATAATCATAGCCGAGCAAAAGGTTCAACTCTTGTAGTACAAAAGAGGCAACGGATCGTTGCCGTACATCCCCCGTCGTTCCCCATCGGTGTGCGGCATTGACGCTCGCGAGCCATCCCTCCCCTAGCTTGGGAAGGAATTGTAATCCACACTGCACCATACCCGAGGAGGCTTGGAAATCCATGCGCGTTTCCGCAGTCGTCCTATCCAGATCCCAGAGTCCGAAACCGATGTGACGAAAAAGACGGACAGGCGTCTGCGCCGTAGCACGATCCCGTTGGGATAGATATTCAAATCTTCCCCACTGGCTCAACCAATACTCCCCCACAGGGATAGCCACCCCTTCTCTGAGGGTCAATTGGTGCTGTGCAAAACGATGCTCAAGCGCCCCCTCCACTCGGTTTCGTTCACCACAATAGGTGACGGAAAGCGCAAATGTAGAGAACTCCATCCGCTGTAAACGCCCGAGCGAGACCATTCCCGTCACAGTCCGCGGTCGTCCTTCGGTCGAGTCCAGCGCGAGATAGGGATAGAAAAGATGGGGTGTCACAAGCTTTGTCCAGCGACGCATACCGTAGTCTGCATAGGTGAGCGTAGTAGCTCCGAAGAACGACACCGCCGAATCGCGCCATTCGCCTGCAGAATAAAGCTTATACACCTCAGTTGGACGAGGGTGTAGAAGCGAGGCTATTTCGCGATTATTCCCCCCTTTCTGTGCGAAAGAACCTATTTGCAAAGTGGGTCGTCTGGGGAGCCACTCCCTTGCGACAAGATTCTGATCGGCATACTCCTCTTGCACCCGAAGAGTCTCAATCCGTGTACGACGTCCTTCCCACGGCGCATTCGCAGGGAGGAGATGCGACTCTTGTGAAGAGGTCGGTTGTTGTAGGAGTGCATGGGAAAACGTAGCTGGAGTCTGAGCGCATACATTTTTCGCAAAGAAAGCGTCCCGCCGCGCGTCTACTGGGAGAAGTCCCACAGGGGGGAATAGCCCCATGAGGAACAAAAAAAGCAGCATACGCCCAAAGACGTTGCTGCACGTAAGTCTAGAATAGCAAGCAGTCATTACTGCTCAAGAGTAAAGCGCACGCTCAGCCCGAAGCTCGTAGTGGAGGTAGGGAAGCTTAGTGAGACAAGCGGTTTATTCACCGTCCGGTCAAAGAAGACGCGGAGATTGATCTGCTCTGTAAGCATATAGTCCGCCGAAAGCTTAAGCGCATAAGACCACTGCCCAGCGGTCGGAGTATTGGTGTTTTCGCTCAGCTTACGCAGGATGGTGTGTGTATTTCGGATAGAGAAGTCGCCTTGCAACCGGAGCTCACTCTTCAACACCGTCTTTCCGCCGAGCTGTGACTTGATGACTACAGGCAGATTCTCGAAACGGTAGCTCGCTCCGAGGACATACTCCCACGTATCCATATCCGTCAACTGGTTGTTAGCAAAGCTCATGGCGAGGGAACGATTTTTACGAACCTCCGCCTTGGTGGTCAGAGAATTGGCAAAACCTAAATCCACACCGAAGAGAGGACTAAACTGTTCGGAGATCGAGACATTCGCCACCTGATATCGCGCCACGTAGTCATCTTGCGCATTACGCACGTAGGAGAAACCATCGGCCTCTTCTCGGAAGGCTTCATTGGACTGATAGCTCCCGATAATATAGTTCGCACGATAGCCATGTCGGAGCGAGACTTGACGGAACAGGTCCTTGAGTAGCGCAAGTCGCGAGAGTCCGTCGTAGGTGAACTGCCAGTTCGGCAATGGGATCTTGGGGAAGAGTGCAAGGTCACTCGAAGCGGGGTTGCTTCCCGTGTAGGCTGCTAGGAATGCGGGGATCAGAACCTCCTGCGAGAGGCCACTATACCCATCGGGATAGACACCATCCGCTCCTGGCGCATACGTTTCACTACGCGTAGCGGCCACGCGTCTTGCTACCACGAGGCGATTTTCTCGGAACTGCTGAAAGGCACGCGAAGCATACTTTTCTCCCTTCACCTCCCCTTCAAAGGCTGTACGAATAAAGATGGAAGAGATGGAGAAGTTTCCATTGACCGTAGGGTTCACTACTTCAAAAATCCCCGAGGAGATGGGGCGATAGAACTCGTTGCGATTGCGCGCATACTGTCTCGTCCCCGTAATATCGATGCGGAAATAGGGGAATGGTTCAATATTGATCCGATAGCTGAAGTTGGTCGATCGAGTAAGCTTGAAGGCGTCGACCTGTGCGGTATCGATGGTCAACCAGCCTCGCTCGGCAGCTTTCATTGCAAAGCTAGGGTCTTGCCATCCGAGTACAAAGGGCCAACCAGGAGCAGCCCCCGCAGCAATATCGTTAAAGCCAAGAATCTTCGTATTAGGTAGATAGCCAGGAACAAACGTCCCGTCTGTCTGCGTATAGTTAGCAGATACGGAACGCAACCCCATCAGGGCACGAATAATCGCTTCACCGAAGACGGCAGGGGAGATGCGTGCCGAGACGGGTTTCTGCGCCTCGAGTACCAGACGTCCCTTCGTAAGGGGAGGGGTGTCGGTACTCACCCTGACACGCTTTTCGGAGAGCACCTCTATGGTCAAGGGGAGTTCCTTTCCGTCACTGGTGATGTACTTTGCTGTCACCTCTTCCGAATTCAGGTTGTGCGAGACGGCACGCGGCTGGTTGTTACGAAGCGAGAACTTTTCCTTTACGAACTGTACCGTCTTCATCTCCTGCTTCTTCGGTTCATTGGAAGCTGCTCCACCGTTACCGATAGCCTCGAATTTCCGATTGATATTATTGAGGAATGGGACTTTGGAATAGAGGGAAACGAAGCTTGCATTCGCCGAGAGCTGGATCGTCGAGGCATTCTGTACCGTATTCCCTAGGTTGAGATCTACGTTTTGTGCAACCTTTCGTGCGGCATCCCAACGGTAGTCTGCCGCATAAGAGGCCGTGGATGAGAGCCATCCGAGGAAGGGGAGCTTATTGATCGGTAGCGTATAGTTTGCCCCCAAGTGGTGATTGTACTGGGTGGTGCGTCCAAAATGGCGGACACTGTGCCAGACGGTATCTTTCCACATCTGGCGCGCCTCTCCCGAGAGTTGCGAGAGGGTCTGCCCTTCGGGTTCATCGATCACCGCCATGTTGTTGGCAGAGAAGTCTAGACGGAGGGAGCGCATGAGATCCCAGTTGACCCCATAGGATCGATTCCACTCAAAGGACTTGGCATAAGTGGGACGCATCTGCAATGCTGGACTATTGATATTCCGAAGCTTTTGCTCGAGGAAACTCCGATTCACTTCCGTGCGGAAGGTAATTTGTCGAGGCATCGGGGTGAAGTTGATGTCTCGGATAAGCGCCAGATTGCTGTTCGATAGCCATGATATTCGGCGGAAGGGTTCATAGGTCGTGGGGCGTGCACTAAATACATATGCCAACATTCCCTTGTGAAGGACTTGGTTGCGGTACTCTGTCTTGACGTTGTGTGCATTTTGCTCGTTATAAGCATACGTCACGGCGAAGTTACCGACATCCCACGGGCGAGGAGTACGACTCTGTTGGTTCACACGCACATTGGTAAAGTTGAGGCTACGACGCCGTGTATAGTCTTGTGCGATCTGTTTTAAGCGATCACGTTCCTCTACTGAGGGTAGTTTATCGAGCGCCTCGTCAAATGGCACATCGGGGTCGAGAGGGTTATACTCTGGATTAGCAAAGGACTCACCTTGCGAGACATACATCGGTATACTGACCTCCCAACGCTTTGGGAAGAACTTCCCGAACTCCAGATTGGCATTGGCGTCATACTGATAGGTGAACTCGGTGGCACGCTCCGCAAGTTTATTCTCTAGAGCGCCAAATCCTGGGGTCTGCAAGCGCCCAGTGAGGGCTACCGCACCGAAATCCGCCATACGGGTATTCATTGCTGCAATCGCCGCCCAGCCGCCCGATTGGTCGACACGCGAAAGACGGAGTTCATTGACCCAAACGATCCCCGACTTCGCCCGTCCGTCGTCAAATGCGGCTCCGAGTTTCGGGTTACGCACCCCGATCATCAGCACTCGAATCGTTGACATACTGGGGTGTCCGACCACGGAGATAAACTTACCATCTCGTTCCACCTTAAAGGCATCACGCACCGTCTGTCCTGTCAATGCTCTGAGGGCTGCGTCCCGCTCCAGTTTCACCTCTCTGAAATCGGAGAGGTTGATGTCTATGGCGTTTTCCGCTGGCCAAACGCTCCGTCGATCTGCATCGTTGGAATTGCTGTAAAATCCGGGAGCAGTCAACTTCAGAGGCACTTCATATTCGTAGTAGTTCGATGTATAATCGGAGCCCAGTCGGAGGAAGAGATTCAATTCGTCGTCCTTGAGCGGTTCATCGACAAGCGCCTCTGCATGGACGTCCATCGCGATTCTCTTATAGTTCAATAGGTTGTAGCTTACCGAGCGGAAGGCGGCACGGGCATCGCCGTCGACAAGATTCCCGACCTTCAACTCCATCGCTTGCTCGTTCAACTCGTTCTCTACGGCTTGGCTGGCATCGATTTCTCGTGTCACACCCGGAGGTAAGACGTAGTTTACTGGCGTTCGCGTATTATTCTCCTCTATATTAACCGCCGAGATGTCGAAATAGGTAGCCTCCGATCCAGCTCCCCCTAGCTGTTCTTGCGCTTCGAGGAGCGAGCGCTCGTAACGTCTCCACTCTCCCCGTACGAGTCCGAGTGTAGCAAAACGCAAGACGACAGGCGCATCGAAGGAGCGCAAAAACATTCGCACGAAACGCATTGACTTGAAGTCTTGGATATGCCCTACGCGCGCCTCATACTCCTTGAGCGGGATCTTGAACTGATACCATGCCACCGTAGATTCTTTTCCATTGGCGAACTTCGCCTTAGCGTTCACCTTATCTGTGATGTAGTTTCGTCCGACCTCGAGATCTCCCTTTCGCAGCGAGACGCGATACTGGTAGTAACTCTCGTTATCGCTGAGGGTATTGTCTCGGTTGATATCCTCTACGTCGGGGAGGGTGGTTCCCGTGGTTGGGTATCCCTCTGTAGACTGTTCTGCGGTGGGGCTATTCCCTTCGGGATTATTGAAATATTTGTAGCGTTGTAAGATAGACGCTTGTTCGTTGTCGTATTCCGATCCCCGGAAGTAACGATAATCATCTGACGAGGGGTCACGCTGTGCATCCACGACGGCTTGGCTCGAAGCTCCGAGCGACGAGGCAAGGTTCGATAGATAGTTTCCGAAGAAGAGGGTCTCCCCCTCGGAGTTCAAACCGTCGAGGCCGACGTCTTGTATCGTACGACTCCGCGGGTCATTGTCAAAGGCCATGACCGTAGACTGGATTTTGGGGACGCGCCCCCAAGCCGTATTCTCCATCTTCGAGGGGTCGTCCTCTATTGGGATACCATTCTCAAAGAATTTACGTCCGTCACGCAAGATATCCTCGGAGACATTTCCTAGGTTAAAATAGAGTTCGCCACCCGTACGATTCTTGTCCTCGGCGAAAGGATCCATGAGCCAGAACTCGATATACTCGATATTGGAATTTTCAAAATCAGTGACTGGGAGGGCGCGCATAATCCCCCCCCAACGCGCAGCAGGATTTTTCAGCGAGCCATCGGCATTTACCTGCGCAGCATCGTAATTGTACGGTCCACGCTCTGTAGGATAGTAAGCCAAGTTTAGAACAGGCAATGTGGTAGGTTGTCCCTGTGGGATACTTCGGTTGGGGAAGAGCTCCTGTTCCTCGACCTCACGGACGAAGTGGCTACTCTGCTCGTCGGGATTGTTCCTGATGTGCGCGGGCGTGAGCGAGGAGTTCCTCAAGAAGAGCGGATCTATGGTATACCACGCCAGACGGGCACGCTGCATCCCATAGCGCAAGTCGTTGACCAGCTCTCCCTCTGGGAAGAGTGCAGGCTGCCCTTGCGGCACACTTGCCAGTCCCCAAGAGCTCCACATCCGCAGGTCGATGAGTGACTTATTGGCTTCGAAATCGTCGAGGTATACAGCTCCGCGCTTATCCAAGTGCCCCGACTGTCCTGGGATGAAGTGCGCCATCTCGGCGTCGAAGGTAAATGTAGACTTTTCCTTTGTTTCCAAGAAGGGGAGCTTATCTACTGCGCGCGTAAGCCATGGGAGCTCGGTCTCGTAAGAGGTGTTGAGTCCCCAAATCGTGTTCGACATCGCCTCATTTCCATAATTCACCTTCTTGGTCAAAGGGCGTTCGGTAAGATTAAGGATAGTCCCACCAATATGAAAGCGATCGTTGAACTTATAATCGAGGTGCGTTCCCACGAGAGTCTTAGTTTGGAAATCGAGCCCGAGGTTGCTCTCCAGAGAGATCTTTATGGGAGTCCCCGACTCCAAGAGTCCTTGGTTAATAATCTTTACTGTCCCGAGGAGATAGTCCACCACGTAGTCTGTATTCTCGACAAGGCGTTGACCACCCGCAGTGACGACCACCGAGCCTTTTGGGACGTTGGGTGCATTGAGCGAGATCTCGGAATTGGAACTTGACTGATACTCGCCACGAATGATGAACTTATTCTTCTCGGCGGCCTGTTGTGCACGAGAGAGGGTACTATCATAGAGTTCCCGGTAGGCGATCTCCTCTATGGCTTGGGGATCTCCTAACTTATTTGCGAGGTAGGCTCCGAACGGTTCAACCATTGGGAAAATAAGCCGTCCCGTATTGGGGAGGATCGTAACGCCATCGACAAAGTCAAAGACTCCGTCGGGACCATAGTCTCCCTGCGTATTGAGGTTATCGAGGTTAAGAACCGAGAGGAGGGGTTCTCGTTGTAAGTGCCCCTTGCTCAAGTAGTTTACTGGGGTTCCGATCTCATCATCTTGGTAGAGTACATCGAGTTGGAAATCCTTCTTCGCCACTTGGTAAGCTCCGAGGGAATAGATATTCTTCATCATCAGACGCCATGTAGGCATGGCAGGCGAGAGGTCTGTAGCTTTCAACAACTTCAAGACGAGGGCATCTGGGGCATTCACACCGTCGGAGGAGAGCTCCCCCACCTTGTAGGTACGACCTTGATAAGTGTACTCGTAGGCGACGGCTAAGACCTCGTCGGCATTGAGGGACATGTTCAAGGAGATGAAGCCGAGCTTGGAGTTAAGAGTATACTCATTGGGTTTAAGCTTTCTGGCACTCTCTAGCTTCTCGTAGTCCTGTCCATTTCTGAAATTCAGAGCAGCGAGTGGCGCGAGCACTACGGAGACATTGGCCAGGGCACGAATCCCCGCATAGGGACCCTGAGTAGCATCGGTATAGAGCGAATTGCTCGTATTGGAGGGGAGACGCTCTCCTGCTGTTGGGTGCACGACGTTATGTGCATAGATATTGTTACCGACCTCGCCGAGGTCGACAAAGGCGACCACATCTCGCGAGTCATCGAAACGCCCTTGTTTGTTGGTTACCCAGACCTCTATCTTCTGTATCTCGACCCCCGAGCCGATCAATGGTAGCTGACTAAGGGACTGGTCATAGCGGTCGTAGAAATACTTTGAGAGGAAGAAGTGGCGATTGGCTTCGTACTGATCTGCTCGGATCTCAAAATCCTTGGTCTGTGCTCCCCCTTTCACTTCGATAGTACGCGCCTGTCCTTTTCGTTGGGAGAGTACGGCCGAGACGTCCAAGCGTCCGAACTTGAGGTCTGTACGAAAACCGAATAGACTCTGACTCCCCGTAATCAAGGAGCCTGGGAGGGGCATAGAGACATTACCCGCCTCAATTTTCTGTATAATCTCGTCTTCGTGTCCCGTGTACTCTACCTTGACATTGGTTTCAAAGTCAAAGGTCGCCTCGGTGTTGTATTTGACGTCTAGGCGGAGCTTATCTCCGATCTTCCCCGTGAGGTTGATTTGCAGCTTCGTATTGAAGTCGAAGGTCGTATTGCTGCGCATATCCTCTGGGAGCGCATAGTTCTCGGTACTGGAGTTAGTGATACCGAAGGTAAGCTCTGCGGCTCCTTGGGGTACAATCTCGATGACGTTACTTCCGAAGATGCGGTCGAAGTTGTCTCCGCCGACCTGTAAGACGGGCAAGATACGCCCGCCCGCGGTATTATCTCTCTGTGATGAGTGGGAATTTGTCCAGAATTGGCGTAGCGCCTCTTCTCGACGGAAATCGCGGTATTCCTGTGCCGAGAGGACGCGGGGCTGGCCGACGACCATATTCCCGACCTTGTTGTAAACGAAGTAGTTTCCCGTCGAGGCATCATAACGCACCTCATAGGTACGCGCGATTAGGGGAGGTAGCGAGGGATTACCGAGCGTCTGTTCCCCTCCCTCTTGAGCATAGACGGAGGAGAGTCCTAGCGACAATAAAAGTACGGCAAGCCCCAAAAGAGCTCGCACAGACCATTCCCGCCGTAAACTTGGAGGGTTTATGTACCGTTCTTTCCTCACGCTCGACTACAATTGCTGCAATGCAGCCTTTATCATCTGTTCTACTGTCAACCCCTCACCTTTCTTAAGGATTGCATCCAAGACCTTTTCACTCGCCGACTTTTGAAATCCTAAAGCTATCAAAGCAAATAACGCCTCGTCTCGGGTGGTATTGTGCACAGCCCAGGCGGTTTGTCCTGCGCCGCCCGTTCCAGCGAGCTCGGTCACCTTTCCCTGCAAATCTACAATAATTCGTTGTGCCGTCTTGGAACCGACCCCTTTGGCACGACAGAGCTGTGTGGCGTTCCCCGTCTGTATAATCCCGACCAGCTCGTCTACGTCGTAAGAAGAGAGTAATAAGCGAGCCGTATTGGGTCCTACGCCAGAGACGGAGATGAGTAATTTGAAAAGCGTACGCTCTGCCTTGGTAAAGAAACCGTAGAGGTCATGTACCTCCTCTCGCAACACCTCGTAGACGTAGAGCAGGGCGGTCACCTTCCCCTCGAGTTGTACGTAGGTCTGCATAGAGATTTGCAGGAGATAGCCCATTCCGCTATTGGCTAACACCACAGAGGTGGGAGCTAAATCTACGACCTCGCCCGTGACAAACTCAATCATCGCTATCGGTCTTGCGTCTCTTCTACCTCGCCGCACCCTCGCGGTCGTACGTTGGCAAGAATTTCCTCGTTACGTGCGCGCGCCCTCACGATTTGAATTGCGGTGTATACGGCTTGGCGGAAGGGTTCACATGCAGCGAGATCCTTTCCCACCAAAGTATATGCTGTGCCATGGGCTGGGGAGGTTCTCACCAACGGCAACCCCGCCGTATAATTGACCCCTTCGTCGAAGGAGAGTGCTTTGAAGGGTATAAGGCCTTGGTCATGGTACATGGCCAAGACGGCATCGTAACGCCGCCACGCCCCTGCCCCAAAGAATCCATCGGCAGGTAGAGGACCTACGGCTATCATACCCTCGGCATTTGCCTGCTCAATAGCAGGTGTAATCATCGACATTTCTTCAGTCCCCAAGAGTCCCCCTTCGCCAGCATGGGGATTGAGTCCCAAGACCGCAATCTTCGGACCGTCGATTTCGAAGTCCTGTTGGAGGGATTGGTGCATCTGTCGCAATTTAGCGAGGATACCCTCTGTAGAGAGACGCTCCACGACCTTTCGTAGGGGTATGTGTCCCGTCGCCACGCCGACCCTCAGGCGATCGGCGACCATGAACATGAGCGCATCTTGTGCCGCAGTGCGATCTACGAGGTATTCGGTATGCCCCGGGAAGGCAAAATCCTCTGACTGCATGGTACTCTTGTTTACTGGCAGGGTCACCAGTGCATCGACCGTGCCTTGTTTCCAATCGTCAAAGAAGGCTTCTAGCGCCTTATAGGCGAGCTGCCCCGCGAGTCGAGAGGGTTGCCCCATCTCGACAAGTACGGGCTCTGGCATAGGTATCTCCACGAGATTGATACGGCGGGGGTGTACTTCGCTCGCATTCTTTACGGCAAAGACCTGTACCCCTTGTATATTGAGTGCCTTGCGATAGTAAGCCAAGACCCTCCCAGAACCATAGATGACAGGGATGAACTGTTCCGTGAACATAGGGTCTTGCAAGGATCGTAGTAGGACTTCCGTCCCGATGCCGTTGCAATCTCCCATCGTGATGCCGACTATCACCTTCCCGTCTATCATTGAGGTACGCTTTCTATTAGTTTTGGCTACAAAGGTAGCCATTGGAATAATATTGTGGGCTAAAGTTGCGACGAATCGTGCGTAAGTCTATCTTGGAGGGTGGTTAAAAACCGCTCAGCACGTCTCGACAAAATCGCTGCTCGGTCTCCCCTTCGCAGACAATCACGAGTCTCATCGTTAGCGATAGTTGATATGCCCCATGTTTAACAAGTCGCGCTCCCAGATCTCGCCGAGGGAGTAGTCTTCTAGCCACTCGCTGAGGTCTTCGCTACGTAAACGTTGGAAGCGCGAAGAAAGAGAGTAGGTTACTCTTTCCACTCCCATTTGCACCGATGAGAATATTAAGGGGCTTAACCTCTAGCTTCATACTCTGGATAGACTTGTATCCCCTGAGTTCTATAAAGTCGATCATGTTCCTAGATTTTGCAAGCTCGTCCTCAAAGGACAATCCCCCCGCTAGCGTAGCTAGAGTCCTCGCACATAGATTTGTGCATTCTCAATTCTGGTCACCACGATCTCCACGCCCTGTTCGAGCATTACCCCCTCGGAGATTGCACTATAACTCTGCCCATTGACGAGGACTTTTCCCGAGGGGCGGAGGACGGTTTCAGTTTTCCCCTGCTGCCCCACGAGCTCCTTAGGTAGCACTTGTACTGCGATGTAGCCTTCGTCGGGGGTCATCTCCTTGTGTAGCGCCATGGCGGGTGTTCGCTTGGAGGTGGTGAGGAAGTGACTCAGGGCCATACTCCCAAAAATGCCCACGGTGAGACCTATCACCACAAAGGCTAATGAGGTGAGGAGGGCATGTACCGAATCCTTGTTCCAAGTGGACAATTGGGTATTATCGACCAAGGACAAGGCGAGTCCTGAGGCGGCACACAAGAGTCCCAAGATCCCCGTAAGCCCGAACCCAGAGACAACAAAGATCTCCAGTAGTATCAACACAAGCCCTGCGAGAAAAAGACCTATATCCAGCGGCTCTGCGAGCCCAGCGACGTAGAGCGGGATAAAGAAAAGCGCGGCAGCCACCAAAGAAATCACAAAAGAGACCCCAACGCCTGGGGTCTGCATCTCAAAAAAGAGTCCCCCGACGATGAAGATAATAAGCAGGGTTGCAAGGAAGAGCGGCATCTCAGAGTAGCTTTTTGAGTTTGAAGATCACGACAGTAATCAATGACGCGAATATCATGACCAGAATCGCAAAGGGATAGCCGAGCTTCCACTGTAACTCGGGCATCACATTGAAGTTCATCCCATAAATAGAGGCAATGAGTGTGGGCGGCATAAAAATGACGGAGGCGACAGTGAAGGTTTTTGTAATCTTATTGAGGTGGATATTTGCCAACCCGAGGAAGGTGTCTTGCAGGTAATCTAGACGGTCGAAGCTGAAGTCGGCGTGATTGATCAGCGAATTGGTATCCTTGATCATGACCTGCAACTTTGGATACAAGTCTCTTGGGAAACGCTCGCTCTTGAGGACGCCACTGAGGATACGCTGCTTGTCAATGATATTCTCGCGGATGAGCATGGTATTTTCTTGGAGCGTATTTATCTCCAAGATGACCTTTTGGTCGATATCCTCGGGCTTTGCGAGATTTATCCTACGGCTGAGTTGGGAGATGCCTCGGGCGATACTTTCGAGCATATCGGCATCCATATCAATCCGGGTTTCAAAAAGGGCGACAAAGATATGGTAGCCTGTAGGATAGGCCTTTGGGTTGTGCGAGAGCTTGCGCTGTGTATCACCAAAAGAGCGTAATTCGCGATTACGGGTCGAGATGAGTATTCCATCCTTGAGTTGGAAGGAGGTGGGTTCACTAAAATAGGCCTCGGAGGATGGGATCAAGAAGCTAGAGTTTGCGACGATGAGACTCTCCGTTTCGGAATAGCGCGAGGAGCTTTCAATCTCCTCGGCCTGTTGTCGGGTTTGTAAGTTGACGCTAAAGAACTCCTCAACGCGCTCACTTTCGTATTCAGTAGCTCCGACGAGGTCTACCCAGAGGAGATCTTCGTAGTCGAGCTGGGAGAGGATCTCCTCGTCCACCTCGCTTACAATGCTCTCTTGGCTCTTAAAAAAGATGGTAATCATCGTGACGCCCTCCTATTGGCAAAGCATTGTAGAGGAAAAAGTGGTGGGAGGGGTATCTGGCAGACGCCGCACCTCCTCTTGGAAACGCTGGAGTGCAGCTTGCTTTCCTTGGTCGAAATGATAGTCAATTCGTTGACTCAAGTACTCTATCGCATGTTGCGAGGAGATGTGATGCGGTAACGGGTACTCCTGTATGGCCTGTGGGATATGTTCTACGCCATAGGCGAGTGCTTGCAGGAAGTCGTTGCGCCATGCCGTTTCTGGCATCTGGTGTGCGACCCATACGGCAAAGACCATGGGGAGTCTGGAATAGGCATTCCACGCCTCCCCCAAGTCGTAAGCGTACTGGTAATGTTCTCGGTAGGCAAAGACCTTGTCACCGATCAACAAGACCGCCTCCTCTTGTTCGCAACGTTTTTGTTCTAGAAAGAGTGGGGAGAGGGGGAGAAGCTCTGGTTGAAGCCCCCAGTATCGTGCCAATAGGATGCGCGTGAGGAGAGTCGAGGTTCGCGAGTCGGTGTCTAGATAAATCCTGCGCACCTGTTCGATAGGGCGATGGGCGTAGATACCGACACTTTCCACCGCCCGACGCGCTCCTATGCAATAGCCCTCTAATACGCGCGCCTGTGTTTGATCTTGCAGGGCACCAATGGGCAACAGCGCCACATCGACCTGCTGATCATGAAAGAGCTCTGCACAGCGGGAGGGCACCGCCAACGTCAACGAGAGGTTGGGCATCCGCTGGGTAAGCCCCCAGACCATGGGGCGAGTATTGAGGTATGAGACTGCAGCTATGCGCATTCGACACGACCCAAACGACTAGCGAGTGACGGTGCCTAGACCGTCATGATATCTTTTTCCTTCACCTCGACAGTGGCTTCGAGTTGCTTGGTATACTTGTCGAGCATTTTTTGTATTTCCGCCTCTAGCGCCTTAGCCTCGTCTTCGGGGAAACCCTCCTTCTGCATCTTCTTAATCTGCTCGTTGGCATCTCGTCGCGCATTTCTCAAGACTGTCTTTGCTTTCTCAGCTTCGTTCTTTACTTGCTTTACGAGCTCTTTTCTACGCTCCTCGGTGAGGGCAGGGATGGGAACCTTTACAGAGTCTCCGGAGTTGATTGGTTGCAAGCCGAGGTTCGCCTCTTGGATAGCCTTGGCAATGGCTCCAACCATATTTCTCTCCCATGGTTGCACCTGTAGGGTGTGTCCGTCGAGGATAGTGACATTCGCAATATTGGCAAGCGGGGAGGGGTTTCCGTAATAGTCAACCTTGACTTGTGCCAAGATCGCTGGCGATGCCTTCCCCGTGCGGATACTCTGAAGGGCTACTTCAAAAAACGACAACCCTTTTTCCATGGACTCTTGAGCCCCCTTCAAACATGTGTTCTTATCCATTGTTTCCGTACTCTTTTGTTTTGCGGATGTATCTTACTATATTCTCTATCAAGCGTTCTGTACGATGCTCCCCAAGGTTTCTCCACGTAGTAGACGCCCGAGGGCACCGATACGGTTCATGTTAAAGACGATAATCGGTATTCGGTTTTCTTGACACAGGGTAAATGCTGTGAGATCCATGATGCGGAGGCGCTTCTCGTAGGCCTGTGCAAAGGTCAACGTGTCGAATTTGACGGCGTCGGCGTTCTTTTCAGGATCACAGTCATAGATACCATCGACCCGTGTCCCCTTCAACAGGGCGTCACACTGCAGCTCCGAGGCGCGTAGTGCAGCGGCTGAGTCTGTGGTAAAGAAGGGATTCCCAGTTCCCGCGGTCAAGATGGCCACTTTCTGTTGTTCGAGCGCCTTTTCTACGGCTTCTACCGCATAGGGTGTCGCGACAGGCCCGGTCGGGAAGGCGGAAAAGACCTCGGCAGGGCACTGCTCTTTTTCAAATGCCTCGGCAAGCGCGATACCATTGATCACGGTGGCGAGCATCCCCATCTGGTCTCCTTTGACTCGCCATTTTCCCTCCGTTTGTCCCTGTGCCCCACGATAGATATTCCCGCCCCCGATGACGAGGGCGATCTGCGTCCCCGTCTGTCGTGCATCAGCCACACTTTTGGCATATTCCGAAAGTACGATGGGATCATACCCAAATCCCTGAGAGCCAGCGAGAGCCTCGCCACTCAATTTCAGTAAGATGCGTTGGTATTTCATTGTCTATATTTCGTCGGGTTACACAATGGGGTTTCTACAAAAGTACTAGTTTTATTTGTATAGGAGGCGTGTCAGCGAGCCCAGCTAACGACATGGTATAAAAAACGTCGTTTGTGTATTTAGAAAAAATGCCTACCTTTGCACTGTTGAAAGATGGTGCCATAGCTCAGTTGGTAGAGCAAAGGACTGAAAATCCTTGTGTCCCCGGTTCGATTCCTGGTGGCACCACATTCAAAAGAGAGGGTGTCCCTGTACGAGAGTGCGGGGACATTTTTTTTGCTCAAACGTGAGGTCAGTGCAAGAATAGCAGCACCGACTAAGATACCGCGCTTTAGGAAATCCTAAAGCGCCATTTTTATACAATAAGCTAAGTAATAGAGCGACTGAATAAAGGAATACGTATAGAATATAGGCTATTTTGGAGTAGGTAATTTTACCTAATTTAGTGCGTGTAGAGTACGTATAGAGTACGTGTAGCGTACGTGTAGCATTGGTGTACTCCTAGCATGGCTTGTTTTGGGAGGGGGAATTGAGGAAAATGTAAAGCGGTATAAGCTGCCCATTTCTTATCCGTTGCTGTGATGCTGGACGCTGTTTTTAGGAGCGTATCGCAGGAAAGAGCATAACGGTACCCCTCAAGTAGCACCCTGATGGTCGTTAACGCATAAAACCGCCCTTTCTGTCGCTCTGACAGAGGGGCGGATTTGTTTTGTTTTTATTGGAAATAGCTCCTTTTTCCGACACTGCTGGAAATATTTTTTATCCCCTTTGAACCTAGTTGCCGTCTGCCTTTGGGGTATGCTCGCCCTACTCCCCTGCTACTCCCTGTTTTTCGTTAATGTTTTTTTTTGAGAACTTGCCTCATGCTTAATATAAACCATTGACTATCATGAGAAAGACGTTGAAAATCGTAGTAGCACTCGTGACATTGATCTGGCTGTCGGGCGTGTCGGGGGTATTTGCCCAGTCGGGAACGGGACGCCCGTTCATCACGAAGTGGCAGGGAACAAAGGGGGAGGAGTTGAAGATCCCCATCGTAGGGAGGTACAAGATGGTGATCAAGGATGAGAGTGGGAAGGAGAAGCTCAATGAGACGGTAACCGTCGAGAATGCGGAACATCCCTACGTCTTTACTCCTGACGCTGATGGCATCTATACCGTAGCGGCGGGGTTCTTTAATGTTACATTTTGTCTCTTGAATTTGGGCTTCATATCCACGTCCTCGAAACTCTGTTATAATATCCTTCGAAAGAAATTTTGCATTGCTACCAGTAACATACACATCAACATTCTGCATCTTGAGAAAACCATTGAGAACATCCTCGAAATGATCAAGCATCTGAATTTCATCCAGTAGCACATAATACTTCTCTTTATCTCTAATGCAATTTTCAACATAGGAGTACAAATTGTCTGGATTTCTTAAATCTCTATTCTTGAAATCTTCAAGATCCACTTTTATGATATGATCTGATGTAATTCCCTGTTGTTCAAGATACGATACAAATATCTCAAACAGGAGATACGATTTTCCACATCTACGCATTCCTGTTATTATTTTAATCATACCATTGCCCTGCAACGAAACCAATTCGGTCAAGTAGTCATCACGCTTTATCATCTCAGTAATCGAATTTTGTGTGTACCTATCTCATAGTTCTCGACGACAAAGGTGGTGTCTTTCTATCATTCCAAGAAAGATTTCTCGAAAGACATGTGTAAAAGCACAGGAATTTAGAATAAGAGGAAGAGCTAGATTATTCTATACACAAGGGTAAGGTTAGTGCAACCGATCTGTGACGAAATTGTGATAAGACATGACCACGGGGGATATGATACTGTCCCTCCCCTCCCCCCCAAAAAAGAATACTGCGTACTGTCCTAGAAGAGCATATAAATATCACCGTCACTGGTCGGCAATCGGGGGGCTTATGACGCTTTATGTATTTCTAAATATACTAGGCTACCTACGGGGTGAATAAGGGTGGAGCGGGTGTAGAGCCTTTGTTCCCCGACAGTAACCCGAGAGTAGCCCCTACAAAATTCAGTAGAAAAGGCGCCCTTATTATAGAAATATTCAACCATTTCCATACTGCTTTGTTTAGTAAGCCGTATAGAAATAAGGATTTAGTATTTCCTAAAGTGGTAGTGTGTAATGGAGGTATAAAGAGCGGGCGGTAGGCGGGAATACAGGAAGGCTGTTACACACGGTTTAGGACAGTATCGATTATTGAAAATCTCCTCCTCTTCCTAGCGATATGAGGGTGAAAAAGAAAGGGATTTACCCCTGTTGTAGCCCTTCTGCGACAATTACCGAAAATATTTTTCATCCCCTTCGAGCCCAGTTCCCTACTGCCTTTGGGGTATGCTCGCCCTCCTCCCCTGCTACGCGCCGCTTTGCGTTAACGTTTTTTTTTGAGAACTTGCCTCATACTTACTATAAATCATTGACGATCATGAGAAAGACGTTGCACATCGTAGTAGCACTCGTGACATTGTTCTGGCTGTCGGGCATGTCGGGGGTATTTGCCCAGTTGGGAACGGGACGCCCGTTCATCACCAAGTGGCAGGGGACAAAGGATGAGGAGTTGAAGATTCCCATTGTAGGGACGTACAAGATGGTGATCAAGGATGGGAATGGGAATGAGAAAGTCAATGAGACGGTTACCGTCGAAGATTCAGAACATCCCTACGTATTTACTCCTACGGAAGACGGGACTTACACCGTAGAGGCAGGACCTGAGGGGGTGAAGTATATGCAGATGAAAGAAGTGTGGAAATATGAAACTGAAAAGTTGGAGCTTTTTGCCAGTTACGATGAACTGCTAGAAGTAGTGCAGTTCGGGACGGTAAAATGGGCATCGATGGAAAAGATGTTCTCTCGATGTAAGAACATGACCTTCGCAGAGGGGATCGACACCCCAGACCTCTCCAACGTAACCAACATGGCGGGGATGTTCGCTTACTGCTCATCCTTTAACCAGCCGCTAGGCAAGTGGGACATGAGCAACGTAACCGACATGGATGGGATGTTTAGTGGCTGCTCCTCATTCAACCAGCCACTAAACAACTGGAACGTGAGCAAAGTGACCGATATGGACTATATGTTCTATCACTGCTCCGCCTTCAACCAGCCGCTAAATAACTGGAACTTGAGTAACGTGACCAGCATGAGGGGGGTGTTCTCTGGCTGCTCCTCATTCAACCAGCCACTAAACAACTGGATAGTGAGCAAAGTGACCAACATGAGCGGGATGTTCTTATCCTGCTCCTCCTTTAACCAACCGATAGGCAACTGGAAGGTGGACAATGTGACCAACATGCAACAGATGTTCGAGGGTTGCTCCTCCTTCAACCAGCCGCTCAATGACTGGAACGTAAGCAAAGTAAAATACATGATATACTTGTTTAGTGGCTGCTCCTCCTTCAACCAGCCACTGGGCAACTGGAACGTGAGCAACGTGACCGACATGAACAACATGTTCGAGGGCTGCTACTCATTCAACCAGCCGCTGGGCTCATGGAAGATAAAGACACACATAGGTGGACTTTCTACAACCGCGATGAGCCCATCGAACTATTCCCAGACACTCGTCGGGTGGGCAGGGCAAACGGATATCGCAGCGAATATCAACACTTTCGTTTATGCCCTCATTTACAATGATGAGGGTAAGGTAGCTCGCCAAAAGCTCATAGACAAAGGATGGACGTTCTACCGTGACATCCACCAACCCAGTGGCGTAGCTATTACCCCCTCCCATCCCTTCCCCCTTGTACTCAACAAGGAATGCACACTCCCCTTGGAAAAGTGGGGCGTAGAGGAAACAGAAGAGGTCACCCTATCAACTAACAGAGAGGGGATCATCTCCTACGAACTGACCGCAGACAAGAAAGGGGTGCACATCAAGGGACTCAAGAAAGGATGGTGTCTCCTCACCGCCACCATCGCAGCCAAACCCGGGGTGCACGAGGCCTATACCAGCACCTGCATTGTAGAGGTTTACATCCCCATAGAGCGCATCACCATCTCCCCTGCAAGCAAGACCCTAAAAGTCGGGGAGGGGGTCAGACTTACAGCCAAATTCTTCCCAGAGAATGCTACGAAAAGAGAGGTGGAGTGGGAGTGCTATAAGACAGAAATCGCTACGGTAGACAACAATGGGAAAGTAACAGGGCATAAAGCAGGGACGTGTTGGATCTATGCAAAAATCCATGAATATGGACGCACAGTCTATGGAAAATGTAAGGTGACCGTAGTAAACGAGATCGCCCCTGTAACTAGTATCAGACTCCTTGAAAAACAGACCCTCACGGTTGGTACAATAGTCCCATTGATAGCAGTGGTAAAACCCGACAATGCCGAACAAGGACTTGTTTGGAGCAGCTCCGACCCCGAAATTGCTATGGTGAGTGAGGGCATCGTCTGGGGAAAGAAGAAGGGGGAGTGCACCATTACTGTAAAAAGCCTAGACCCAACCTGCTCGATAACCAAGGAGTGTAAAATCACCGTAGAAGAGCCAAGCAACGGGGGGAACCTACCGACGTTCAAAGTGACGCTCGCACCCGCCGAGCACGGTAAGATCGCTATCGAGGGGCACGGTACGGAAAACACGATAACCGTAGCACAAGGGACGACATTGACGGTAACGGAGACGCCCGACGAGGGGTACAAGCTCAAGACGCTGACGGCTGGTAATGAGGATATCACAAACTCGAAACAGTTTACCGTGAAGGCAGCTACGGAAGTAAAGGCGGTATTCGAGAAAGAGACCTTCCAGATTACCCCAGAGGTTACGGGCGAGGGGTGCTCCTTGACGTTCAAGAATGCTACCACGGATGCGGCAATCACCAACCTCGGTGCTGTGCCCTACGGGACAACGGTAAAGGTGGTGCCTATATCAACCACTCCATGGGTACTCTCCTCACTTATGGTAGGGAATCAAGACATCACGACAACCCAAAGCTTTGTACTCAAGAGCAAGGTGACGGTTTACGCAGTCTTCCAAAACAAGAATGTAACCACCTTCAGGGTGACTGTAACACAAACCGAGGGCGGGACAATAGCCATCCTGGGCTACACTGCTGCGGCATTGGAAAAGGTGTCGAAGGATACAGAACTGACAGTAACGGTGACGCCTGACGAGGGGTACAAGCTGAAGACGCTGACGGCGGGTGATGAGGATATCACAAACACGAAACAGTTCATTGTAAAGGCAGCGACGGAAGTGAAGGCGGTATTTGAGAAAGAGACCTTCAAGGTCAACGAAAATATTGTAGGGACTGGAGCGCTGCGCTTTACCGACTTCGATGACCAGCCACTAGACCCCACGGCTGTGCCCTACGGGACAGCAGTAAGGGTAGTGCCTGTGGAAAATGACCCATGGAAATTGAAATCGCTCAGTGCCAACGGTAAGGATATCTTTGCGGCGAAGGAATTCATTATCAAGGAAGCCACCACAGTAAAGGCGGTATTTGAGAAGTCTCTCCCAAAATTCACTGTAACCCTTACTCAGCCCACAAACGGTAAAATCGCTATCGAGGGGCACGGTATGGAGACCACGCTCACCGTAGAACAGGGGACGACATTGACGGTAACGGTGACGCACGATGAGGGGTATAAACTGAAGAGTCTCAAGGCTGGTGACGAGGATATTACGAACTCGAAACAGTTCACAGTGAAGGCGGCTACGGAAGTGAAGGCGGTGTTTGAGAAAGAGAGCTTTGTTGTAAAGACGAGCGTCAATGATGAGAAGGGTGGCGAGATTGCTCTCTCGGGCGCATCCGACCTCAAGGCAGTGGAATATGGTACAGAGCTGACCGTAAAGGTTACTGAAAACAAGGGGTACGAGCTCAAAGAACTCAAAGCGAACGACGAGGATATTATCGCGACCAAGAAGTTCGTCGTGAAGGCAGCGACGGAAGTGAAGGCGGTATTTGAGTCCAAGCAAGGAGGCGCGGTAGAGGACGCCCTGTTGGCAGGCATCGCCGTAGCGCCGAACCCGTTCAGCGCGCAGTTGCGCATTCTGAATCCCGAGGGCGTCGCAGCACGCTACGAGGTGGTGAATGCCATAGGGGTAGTCGTACGTTCGGGAGCGCTTTCTGGTAGCGAGGCGATCGTAGATACAGAGACACTGTCCGCAGGTATCTATTTCGTGCGCATAGAGGCGCAAAATGGCGCGAGGAAGAGTGTAATGGTATCTAAGTAACGCCTGTGTGTTCTATCGAATAAAAATCCGCCCTTCTGTCGTTTTGGCAGAGGGGCGGATTTGTTATGTAGTGGCGGGGAGATCCTTTTCTAAACAGAATCTGGGAGCGAGTCTAGCAGATTACGAGGGTATTCTCTGTTCACTATACCCCAACTTTATCGCCCCAGAGCATGATCTGGAGGCGTGGCGCAAAACGGAAACCATACCGTAGACAGAGCTCCAGTGTCGGCGGGGTAGTGAGTTCCAAGGCTTTTTGCGTGGCACCAAGGGGCATCAGCAGTACCGTAGTATTCTTGGAGCGCGTCAATGCCCCCAAAAAGCGTAGCAAGGGCGCTTCGTCTTCCAATGTTCCCACCACAAACTTCAACTGGACTTCTGCCCAAGAGGGGAGCGCCTCCAACCAACGATTGATCGTGGCAGTATAACCCTCCTCGTCGAGAGCCCATCCTGCAAGGAAGTTCGGGTAAAGCTTTGGCGAGAAGCTCCATAAGTCTACATACGGAAGGAGCTCGGGGGCGTAGAGAGAACCATTACTTTCGAGAGTGACATGTAGCGGAGGACGTACTAACCTCAACTCGGCAAGGAGCGTAACTAGGGCTTCTGCTTGGAGGAGCGGCTCTCCCCCCGTAATCACCAAGTGATTGATTTTCCCCCTGTGACGAGCAATCTTTTCGAGTAAATCCTCGGTCGTCTCTGTGTGGCTAGATGCGGTGGCAAGGGCGTGTTTCGTATCGCAGGTTACGGTGCTACCATCTGGCGCCTTCCATTCACAAAACATATTACACCCCGCAAGGCGCAAGAATAGGCTCGGGACACCCGCCAAGAGGCCCTCTCCTTGGATAGTACCAGCGATGGGAAGATTTAGCGTAGTAGCCCCGTTAGCAGTCTCTGGAAGTGGAAAGAGCCCCTCGGGGGCTAATTTCAATTCTGCCATCGAGACAGTCAACTGTTATAGAAGCGGGTCTTTCATCCCAGCCTCTCGGAAAGCTCGTGCGCGTAATAGACAGCTATCACACTTGCCACAGGGGGTCGCACCTCCTCGGTAACAGCTCCAGGTGTGAGCATAATCCACTTCGAGTTCTTTCCCCAACAATAGTTCCTGCGCCTTGGTCTGATGGAGGAATGGGGCTCGGATCTCTATAGGACTACCATTGGCGAGTTTTCGTTCCGTCCCCTCGTTGATGGCGTGTTGCATCGCCTCGATAAACGCGGATCGGCAATCCACATAGCCCGAGTAATCTGCCTCGCTGACTCCAATATAGATGTAACGCGCCCCGACACTCTCGGCAATGGAGGCAGCAATGGAGAGGAAGACCATATTCCGGGCAGGCACGTAGGTGTTTGGAGTCTGTGTCCGCTGTAAATCGCCCGCCTCGATAGTCTTACTTTCATTGGTGAGCGCGGAGGTATCCCATGCGGTGAAGGAGAGATCTACTTCGTAATGTTTTATCACCCCTACGTTTGCAGCATGCCAACGCGCACATGCCAACTCGCGATCATGTAATTGTCCGTAGAGGAAGGAGAGGGCGTAGAGCTCGTACCCCTCTCGTCGCGCCAAGTAGAGCACCGTAGTAGAATCGAGCCCTCCGGAGAGGAGTACGACGGCTTTTTCTTTATGGAGGATTGACGCCATGGGTTACTTGGTCGTTTGCGCATTGCGGAGAAGCTCTCTTGCATTCTCCAAGGAAGCGTCTGTCACCTCAGCTCCGCTGAGTAACTTCGCTAATTCTTGCACTCGTTCTTCGTCAGTCAGAAGACGGATATGGGAGACGGTTTCTCCGTTATCCGAGTGCGCCTTATACACAAAGAAGTGGTGTGTCCCACGCGCGGCGATTTGTGGTAGGTGTGTAATGTTCAAGATTTGTCTGTCTTTTGCCATGCCTTCGAGCATGACTCCCATCTGTGCAGCTACGGCTCCGGAGACTCCGGTATCGATCTCGTCAAATATAATCGTAGGTAACCCTTGGGTATGCGCCATGATGGCTTTCAAGCTGAGCATGACGCGCGCCATTTCCCCCCCCGAGGCAACCTTCGCCAAGGGTTGTGGGGTCAACTGTTGTGCGGCAGCGAAACGGAACTCCACGAGCTCTGCCCCTGTGGGGGTTAAGGAGTCTTGTGGTAGGAGTTCTACGAGGAACTTCGCCTCGGGCATCCCCAACTTACGCAGGCTTTCTTCTAGGGCAGTCGCGAGTTCTGGGGCAGCGGTTTGTCTTCGCTGGGTCAGTTGTTCAGCCAGAGCACGGAGATCCTTCTCGACACTTTGTAGCTGTCCATGCAATTCCTCGAGTTCAAAATCAAACCCATCTAGGTGGGAAAGCGCCTCTTCGGTAGAAGTGGCAAGCGCCAACAATTCGTCGCAATCTTTGCACCGATATTTCTTTTGTAAACGCAACAGGAGACTCAGGCGCTCCTCTACGTTTTCTAGTTCGTGCGAATCTTCGGGGAAGTCCTTTAGCTCATTTCCAATCTCCTGCGCGAGGTCGTGCAGTTCGACGGTCACCCCCTCGAGTCTCTCGACAAGGGAAGCAGCATGCGGATAAAAAGCGCTTACTCTAGCGAACTTGTTTCGCGCCTCCTTTAGGGTAGCGAGGAGCGCCGTCTCTCGGTCTCCTTCTAGGGCGGTTAGACCGTCGGCATAGACTAGGGCGAGCTCTTCGGCATGGGCTAGGGTGTGTTGTCTCTCTTCGAGCAGTTCGACTTCGCCCGATTGGATCTTGGCTGCGCTTAGCTCTTCGAGTCGTTCGGCGAGCGTCTCTCGTTCACGCTGTAGGTCGTCGTGTTCACGGATCTTTTTCGCTATCGCTCTCTGGAGGTCGTCCCAGCGTCCATACCAGATAGCGTAGTCGGCTAGTAAGGCAGCATTATCGGCAAACGAATCCAGCACCTGCATCTGGAAAGGAACGTCTTGTAGCAAGAGGTTTGCGTGCTGGGAGTGGATATCTATCAGGCGATCGCCGAGCGCCTTGAGCTGTACGAGGGTCACGGGGGTATCATTGATAAAAGCTCGGGACTTGCCTGAGGTGGCCACTTGCCTTCGGATCAATAGTTCGTCGGCATACTCGAGGTCTTGTAGCTCAAAGAAACTTTTGAGTCCATAGCCTCCAATTTGGAACGTTGCTTCGACGACGCACTGTTCTGCCCCCTGCTGAATAGCCGAACTATCAGCCCTCGCACCGAGGATAAGCCCTAAAGCGCCTAAGAGGATCGACTTTCCAGCGCCTGTTTCCCCAGTGACAATATTGAAGCCAGGATACAAGGGGAGGTCTAGGTTCTCTATCAAGACATAGTGCTGTATGGAGAGGTGTGTGAGCATGGTCTTGTGGTATACTAGTTGGTATCGCTCTGTTTGAGGAGGTCTTGGTACTGCTGTGCGTTCTGCCTGTCGAGGTCGACCATAATATTCACCGCCTTTGCTTTTTCGCTGGCCGCCGATTTAGAGAATACGCTTTTTATCTCGTCTCGCTTCGCTTCTAGAAAAAGCTGAATCGCTAACATGTCGGCGTCGGGACGGGAGCGGTAGACCTTCTGTATTTCAGAGATGGACTGGAGGATCGCCTCCCGCCCTTCTGGGATTTTGTCTACCATCAAGTCCAGCCCACGACGGTGATAGGTATACATGGCACGCCGTAGTCCGCGGTACTTATCGTTCATCATGTTCTCGACCATCCAATAGCGGTTCTTCTTGGAGCTCTCGTAGGCTTTCCATCCCTTCTCTGTGGCGTTCTGGGCATTGCTCACCACTTGTTGTGCTTTCTCGAAGAACTCCGTACCGCCGAGCGGAGAGAAGGTATCGAAGTCGTAGCCAAGAATCATGTAGGCATAAAAAGCGAGGATGGCGGTAAGGTTGTTCTGGTGCGCAGCTTCATTGAATTCGAGCTTTTCGTTCTCTATGTAGGTAAACTGAATGTTGGGATCTAGGAAGTTGATCACTGGAGAATTGTAGGAGGTGGCAAAAATGGGACGTCGTAGCTGTAAGTTCATCGTCCCCTTGTACTCGTCGCCACTTTGTTCGTTGAGGGTCAGAATGAGGGTACACTCAATCCGTTCGTTCTCGGCGAATTTATAGGTCGTCCATGGTGTATTGTTCAGGAACTCGTAGACGGCCGTCTGGAGCGTATTGAACACATTGCGGTTCGTTCCCTGCAATTTTTGAGAATTGAGTTGGAAGGAACATTTCAATTCTTGAGCCTGCCCATTGAGAAGAGCACACCCCAAGAGGATGGCGAGCGCGAACAGCTTGTAGACCAACTTCATGCTTTTTCCGTGAGTAAGTCGGCAAGACTCTGTGCGATAGCTTCTCCGAGTACCTCTTTGTGCTCGAGGGGTCGCTCAAGAATCCGTCCATCGGCATACAAGAGCGTTGCCTTATTGGTAGCGGTACAGAAACCCGCGTCGGGATCGGCGAGCGTATTCAATACGCACAAATCCATCTTTTTGTCATGAAGCTTGCGCAGCCCATTCTCATAGCCCCTTCCTGTTTCCAAGGCAAAGCCGACCAGTTTCTGGTGAGGCTGTTTCTTTGCGCCTAGCCCTCGCGCGATGTCTGGGCAGGAGACGAGCGATAGGTTGAGATTCCCTTCTCTGTGTGGGATCTTATGTTCTGCAGTCTGTTCTGGACGATAATCTGCGACAGCTGCCGCCATGACGGCAGCATCCATAGCAGACCAGAGGTTGAGACACTGTAGATTCATCTGTTCAGCACTTTCGACACGATAGAGCTGCAGATTGGGGAGCTCGAGCGGGTAGACTTCACAGGGTCCAGCGACACAATGCACCTCTGCCCCCATAAATGCGAGCGCGTTGGCGATCGCGGCTCCCATTCTTCCACTAGAGTGATTGGAGATAAAGCGAACGGGGTCGAGCGCCTCGCGCGTTGGACCCGATGTGACCAAGATCTTCTTTCCTCGCAGCCGTGGGGCTTGTTGCGCAAAGTGTCCTAGCATCGCACGGAGGATCTCTTCTGGCTCAGCCATACGTCCTTTACCCTCGAGCCCAGAGGCGAGGAATCCACTCCCTGGCTCTATCACCAGGACTCCGTGTGTGGCAAGGGTCTGGAGATTGCTCTGCGTCGTGGGGTGCTGGAACATAGCCAAATCCATAGCGGGTGCAACGAAGACGCTTTTTCGCATCGACAAATAAGAGGTAAGCAAGAGGTTATCCGCAATGCCGTGCGCCATCTTGCCCAGCGTATTCGCGGTTGCTGGCGCTATCACCATGGCGTCTGCCCACTCTCCCAAGCCGACGTGACTATTCCACGCTCCATTCGTTGGGTCAAAAAAGTCACAAAGCACGGGGTGTTGCGACAGGGTGGCAAACGTTAACGGAGTCACAAACTGCTGCGCCATCGGGGTCATGACCACACGCACCTGCGCACCTTGTTGTACCAAGAGTCGCACGAGGAGCGCCGTCTTGTAGGCAGCGATCCCCCCCGTCACCCCGACTACGATATGCCGCGTCGCTAACATCTACAGAATCCGTTAACGCGAGAGTGAGAGGCCTTGTAGGTCGTCCTCGCTCTCTGTTTGCTGATCTGCGGGAGTGGGTTCTGTCACGGTCAGACGCCCCGTGATATATTCTTGTGTTGCCAAGAGTACGGGTTTCGGCAGACGCTCGTAGGTACGACTGAGCTCGATCTGTTCCTCGTTCCGGAACTCTTCCTTTTCAGGATTATCGTCGGTATAGGAGACAGCGATGAGTTGCGTGTTGAGCTCTTGTTTCAATTCCTGCCCTATTTGGTCGGCACGCTTTGCGATGACAACGGTGGTCGCGTAGATATTGTTGATGGGTAGGGCTCTTGCCAAGTCCATCACATTTTGTGTACGCGTATCGGCTGGTGCACCCAGTCGGCGGTATGCCTGTAATTTTTCCATAGATTCCATCGTAGAGTCCTTCCTTGGTTTTAACGGAGCTGTTCGGGGATTAAGGTCATGTCGGGCGTATACCCGAGGAATTTCATGGACGCCAGATAGTAGCCTAGTACCTCCTTGGCGTTGCGACTGGTAGAGAATTCGCTGATATAGGAAAGCGCCTCGTCCACAGTCTGTTGATAGCGTTCTCTTCGTTTACTGTCTACGCTATTCTTGGCATAGAGGTAATTGCTCTTTACGAGTAAGAAGTACTCTTCCTCCCGGTAGGGAGAAACGGGATATTTTTCTAGCGCATGCTTGAAGGCGACCACTGCGGCCTTGTACATGTCCATCTTGTAGTACAAGCGCGCGGCTTCGAATTCTTTACGCAGGAGCTTTTCGTACAATACTTTGAGATATTTGTCCGCTTCTGTCACTCGGTCGCTTTTTGGGTATGCTTGTTTGAAGGCATTGAACCCCTCGATGGCCTTGTGGGTATAGTCTTGGTCGAGAGCAGGGCGTGGGGAGACCAGATAGTTGCAGTAGGCGGTGAGGAAACTGGCTTCCTCGACAAAGGGACTCCGTGGATAGTTGGTGATGAGCTGCTCGAGCCCGTAGCCCGCGAGCCCGTAGTCCCCCTCCTCGAAATAACACTTTGCAAGGTAGTAGTAGACCGAATCGGCGCGTTGGGTCGCACGGCTCATGGGGAGAACCCGTTCGAGCAATTCTTTTGCCTTTCCGAACTTTCCTTTTTCATAAAACTGCATAGCAGCGGCATATTGCCGCTCGGTGTCGGTACTCTTTAGCAATTTCTCGTAGGTGTTACACCCCGTCAGGTAGAGTACACAGCAGAGGACTAGCGCCCCGATGATTGTTCTCATCTATCTATTTTACGCGTAGTTTAGCACGCAAAGATAGTATAAAAGCGAGGATCGCATCATTCGTTTCTCGTCGGAGTCCCTGCTCCCACTTGTCATCGCGAGTTTTTTTTGATACAAAAAAGGGCGCACCTTGGTAGGCACGCCCCTCATACACACGTTTTTGCAAATGCACGCCTTTTTACTTTGCTTTATTAGGCAATTCAAGCCCGTAACCATTCTTCTTATCCATCCCCTTGAGGATCAATCCGAGGATGAGCGCGACCACGCCACAGCCTGCGAAGATGAGCATCGGCACGGTATAGTTGTACTGTAGGGGGTCTTCTACCCCAACATTCATAGAACGCAGTACACTACCGATGAGCATCGGGAAGATAAAGAGCCCGATATTTTGTATCCAGAAGATGACGGCATATGCAGACCCCAACAGACGGTTGTCTATGAGCTTTGGGACACTAGGCCACAGGGATGCTGGAACGAGGGAGAAGGAAATCCCTAATAGGACAATCGCAAAGAAAGCCACGATAGACCCTAAGGAATCCGATCCCTTGAGGGCAGGCAAAGCAACTGCGAACACGACGTGGCAAATGATCAAGAGCAAGGCGCCGAAGATAAGCATGGTCGCTCCCTTTCCTTTTCTGTCGAGGAAGTTACCCAGAGCTGGCGTAATCGCCGCAGCCCCCAAGGGGAATACCGCGAAGATAAAACCCGCATCTTCGCCCGAGAGACCGAGGTTACACTGCAACATGTTGATGGCATACTTTTGAAAAGGAAAGATCGCCGAGTAGTAAAGCACGCACAGGAGCGCCACAATCCAGAAGACCCCACTTCCGAAGATCTTCCCCAAATCCTTGATCTGGAATGGTTCTTCGGGCTCTTCGCCACTGTCGCCCATTTCCTTCTCGAGCTTTCTATCCATGAAGAAGTAGACGAAGAAGCATACCAGACCGATGAGTAGTAGGATAATGCAGAAGAGTACGGAGCGGGAGACGTCTGGCTTTCCTCCCATCTGGGCAAAAATCGGGGAGATAATCACCGCCACAGCGACTCCGATACGCGCGATGGCCATTTCCAATCCCATGGCGAGCGCCATTTCCTTTCCCTTGAACCACTTGACGATCCCCTTAGATACGGTGATTCCTGCCATCTCGACGCCGCATCCGAAGATCATGAACCCGATGGCGGCCATCTTGGCAGAGGAAGGCATTCCTTCGTAGAATGGGAAGAAGTTCCATGTATTTTGTAGTGTCGTATCGAGGGCACTTCCCGCGAAGGCGTCGGAGACGGCATAGTATTTAATCGCAGCACCGATCACCATGACCACACCGGAGAGTACTGCAGTATTCCGTACGCCGATCTTGTCCAATATAATCCCCGCGAAGATGAGGAAGAAGACAAACACATTGAGGAAGGTTTCACTCCCTTGGTAAGTGCCGTATGCCTTGGGATCCCACCCCTTGGTCTCGGAGAGCAAGGCTTGTAGAGGCGAGAGTATATCTACAAACATGTAGGCAAAGAACATCATCAGAGCCAACATCACCAACGCGAGCCATCGGGCGGAGGCGGAGTCTCTCAAAAGTTTACGTGCTTTTTCGACCATTCCTATAATGTATTGATGTGTTTATCGCACCTGTGGTTAAATTACAGGCGTAAAATTAGGGGTTTTCTTGAAATTGACAACGGGGCGTGCGGCTTTTCTGGGGCATATTTCGCGTCATGTCCTCTGGCTTCTTTTGGGGCATGTACTGGGGGGACGTATGCTAGTATATTATTGGGCTATATACTGGGCTATATACTGGTTTTTTCTTGAAAAAGTGTTACATTTGAGAAAGAAACTAATACCTGATACTTCTATAATGGATTTCAAAGCAATTTCAACTCTCATGGGAGAGCGCGGCAAGGCACTCTTCGAGCACAAGTGTACGACAGTAGACAAGTCGCTGCTGCACCTTCCAGGTTCTGACTTTGTGGAGCGTGTAGTAGCCCCGTCGAACCGCACGCCTCAGGTGTTGCGTAGCCTGCAGTCGATCTTCGATCACGGTCGTCTTGGCGGCACGGGATATGTGTCGATCCTCCCTGTGGATCAGGGTATCGAACACACGGCAGCGGCCTCGTTTGCCCCGAACCCGTTGTACTTCGACCCGGAGAACATCGTCAAGCTCGCGATAGAGGGAGGGTGTAACGCGGTAGCCTCGACCTTTGGGGTGCTGGCTTCTGTATCTCGGAAGTATGCACACCGGATTCCCTTCATCGTAAAGCTTAACCACAACGAACTGTTGACCTATCCGAACAAGTATGACCAGATCATGTACGGTTCGGTAGACGAAGCGTGGAACTTGGGGGCAACGGGCGTAGGGGCGACGATCTACTTTGGCTCGGAGGAGTCTAACCAGCAGATCATTGAGGTAGCTGAGGCTTTTGAACGTGCACATGAGCTAGGGATGGCGACAGTGCTGTGGTGCTACCTCCGTAACTCCTCGTTCAAGAAGGATGGTGTAGACTACCATGTAAGTGCGGATATTACAGGTCAGGCGAACCATCTGGGGGTGACGATTCAGGCGGATATTATCAAGCAGAAGCTTCCAGAGAACAACGGTGGTTTCAAGGCGCTCAACTTCGCGAAGACGAACGATAAGGTGTATACCGAGCTCACGAGCGATAACCCAATCGATCTCACTCGTTATCAGCTGTTAAACTGCTTTGCTGGTCGTGCTGGGCTTATCAACTCGGGTGGCGCATCGGCAGGCGCAACGGACTTGGCAGAGGCGGTCTACACGGCCATCGTGAATAAGCGGGCTGGCGGTACGGGGCTCATCAGTGGTCGCAAGGCGTTCCAACGGCCGATGAAGGAAGGCGTGGCGCTTTTGAATGCGATTCAGGACGTCTACCTCTGCGAGGAAATCACCATCGCTTAACGATTCAGAGGAGTTGTGCAGCAAGTAGCGTATGACGCTGCCGCGAACTCTGAGATAGAGACTCGGGCATGCTCAGGTGCATACTCGAGTCTCTTTTTTTTGTGTGTCGTATTTCAGGAATGGGGAGGTGTGCCGCGGCTATGGTAGCCCATCCCCATAGTGCTATTTGCAGTCCCGGTAGTGTCTGTAAGAGTGTGTAAGTTCACGGGGGCTGGTAGGGGAGCGGGGGCTTATGACGCTTTTATGTATTCCTAAATATGCTAGGCGCCCTACGGGGTGGAGCGGGGTAGAGCTGGTGTTCCGGGCGTATTCTGGGCGTGTAGCCTGCGTGTAGCCCCCTGCCAATTCGGCAGAAAAACATCCATTCGCATAACACATTTCATTATTTCTACACTACATTATCTATGAATCTGTATAGAAATATGGGTTTATGAATTCCTAAAGTAGTACTCTACACTGTGTGTACAAAGAACGAGCAATAGGTGGAGAAATAGGCTGCCTCTTACACACTTTTACGGACACTACCCATAGTCCTATTTGCAGTACCCCCTTGATCTCTTAGAAAAGCCCTGTAATATTTCCGTCGTTATCGATATCGATCTTTTCCGCTGAGGGGACGGGTGGCAAGCCTGGCATACGCATGATGGTTCCCGTGATCGGAATGATAAACTCAGCTCCTGCTGCGATTTCTATATCACGCACCGTAACGACAAAATCTTTTGGACGTCCGAGGAGATCTGGGTTGTCGGAGAGGGACTTCTGGGTCTTTGCGATACAGATCGGTAGTTTATCTAGCCCGAGATCGTAGACCGTCTTGAGGGCAGCCTTGGCCTGTGGGGTATAGTCTACGGCCTTGGCACCGTACACTTTACTTGCGATGGTCTCGATCTTTTTCTCAGGCGTCCAATCCCACTGATAGAGAGGCGTGAAGGTAGCTGTGCACTGTTCTGCCACTTTGATGACCATGTCTCCTAAGGCTTGCGCCCCTTTCCCTCCTTCGCCCCATACGTTTGCTACGACGCAGGGCACGCCGAGTTCTTGGCAAGTATTGATGATAAAGTTGAGTTCCTCGGGGGTGTCACTCGCGAACTGGTTGATCGCCACGACGGGACAAATGCCGAAGAGCGACATATTTTCGATATGCTTCTGTAGGTTTCCAATCCCTTTTTTGAGATTCTCTAGGCTTGGCGTTGTGAGCTCTTTTACGTTCTGCCCTCCGTGGTATTTCAGGGCACGCACGGTAGCGACGAGGACCACGGCATCTGGGTGTAATCCTGCGGACTGACACTTGATGTCCATGAACTTCTCAGCCCCGAGGTCGAACCCGAACCCGGCTTCGGTAACGACAAAGTCGCTGTAACTGAGTGCCATTTTTGTGGCGATGACCGAGTTTGTCCCCTGTGCGATATTGGCAAAAGGACCTCCATGAATAATCGCAGGGGTACCCTCTAGGGTTTGTACGAGGTTGGGCATAATGGCGTCTTTGAGCAGGGCCGCCATGGCTCCCTGGGCATTGAGGTCTCGCGCGTAGATAGGCTTTTTGTCGTAAGTATATCCGACAAAGATGTTACCGAGGCGTCGCTTGAGGTCTTGGAAGTTTTCGGCGAGGCAAAGGATAGCCATGACCTCGGAGGCGGCAGTAATATCAAATCCCGTCTCCCGCGGGATGCCCGAGGCGGTACCTCCGAGTCCGACGATGACCGTACGCAGGGAACGGTCGTTCATATCCATGACGCGTCTCCAGCTGACGGTTCGAGGGTCGATGCCTAGGGAGTACTTCTTGTTCTGGATATTGTTGTCGATGAGGGCAGCTAGGAGGTTGTGAGCCTTCTCGATGGCGGCGAAGTCTCCGGTGAAGTGAAGGTTGATATCCTCCATGGGTAGGACTTGGGAGTATCCTCCGCCCGTAGCGCCACCTTTTACCCCAAAGACGGGTCCTAGGGAAGGCTCTCGTAGTACGACGGTGGTCTTTCGCCCAAGACGGTTCATAGCCTGCGACAACCCGATGGAGACGGTCGTCTTTCCTTCTCCTGCAGGCGTGGGGGAGATAGCGGAGACGAGTACGAGCTTACTCTTTCCCATCTGTTCGGGGCGTAGATAGCGTAGTGGGATTTTGGCTTTGTACTTCCCGTATTGTATCATCTCTTCGGCAGGTAGACCGAGGGTTGTGGCTATTTCAGAAATAGGGCGCATGGTAGCGCCGTGTGCGATCTCCAAGTCTGTCATTTATTCAAAATATTAACCTTTGCGGTACGTTGATCCACGAATAAAGGTAGTAGATTCTCATCAAATTGCCATGAAACCGATACTTGGGATGTTCAAGCTCCGCTTCGTTATTGTAACTCTGTTACTGCTTGGTTTGTTTACAGCGTGTCGTGATACCGCGCAGATTGATAGAGGGACTTTCCCGCCCCTCCCGAGTTTTGATTCCTTGCTCTTGAGCCCAGAGGGTGTAGCAAAAGTGTCTGAGCAGGATAGTCAGATGGCGACGCTCTGGGGTCAACTGTTAGGGGCATCGCCAGAGGAGTCTTCGGCGAACATACTGCAGCGCTTTGCGGCGGACACCCTTATCCGTCGGGTGGAGGATACGATTCTTAGGGTCTTCCCCTTGGGTAAACGTCCAGATGCATCGTTACAGCAGGCCTTTGCTCGTTTGCAGGCGCTCTTACCGGGGCGTCCAATGCCTCGCCTCTGTTACTACCACAGTGGTTTTCTAGCCTCTTTCTTGGTAGCGGATTCTCTTTTGGCGGTGGGTCTCGACCGTTTTCTTGGCGCGGAATCCTCCTTCTATACAGCCCTTGGGATGCCTCGTTACTTGGCAGCCCAGATGCGTCCCGAGGACATCGTACCGCGCGCCTTGGAGTCTTGGCTCTCGAGTGAGTTTCCGCTCGGTACGTCGCGTCCGAGCATTTTGGAACAGATGATCTACAATGGGAAGCTGAAGGCGGTTATCGAGGAGGTTCTTCCAGAGATGGGGGATACGCTCTCTCTTCAGTACAGTGCCACTGCTCTCGATTGGCTGGAGGCTTCGGAGCGTGAGGTGTGGACCTATTTGTCGGAGAAACGTCTGTTGTACGAAAAGAATCAATTGCTGGTGAGTCAGTTCACTCGCCCAGCGCCTTTTACGAGTGCTTTTGGGCAGCAATCTCCTGGCGAGGCCGTGAATTGGGTAGGCTACCGCATCGTCTGGAGCTACCGTCGAGCCCACCCCGAGATAGGGCTGGAGGGTCTCTTTGCTCTTCCAGCAGAAACTCTTTTACAACAATCGAAATATAGACCCTAGACGAAATGGATATCAGAGAGGATAAGAAAGCCTTGCGGCAGGAGATAAAGCGGCGTAAGTCGGGACTGACGCGAGCGGAGATGGAACGCCAAGCGCGGGATGTTTTTTCCCAGCTCACAAGCCAAACCCTCTTTAGAGAGGCGGCGACCCTCCTTGCGTATTGGGCACTCCCCGATGAGCTGCCGACGGAGGAGTTTATCAATAGTTGGTATGCTGCGCCAGGGAAACGCTTTTTGCTTCCTGTGGTAAAGGGTAACGACCTTGAGCTTTATGAATACACTGGCTCGGCGTGCCTGCACCCTCAGCCGCCCTTTGGCATCTTAGAGCCGCAAGGGACACAGCGAGTCGCTGCTGGGGAGGTAGATCTGGTGATAGTCCCAGGCGTAGCCTTTAGCAACACAGAACGCCAGCGACTGGGACGGGGGCGGGGATACTATGATCGCCTCTTGCCTCAGATGCCACAGGCGATAAAAGTCGGGGTGTGCTTGCGAGAACAGCTAGTCGCGCACGTCCCGTGCGAACCGCACGATTTGCCGATGGACTATCTCTTCTACTCGAGCAGCGATCCCTCAAAATAGGGATCTGTATTCGTAGAATGGCTATAAAGTGCGAGGCGAGCATTCTAAACAACAGAGCGAAATAATGGTCACGAAGCCAGCGCCAGCCTAGCCTATCGCTTATTTAGAATAACCAATTTGATTACAAATAGCGGACATCCCCATTTCTGGTGATTTATGTATGCATCTTTACACTACATTTGCATCGTCTTAGAAGTAGAAACAAACACAAGGAAAGGGAAATAAGATGGCATACTTAATAGGTGATGGTTGTGTAGCATGTGGATCTTGCCAGGGCGAGTGCCCCGTAGAGGCAATCAGCGCAGGGGATATCTATAAGATCGATCCGAACCTTTGCACGGAGTGCGGTTCTTGCGCAGATGTTTGCCCTACTGGTGTGATCTCATTGGCGAAGTAAATAAGTTGTTTCCACGTTAGTTAGTTGAGGGTGTAGCGTTTGCTACGCCCTTTTTTTGTGCCCTAAGGCTTCGTAGTAAAAAGCGCTGCGCTCGCAGCTTGGGTAATTCGGGCGAGTAGGCTACTGTTCGGGAAGAGGGTATAAATATCACGGGGGGCTGGTAGGCGATCGGGGGGCTAATGACGCTTTATGTATTCCTAAATATGCTAAGCGAACTACGGGGGGAGCGCGTGTAGAGCCTTTGTTCCCTCGCTGTTCCGTCTATGTAGCGTCGGTGTAGCGTCGGTAAATTGGGTGGGGAAATAGACTATAATATTGGCGTATTTTATCATTTCGATATTGCGTTATTTAGTAAGTTGTATAGAAATAGAGCTTTAGGATTTTCTAAAGTGGTGGTGTGGAAGGGGGGGAGAAAAGGGGGCGGTGGTCGGGTGATTTTGTACACTTCTTAGGACAATAGCCTTATCTTTGTATAAACCAACGACAAGGAAAGATGAGTGAACAGCG
>CAUUCP010000023.1:0-36238 GCA_963543925.1 uncultured Bacteroidia bacterium | reverse complement strand
AAATCGTCCATATAAGCGCAGTTACGCAGATTGTACGGCGTAGCTCCCCTGTCGATGCGCGAGGCTATTTTGTCCCAGTACTGGTCTAGGTGAGCCTTTACTGCAGGGTAGTCGTTGATATCGATGCGAGGGAGCTTGCCTTTGATACCATTGTGGGTATTGATTAGGTACAGTCCATTGTCCACATACCCATACCTTCGAATATCTTGGCCTCGCAAAATCGGTCGTATTTCTTAGACAAGAAATCCCCGTACGCCGTCCGTTCTTTTCCCTTTCGGTATCTTTGTAGCACGGTAGTAGTAAAAGAATTGCGAGTAAACGATGGCACATAAGGGAGTAGGTGGGACGATCTTGCTGGAGGGGGTTCGGGTAAACAACCTTGATATAGAACGGCTTGAGATTCCTCGCGGACAGTTGGTTGTGTTGTCTGGACTCTCGGGATCAGGCAAATCGTCGCTCGCTTTTGATACGCTCTATGCCGAGGGACATCGTCGATACGTACAGAGTTTGTCGTCCTATGCACGTCAGTTCCTCGATCGGTTACCCAAACCCGAGGCACGTCGTATAGTGGGGATACCGCCCGCCATAGTCATAGAGCAGCGTGTGAGCAACCGTAACCCGCGCTCTACCGTGGGTACGATGTCGGAGATCTATGAGTACCTCTGTCTGCTGTATGCACGGGTGGGCAAGATCTTTTCCCCAGTATCGGGGGTGGAGATCAAGATCCATTCGACCAAAGACGTGGTGGACTTCATCGTGGCGCAGGAGGGGAAACGGCTGCTGCTACTCGCCCCAATCAATGTCCCCGATCTGGAGGCTCTTTCCGTACAACTCGATATCTACAAGCTCGACGGTTACACACGTCTCTTTACACAAGGGGGCGTCTATGACCTTGATGCACCCGAGATAGAAGCAACCTACCGTGATGGCGGGGCTCTTTACCTGTTGATAGACCGTTTTGAGGTGACCCACACGCCCGAGTTTCGGATGCGTTGTGGCGATTCGGTGGAGTCTGCCTTTCGCGAAGGGGATTCTGCATGTCGCGTAGCGGTTATGACGGAAGGGGGCGGTTATGCTTACCACGACTTCAGTGCGCGTCTAGAGGCGGATGGGATTACGTTCCAGCCCCCCTCCCCTGCCCTCTTCAATTTCAATAATCCGCAAGGTGCCTGTCCGACTTGCGAGGGGTATGGTCGCACGATGGGGATAGACGAAGATTTGGTGATCCCAGACAAGCTCCTTTCGGTCTATGACGATGCGGTTTTCTGCTGGCGTGGGAATGTGATGCATGAATGTTTGGAGGAGTTTATAAAGCTTTCGGCACGTTACAATTTCCCGATCCATCGTCCTTATTATCAACTCTCGGAGCAGGAGAAAGACCTTCTGTGGAATGGAGATGGGGATGAGGTGTGGGGGATCAACCAATTCTTTTCTTACCTTGAATCGCAGCGTCACAAGGTACAGAACCGTATCATGCTGTCTCGTTTCAAGGGGAAGACGACCTGTCCTATGTGCCATGGCAAACGGTTGCGTGAGGAGGCTCGTTGGGTGAAGATTGACGGACGTGCACTGACGGATCTCGTAGACCTCCCTTTGTCGGAGTTAAGCTCCTTCCTCAATCATCTCACATTTGACGCGCACGATACACAGGTCAGTCAGCGCGTGCTGACAGAGTTGCGTACCCGGATCGGGTATCTGCTCGACGTGGGGGTCGGGTATCTCACCCTCAACCGTTTAGCGAGTAGCCTCTCGGGGGGGGAGACGCAGCGTATCAACTTAGCGACGTCGCTCGGGAGCTCGCTTGTAGGTGCGCTTTATATCCTCGACGAGCCGAGTATCGGTTTGCATAGTGTGGATACGGAGCGGCTACTGGAGATCCTGCGTAAGATGCGTGACCAAGGCAACACGGTACTCGTAGTGGAACATGACTTGGATATCTTGCGCGCCGCCGACACGCTGATCGACCTAGGCCCTCGGGCGGGGTCGGAGGGGGGGCGTGTGGTCTACGTAGGCGATCGGGAGGGCATCGAGGCGTGTTCCGAGAGCCTGACGGGGGGGTATTTATCTGGGCGTCTCAAGCTCACACCGCGCAAGAGGCGGGAAGTGCAAAGTGCGCACGTGGTACTGAAAAACGTCTTTGTGAACAATATTCACGACCTCACGCTTCGCCTCCCGCTGGGAGTACTGACGGTAGTGACGGGGGTGAGTGGATCGGGGAAATCGAGCTTGGTGCGTGAGGCACTGATCCCAGCGCTGCAGAGCATCGTCAATAAGACGCGCCCTGCGGTGCGCAACTACAGCGAGGTAGCGTATGTCCATTCGTCGCCGCTCGCGGTAGAGTTTATAGATCAGGATCCCTTGGCGCGGTCGTTGCGCTCGACCCCCGTAACGTTGATACGTGCCTACGACGACATCCGCGAGCTTTTTGCTTCGCAACCGTTGGCTAAGAATATGAATTACTCGAAGGCTCTTTTTTCCTTCAACGCACCAGGTGGTCGTTGCGAGGCGTGTGAGGGGATGGGTGTTGAGGTGATCGGGATGCAGTTTATGGCCGACGTTGAGGTAAAGTGTGAGAAGTGCCATGGTCAGCGCTTTGAGGAGGCGATCTTGGAGGTGAAGTATCGTGACAAGAGTATTTACGATGTGCTGTCGATGACCATCTCGGAGGCGTTGCGTTTTTTCCGTGAAGATGAGTCTACTGTAACCAAACGCATTGTGAAACGGTTACAAGTGCTAGAGGACGTGGGGTTGGGGTATTTGCAGCTGGGGATTGGTACGTCGGCCCTGAGTGGTGGGGAAGCGCAACGCTTGAAGCTTTCGCTCTATTTGGCGGATCCGCAGAGTTATCCGCCGACGCTCTTTGCTTTTGACGAGCCGACGACGGGGCTGCACATTGCGGATATAGACCGGCTGTTGCAACTCTTTGATGCGCTCTTGCTTCACGGTCATACGGTGGTATTGATTGAGCATAATTTGGATGTGATCCGACAGGCGGACTGGATCATCGACATGGGTCCTGGGGCAGGGTCTTCTGGTGGGACTATCGTCGCAGAGGGTACGCCTGCGGAGATTGCGAAATGCGAAAAGAGCCTCACGGGGCGTTATATATAGTAGAAAAAAGATAATTGTATTGGGAAGAGAAGAAAGATGAAGTTGAAGAAGACTTGGGCTGCGTTGTTGTTGCTCCTTTGTTTGGGCTTTTTGGGAAAGTCTGGGCTATTGGCATTGGACAAGGTACCTGTGAAGATTGTGATAAAAGGAGGTCACGGATATGTAGATATCTGGGATTCGAAAGAAGACGGTAAGACCCCAGACCCCAGCAAAGTGCTCGTCAGGGTAAAGAAATTGAATGATGACGATGAATCGGAGAAGACTTACGATGTTCCGTGCGATGAGCGTTTTTATTTTCTTGCCCCGCGTCCTCATTACGAAGCAACACCTCGTCAAGATCTGTATAAGGTAGAATCAATAACGACTATTGATGGGCAAGAGGTACGCAAGGTCGAAGTATTGAAGGAACGACCGAGAGATGGTTACTACCAGCTCGCACTGGGGTTCAAAAAGGACACGAAAGTAACACAGGTGGTGTACGAAGTGACCTTTACCGACCGCATCAATGTGAACTTCAAGGCACCCGATGCAGCGGATGGTGTGTTGGAGATCTCGTACCAGAATAAAAAAGACCAATCGTCTAAGAAGCTAGAGTCTTCGGGCGGGATTCCTACGGGGACGGAAGCGTTGCACATTTCACTAACGTCGAAGAAATTGGATAAGATCCCCGAGGTGATCTATACCACGCAAGTGGGGCAGAAGAAGTATGTAGAGTTGAAGGAAGAGGGAAAAAAGTACGTAGGGAAAATCCCCCTAGATGGAATCTTGGATCTGAACATTGACATTCGTTATGTGTCTAACGAGGCTCAGGTAACCATCGTCACGCCGCCCGCAAGCCGTGGTACGCTGAAGGTAAGTTATACGGAAAATGGTGCGCAGAAAGAGCTTACCGCGTCGGGGCCTGTACGTCGTGGGACGCTGCTGAAGATAGAAGCCACCAAGGCAGATGCATCCAGTACGTGTGCAGTATACGTCCTTCGCGACGGTACGTCGGAAAAGAGCAAAATAGAGCTGACGACTACGGATCAGAAGACCTACAAGGGGGAAGTCTATGTAGATGCTGCGTCGTTGAAGATAACGGTAAGCTTCACCGCGGACGGGAGTGACATCGGGGGTGCTGTGGAGGATTCACGCTTGGCAGCGATTACGGTGGGACCGAACCCTGTGAGAGACCGCCTCTATATCCAAAATATCGCGCAGGAAGGCGTTATTTACGCGCTAATAGATGCGAGTGGCAATTACATACAAACGGGTGTATTAAACGCAGGATTTACTACGTTAGACGCGTCTTCTCTGCCTCATGGTCTTTATCTTCTCCGCTTGACAAGCCCAGAGGGTGGTCAGAGTGTGCGTAAAATCTTAGTAGACCGTTAGTATCGGGGTGTTCAAGACGCGGTTGCGTCCTGAGGCTAGCAAGTTCGGAGGGGTGATCATCGTAGGATGGTCGCCTTTCTTTTTGCTCCAAATTTTCTACCTTTCGATAGTAGAACGCTCGTTGTAGGATGTCGGAAATACTCGTGTTAACTCTGATAGCATTGGCTGGTGTAGGAGCTGGCTTTATCAATGCGATGGCAGGGAGTGGTTCGTTACTGACCCTTCCCGCCCTGATGTTTGGTGGACTTAGTGCTTCCCTCGCGAATGGGACGAACCGTCTGGGTATCTTGGTACAATCGCTCTTTTCGCTTCAGGGCTATGCTTCGCGAGGGGTAAAACCTGACAGGGGTACGTGGTGGGGTGTAGTTCCTGTCATCGTGGGGGCAATCTTGGGCGCATTGCTGACGCAATACTTCGCTCGCGAGGTTTTTCGCTACCTCATAGATATCGTAATGGTGGGGATGTTGGTACTGCTGAGTACCCACCAGCGTAGCTGGCTTCGTCAGCAATCGGAGGCAAGTGAGGCGATACGTCACAAGGTGTGGGTCGTGGTGTTGATGTTCCTTTCGGGGATCTATGCGGGATTTATCCAGGTGGGCTCTGGGTATCTGATGATGGCTGTGATGGTAGTGGTGGGGGGGATGGATCTCCTACGTGCGAATATCGTAAAGGTGATAGCGCAACTGGCGAATGCTGCGGTGGTGCTCCCGATCTACATCTACTTGGGGGAGGTGGCATGGAAATTCAGTATCGTGCTTGCGCTCGGTTTTGGGCTCGGAGGTTGGCTCGGCGCTCGGTTTGCGGTGCGTATAGGGGCGAGTGTAATCCGCTATATTCTTTTAGGCTGTTTATCACTTTACCTACTGAAGGAGGGGTGGGAAATCACCCGTGAGGTGTTAGGGAGCTAACGCCCCCCGTAGAGGGTCAATAGGGGGTAGCATCTTTCCCTGCGACGTCATAGGAATCTACACTAAGTGGCACATTTTTACTACCTTTGTTTCATACTAAAGTATGAGATTACGAAAGATGACAGACGAGCAGTTGGAGCAAGGGCGAGAGTCGTATTCGGCGGATAGTATTCAAGTCCTCGAGGGGTTGGAAGCCGTGCGCAAGCGCCCCGCGATGTACATCGGGGATACGGGGGAGAAGGGTTTACACCACTTGGTTTATGAGGTGGTAGACAATTCGATAGACGAGGCATTAGCGGGTTATTGCGACCACATAGAGGTAGATATCTTGGCGGACGGTAGCGTTCGGGTGCAGGACAACGGACGTGGGATACCTGTAGATCTTCACGAGAAGGAGGGGGTTTCCGCCCTGGAGGTGGTCATGACGCGTCTGCATGCTGGAGGGAAGTTTGACAAGGGCTCGTACAAGGTTTCAGGAGGTCTTCACGGAGTGGGGGTCTCGTGTGTGAATGCGCTTTCCGACCTATTGGTCGCTGAGGTACGTCGTGATGGGAAGCTCTGGCGGCAGGAGTTCTCCAAGGGGAAGGCGCTAGCGCCTGTGGTATGTATGGGCGATGATGCGAGCACGGGTACGACGGTAACCTTTCACCCCGATGCTTCGATCTTTACCCAAACCACGGACTACCGCTTTGATATCTTAGCACTTCGTTTGCAGGAGCTGGCTTTCTTGAACAAGGGGATTCGGATCTCTTTGGAAGACCACCGCGATAATGAGGAACATAAGCCTCGGCGCGAGGTCTTTTATAGTGAAGAGGGACTGAAGAGTTACATTGCGTTTCTCGATAAGTCGACCCCGTCGCTTTTGGAGAATCCCATCTTTATCGAGACGGAAAAGAACGGTATTCCTGTAGAGATCGCGATGACCTATCACGAGTCTCGTGTGGTGAAGGAGTATTCTTTTGCGAACAACATCCACACCCTCGAAGGCGGGACGCATCTTCAGGGTTTTCGTCTGGGACTCACGCGTACGCTGAAGCCGTATGTAGAGAGCAAGAATAGTTCGATCGCAAAGCTGAAGGAGGAGTTCACGAGTGATGACTTCCGCGAGGGACTCACGGTGATCGTCTCGGTAAAGATCGCAGAACCGCAGTTCGAGGGTCAAACGAAGACTAAGCTAGGGAATCCCGAGGTGACCGCCTCGGTAAGCCAAGCCGTATCGGAGGCTCTGACGCAGTACCTCGAAGAGAACCCTCGGGATGCCAAGATGATTGTCGACCGCATCGTACTGTCTGCAGCGGGTCGTATTGCAGCGCGCAAGGCTCGGGATATGAGCAATCGGAAGACGGTGCTCAGTGGTGCGGGACTCCCTGGGAAGCTCGCAGATTGTGCGGATCGCGATCCGTTGCATACCGAGCTTTTCTTGGTCGAAGGAGACTCGGCGGGCGGGAATGCAAAGCAGTGCCGCGACTCGAAGTTTCAGGCCATTTTACCGCTCCGTGGTAAGATACTCAACGTGCAGAAGATGCAGGGTATTCATGCTGCGAAAAACGAGGAGATCAACAACATATACGCAGCCTTGGGGGTCAAGTATGCAATGAACCCAGACGGTTCGTTTAGCGACGAAATCGACCTTTCGGGACTACGTTATAACAAGGTGATTATCATGACGGATGCCGATGTGGACGGTAGTCACATTGCGACGCTCATCTTGACCTTCTTCCACAAGAACATGAAGGAGCTGATTCTCAACGGTCATGTCTACATCGCGACGCCCCCTCTCTACCTAGTACGTCGAGGGAAGAAGATGCAGCGCTATTGCTGGACAGAGCAGCAGCGTCTACAGGCTATAGAGGAGTTTTCCACGGACGGTAAGGAGCAGAGTGTGATGGTACAGCGCTACAAAGGTCTTGGGGAGATGAACATCGATCAGCTCTGGGATACGACCATGGATCCTGAGAAGCGTCTCTTGCGTCAGGTGATGATAAGCGACCTAGAGGGGACGGCTGGCGTCTTTGATATGCTGATGGGGGATGAGGTAGCCCCACGTCGTCAATTCATCGAAGAGAACGCACGGTACGCGAATATCGACGCATAGTCGACGCCTCTGAATAAAAAAGCAAACAACACGCCTCCTGACATGACTCGGTCGGGGGGCGTTTCTTGTTTAAGAGAAAACGGAAAATGGGACGTAGTGACGGATAGTGGGGAGCTAGTCATCTAGCAGCGGTAGGAATATTATACCCCCTTTTACGGACACTCCCCCACCACATCTTTAGTGACAGCACACGACTGCCCTACCCTAGTGAGAGTATCATCACGGTTTACGCCCCTAGGTTCACGTGTGCCTGCTCTACTACGCTGGGGATATGGAGGAGGGTCTGGTGGTCTTGTTCAACCGTTTTTTTTACCCAAAGGAGGTATTCGATATTCTTCTGTCGTCCTCCGCCCAATGGGCTATAAGTCAAGCCACATGGCGATAAACCGTGTGCAAGCGCCGCCTGTATGACCTGTTCTAAGATTCGCACGTGAACTTTTTTTCCACGTACTACGCCCTGTTTATCGGCAAAACGCTCACCCATTTCAAACTGCGGTTTTACTAAGACAATCGCCCATCCCCCCTCGGGTAACAGGGGAGCCATGACAGGGAAGATAGCAGCTAGAGAAATGAACGAGACGTCGCACACGGCGACGTCGATACCCTCAGTGGGTGCGAAGAGTTGTGCAGTGACCTCTTTGACATTAAGCCCCTCGAAGTTTCGTACTCGGGTATCGCTGCGCAGTGTCGGGTGTAACTGATCATGTCCGACGTCGGTGGCGTAGACCACACGCGCACCGTACTGCAGGGCACACTGTGTAAACCCACCTGTGGAGGCGCCAATATCCCAAACCCGTAACCCGTGAAAATTGAGGTCAAAGAGCTGAAGCGCCTTGACCAGCTTGAGGGCACCCTGCGATACGAAATCCATAAGGGGGAGATGTGCCAGGGAGACGGTATCGGTAGGTTGCACTTCGTGCGCGACGTCTACGATCACAACGCCGTTAAGCTGTACTCCTCCCAAGCGGATAACCTTCTGGGCGAGCGTACGAGAGGGTAGTAAATCCTTCTCGGCAAGGTAACGATCGAGACGCATAATACGACCTTGGTGGGAGCGTATGATTCCTATGTTACAAAAGAGGTACAGAGGCAATAGTCCCCGCCGCACGAGTGGCTGCAACAGGATAGTGCAGGATGGTAACCTAGCAAGATGGTGGTCTCTGCTCTCCCCTACTTGGTGGTACCCGATCGAGCCTCTTTAGAAACGCAACCCTATGGTAGCCATCAAGAGTCCTTCGAAGTCACGACGTTCTGTATAGGCCTCTACCATGGAGCCATACTTGTAGAGGTAGGCTTCTCCGTACTGCCAGAGGTGTCGATATGCGAGGTCGAAATAGAATCCATCGACAGCGATACCGAACCCTGCTGATGCATAATAACGTGGACCGTAGGCCATCAACAAATTGTTGCTATAGGCTGAGGAGAGATAGCCTCCTCCTAGACGGTATACAAATGGCAGGGCTAAGATTTCGAGCCCAGCGCGTAGCTCGTGGGTTCCGCGCAGCTCCTTTTGTATAAACTCGTTGTGTGCGGTATAGACGGCCTTGTTGGCGAAAGACATCAACGGGTAGTGCGAGTAGATATAATCGGCCGAGAAGAGCCCATATTCTCCGAGCATGAGCCCCACTGAGCCCATAGCGCGCATAGGTCCATAAAACGCGTATTTTACGACGCCTCTTGGCGTTTTAGTGTTCTTGTAAGCTGGGTTCGTTTTGTAGTATGCCTCCGCTTCTATCCCATAAGAGGATTCGACGGACATGGCCGTCGGGGTATGAAAGGCGACCCCTAAGCGCAGATAGTCAGACGTACGCACGACAGCGCCCATCTTGAGATTGACCCCAAAACCTTCTTCGTTACCACTTTCTAAGAATTTGAAGCGGTCGAGCTCGGAGGCAGCTCCGAAGACTACATTTTCTTCCAAATGTTCTTTGTCCCAGCGTCTGTCAAACTCTTGTAGCCCGAGGGTTATTCCCAGAAACAATCGGTTAGAGATGTTGATAGCACCAGAGATATCGATCTCTCCGAGGTGTCCGACTTGGTAAAGGGTCTGTCGTTGCTCTACCTCGTCACCGCGTCGCAGGGCTCCGATGAACTCCTTGAAGGGATTGGGATTGTTTTTCGTGAGGTAGTTTCCGTTGGCATCAACGGGTTCCATGAGGAAAACCTTTCTCGCGGCGACCATATACCAGTTGTAGGCACGGTAGGCAGCGTCTTCATTATCGAAATGGTCTGGTGTTAGCCCGAGGGAGTTGGTTTCCGCCACCAAGGCATCGAGGAAGGAGTGTTCTGCGTTGTGTGCGCGTGCAGTGAAGGCGCAGTCGTAGTTGGCGAGTTGGTTATACGCGATCCCGAAGTTGAAATCTACCACACCCTCCTGTGATTCACGATTGATAGGGAAGTTCATCACGAGCGCGATACCTCCAATCTTAGCATCCACGGTAGGGGTTGTATAGGGATTGCCACGGTAGGTATCTTTTCCTAGATGCAATGCGAAATTGAACGTAGCGCCTACGTCACTAGAACGGTAGAGCCCGAGTCCCCCGGGGTTTGTAGACAGGGTGGAGAAGTCCCCCCCGACGGCTCCCATTGCCGCGCCCATCCCTACGGAGCGAGCCGTAGAGGTAGGCAGGTGTTGTGAGTACTGCACCAAGTTGTTGGCATCTTGTGCGTACAGAGCGCTAGCAAGTATACTATAGAGGGCCAAATAGGCTAGAAAGAGCTTTGTAGTATGCATTCTCAGCTGTTATTTTTGGGTTGTAACAGAGTGGGGACTAGCGTCGGGTCGATTGTTGAATCCCCGAACCTGAGTTGCCCGAATTGCGAGTAGGTTGGTCGTTTGATGTGCCACGTCGCGTAGTAGAGGATTGCGATGGGGTATCGGAGGAAGAGCGACGCGTTGGTGCGTCATAGCTCCGCGATGGGGTCGTATAGGTACGGGTAGGTGTGGAGGAGCGCCCGCCATTGTCGTAGGAGTTGCGGGTAGGGGCTTGCGGTGCAGCATAGTAGTCACGACGGGTAGCGGGAGGTGTATTTGACTCGTGTCGTGTATTTCCTTGCCACGAACCGTTGTTATAGGAACGAGAGTTACCATTCTCTGGAGACGTATAGCTAGGAGTATAGTTTCCACGCGCGCCTTCGCTATCGTGGCGTGTAGGCGCTTTGTAGTAGTCGCTACGCATTTGTTGTGCGGAGGCGGAGCGTTGCACCTGTCCATAGCCAGACATAGACCCCGCGGAGCGTGTAGTGGAGGGTAGCTCCTTGCCGTACATCACCCGTTCGCGTGGGCTGTAGAGGGGTACTTGTGGGGGGATATACCCACCGTAGGCACCGTCGTAGTATCCATCCCAATATCCGTTGTAGTAACCGTGTGCATATCCGTGGTGATAGCCGTGGTGATAGTTTCCACTATAGCTCCAAGAGTAGCTCCCATGATAGTTCCAAGAGGAGCCCCACCATGGGTCGTACCAAAAAGGGTCGTACCAGTAGGTATAGGAGGGACGATAGTAGCGCACACGGTACGAGGTACAGTACCACGGGTCGAAGAAGAGGGACATCGTGAGGGAGGGTGTATCCCACCACGGGTCACAAACGACGGTGGTGGTCTGTACGGGGTCGGTATTGACGTAATAGTTATTGACCACCGTCCCGTTGGCGGAGGTACTTTGTTGTGTATAGGAAGGTTGTGTGTAAGAGGAGGTGCTCACAGACGAGGTCGTCTGGTTTTGGTTTGCCTTGGCTGCGGTACGTTTTCCTAGCGCGTCGAGGTACTCTCGATACTCGGCATAGGTAGCGAAGTCTTCTGGTTTCTTTATTTGTTCTTGTGGTTCTTGCTTTGCGGTACTCATTGCCTTGCGATATTCGGCCTCTCGTGCCTCTGCAGCCTCTCGTTCTACCTTGGCTCGCTCAGCCTCTTTCTTGATAGAGGTTTTAGTGACGTAGGAGTCGTCGTAAGGCGTTTGCGCCTGCAGTATACAGGGGGCTAAAGTGATGAGTGCGCTCCCTATGATCCCGATAAATGAGATCCGAAAGAATACGTTTTTCATGATGGTCAGTGTATTTAGGTCGCTGTTATAGCCTGTATGTCTATTTTATTTGGTTATTTTGTGCGGTTATTCTTGGGATTCGCCCCTCGATAGAACCGCTTACATGGAAAGGAACAAACACCATACCAAAAATATTGACGGATGGCAAAAGAATTGACGGCACGTGCCGAGGATTATTCGCAATGGTATACCGACTTGGTCGTAAAGGCTCAATTGGCAGATTACAGCAGCGTTCGCGGGTGTATGGTCATCCGTCCTCGGGGCTATGCGATCTGGGAGAAGATGCAACGCACCCTTGACACGCTCTTTAAAGAAACGGGTCATGAGAACGCTTATTTTCCCCTCTTCATACCAAAATCTTATTTGAGTCGTGAAGCAGAGCACGTAGAGGGGTTTGCGAAGGAGTGCGCGGTGGTAACGCACTACCGTCTGAAGACCTCGCCCGAGGGGGGATCGGTGGTTGTGGACGAAGCGGCAAAGTTGGAGGAGGAGCTTATCGTTCGCCCGACGTCAGAGACCATCATTTGGAACACCTACAAGGGTTGGATACAGTCCTACCGCGACCTCCCTTTGCTTATCAACCAATGGGCGAACGTCGTACGTTGGGAGATGCGTACGCGTCTTTTCCTACGCACGGCAGAGTTTTTATGGCAGGAGGGGCATACAGCACATGCAACCCGCGAGGAGGCTGTGGAAGAGGCACAGAAGATGGTACAGGTCTATGCGAAATTTGCCCGCGAGTGGATGGCCGTGCCCGTAATCGTGGGGGTAAAGTCGGAGACCGAGCGTTTTGCGGGTGCGGTGGATACCTACTGCATAGAGGCACTGATGCAGGATGGGAAGGCGCTTCAGGCGGGTACGTCTCACTTCCTTGGTCAAAACTTTGCGAAGGCGTTTGATGTAAAATATGCGGATGTGAATGGAAAGCTAGAGTATGTTTGGGCGACGTCGTGGGGTGTTTCCTCTCGCCTCATAGGGGCGTTGATCATGACCCACTCCGACGACAATGGTCTCGTCCTTCCGCCCAAGCTAGCTTCGGTGCACGTGGTAATCGTTCCAATTTACAAGACCGAAGAGGAGCGCGTGCAGATCCGCGCAGCAGCAGAAAAACTACTAGCAGAGTTGCGTGCCGAGGGGCTCGTAGCAAAGTTTGACGACCGCGACAATCTGAAACCAGGATTCAAGTTTGCAGAGCACGAGATGCATGGGATTCCGTTACGAGTGGCTATTGGGCCTCGCGACCTTGCGAGTGGGACGGTAGAGCTTGCGCGTCGCGATACACTTGAAAAGCGTGTCGAACCGATGGCGGGGCTAGCAAAGCGGATACCAGCTCTGCTAGCGCAGATGCAACAAGATATGTACAATCGTGCGCTCCATTTCTTAGAATCCAATATTCGTCGGGTAGATACCTACGACGAATTTAAGCGTGTTTTGGACGAGCAAGGGGGGTTTGTTGCTGCGCACTGGGATGGGACTCCGGAGACGGAGGCGCTCATCAAGGAAGAGACGAAGGCGACGATTCGTTGCGTCCCGTTGGATAGCACTCCAGAAGAGGGAACGTGCATCCGCACGGGGAAACCTTCGCACCAACGCGTGTTGTTCGCAAGAGCTTATTAAACGACATCATGGAACAAGAGGAAAAGAGCCCGATTCAGGATCTAGAGCAGCTTGACCCCAAAGGTCGTGCTATCGTGGAGACTCTGGTAGCGAAGTCCACGACGAAGACGGAGGTTTATGACCAGACCTTCGAGGTTTTCAATCAACTCAAGGAGATCCTGCACGAATTGGTCAACGACCTCAATCCTTACCTAAAGGATCTTGATCGACGCGTCCGTCTTGAATACCGCGACCGTGGCAAGTTTGAGGCAGAGGTTCGCCTTGCGGGAGATGTTTTGCTCTTTAGCATGCATACGAACGTATTCGAGTTTGACCGAGACCACTCGATCTGGCGTCTTTCGTACGTCGAGCGCGATCGCCTCAACTCGTACTGTGGGGTCATCAATATGTACAACTTCCTCGCCGACTCTTTCAAGTACAACCGTGCAGAGGATTTGGGGTATCTTGTGGGACGTTTGTTCATCAATCGGGAGCAACAGTTCTTTGTGGAGGGGAAGCGTCAGACGGACTATCACAGTGGGACATTCGGATCTCAGGTGGTGTCTAAGGAGGCATTGATCGATATCATTCAGACGGCCATGCAGTACACTTTGGACTTTGACCTGCTAGTACCTCCGTACGACATCGTGAAGATCGCCACGGTCTCTCAACTCAATACCAAGGTGGAAAACAGCAAGCTACAAACAGGCAAACGCTTAGGCTTCCGTTTCAATGCAGACGACGTCTCTGGCGAGCCTCAACAGTAAGACATAACCTTTACGTGTACAATGATGAAAAAAATAGCCACTCTTGCAGGTCTGGCTTGTTTGGGCATCACCTTGTTTTCTTGTGATCCCAAGCCACAGCAGCCCGCCGTTCAAAACGAAGCCGATATGGAACTCCAGCAGAAAGTAGACGCCTTTGCGCTTGTGCCGCTCAAAGCGAACATTGAACACCTGACCGAGTCGGAACGTACGATCTTGGGGCTTTTCTTTGATGCTGCCACGATCATGGACGAGATTTTTTGGGAAGAAGCTTACGGTAAGAAGGAGGCCTTTCTTGCATCTCTCCCCAATGACACGTATCGGGACTTTGCTCGCATCAACTACGGCCCTTGGGAACGCCTGAACGGTAATGCTCCTTTCGTAGATGGCGTAGGCGCGAAACCTCTTGGTGCGAACTTCTACCCAACGGACATGAGCAAGGAGGAGTTCGAGTCATGGACAGACCCTCTGAAGGAAAGTATGTACTCTGTAGTTCGTCGTAATGCGGAAAAGAAGTTGGTAGCCATTCCCTACCACGAGGCTTTTGCAGAGAAGATCGAGCGGGCTGCAAAACTTTTGGATAGTGCCTCGCGACTTGCCGAGGATCCTGGGCTGAAGAAGTACCTTTCCCTGCGTGCTGAGGCGTTGCGAACCGACAAGTATTTCGATAGCGACGTTGCTTGGATGGAGATGAAGAACAACAGGATAGATCTTGTGGTTGGACCGATAGAGAACTACGAGGATCACCTCTTCGGTATCAAGGCGGCACACGAAGCTTTTGTCTTAGTGAAGGATATGGCTTGGAGTGAACGCCTTGGGCGCTATATGAGCTTCCTCCCCGAGTTACAAAAACGTCTTCCTGTGGATGAGAAGTACAAGTCGGAGCTTCCTGGCTCGGAGTCCGACCTCGGAGTATACGACGTGGTTTACTATGCAGGGGACTGCAATGCAGGGAGCAAGACGATAGCGATCAATCTTCCGAACGACGAGACGATCCAAGAGCAAAAGGGATCGCGACGTCTGCAGCTTCGTAATGCGATGCAGTATAAGTTCGACATGATCATGCGCCCTATCGCAGGTCTTCTTATCGATCCCGCGCAGCGAGAACATGTAACTTTCGAAGCCTTCTTTGAGAACACGATGTTCCACGAAGTGGCGCATGGTTTGGGTATCAAAAAGACGTTGGATGGCAAGAGTACTCCGCAAGAGGCATTGGTAGAGACCTACTCCTCGATCGAAGAAGGTAAGGCGGACATACTCGGGATCTTCATGTTGGAACAGTTAGTGAAGTTGGGCGAGCTTCCCGAGCATGATATGATGAACAACTACGTGACGTTCCTTGCTGGTATTTTCCGCTCGGTACGTTTTGGAGCAGCCTCGGCACATGGCAAGGCGAATATGGTACGTTTTCACTACTTCCAAGAGCGTGGGGCTTTTGTACGTGACGAGGTCACAGGTTACTACCGCGTGGTACCAGAAAAGATGTCGGAGGCAGTCTCTGGGTTGGCTCATGACATCTTAGTAATCCAAGGTGACGGGGACTATGCACGCGCTTCCGAGATGTTGAAAAAGGATGGGGTGGTGGACGAGCTGCTGGGCGCAGACCTAGCTAAAATCCAAGAGGAGAATATCCCGATCGACATTCGTTACGAACAGGGGAAGCAACACCTTGGTCTTTTAGGAAAATAAGTTAACTTTGTTCCGAAACCTAACCCACGTGGTTGCGTAACACGGTGATAAAGAAAATACAATGGAGCAGATGAATCTGACGTTCAATTTTGTGAAGTCCATTTCTAGCATCTATGACGAGATGCTTTCCAATGGCTTCTCTCTGGTTTATTTTGGTGAGTTCAGTCACGAGATTACGAAGATGTTCACCTCCATGGCCGAAACCGACATGGAAAAGAACAGCGAGGAGCGCTCGGTACAACGACGTGTTTACCATGTGATGGTAGAGACTTTACAGAATATGAACAAACACTCCGACGATCTGAAAGATGACGCGAGCGTGGGAGGAGGGATGTTTATCATCGGTAAGAAGAACGATGTGTATTACGTCATCACGTCCAACAAGGTGAAGCGCGAACACAAGGAAAACCTCGAGATGGCACTGAATACGGTCAATAATGCCACGCTTGAGGAACTGAAGGATATGTACAAGAAGCAAATCAAGGAGGGACGCATTTCAGAGAAGGGGGGTGCTGGGCTCGGGCTTATAGACATTGCTCGTAAGACAGAGGAACCCCTTGAGTACCAGTTCCTGCAACTCGACCAAGATTCCTTCTTCTTTATCCTGAAGGTAGAGATCAATGCTAAGAAGTTCCTAAAACAATAGTTTTCTGGGAGGCAAAGCCACTAAAACAGTAAAGATGTGGCAATGAATCGGGAGGAGGAACGTTCTTTGGTAGGCGTACTCCTCCTTTTTTTACCGACTCGATACGTTTTGTATAACCATGGAAACGGAAAACAAAAATAAACTCATCGGCTTTACGCCAGGTATCAAGCTTCTCCTATTGGGGGTAATGGCACTGGCGCTACTTATTCCTCAGGTGTTTATAGACCTGTTGGTAAACAGTCGTCAGGAGACCTCTGAGGAGGTTCGCGAGGAGTTGTCACGCTCTTGGGGTGGCGCGCAGGCAGTACACCCCATTTGGCTCACCTTCCATAAGTTAAACGCTAATGGGCACGAGACCAATGAGATGGTTTACCTCCAAGCCGATAGTATACGGATGGATGTAGAGCTTACCACCGAAGAGCGCACGCGTGGTTTCTACTCAGCAGTGCTTTATCACGCTACGCTCCGCGTGTCAGGATATTTCAACCCCGAGCTTTTACAAAAGGACAAGGAGAGCAACAACATCTCGGTAAGTCGGACAGGTTACCTTTGCACAAATATCCGCCAGCCCTTGGGCTTAAAGTCCAACTTTGTAGTGAAGATGGAGGGGAAGGAGTATTCGCTAAAAGCGAGTGGTATATCACAACCCTTTGATAACACGTGTCTTTCTTCAGCCTTTGATTATGAGAAGTGTCCACTAGGTCACTTTTCTTACACCTATGAGCTTAATGGATATAAAGACCTCGAGTTCTATGTACAGACGTTGGCGACGGAGGTAAACCTTCGGATGCACTATCCCAGTCCCTCCTTTTCTGGAGATTTTCTTCCCGACGAACGTGCATTCTCTGATAGTCTGACCACGGCACGGTGGCGTCTCTATTCTAGCTCGACTCTTTTTCCGCAAGTGTTGGTACAGGAGCGTAATTCCCGTTACTATTCCTATTCAGATTCCGAAGATTTACAAAGCTTCACGGTTTCTACACAATTCACGGACGTTTATTACCGCGCCATCGAACGCTCGCTGAAGTATGCGATCCTGATCATCGTGTTTACTTTCCTCACCTTCTTCTTCACCGATACGCTATCGAAGACCAATATACCGATGATTGGTTATCTCCTTTCAGGCTTTGCGATTTTGCTTTTCTACACTCTCCTACTCTCGCTCTCGGAGTTTATTCCCTTTGGCTGGTCTTACCTGATTTCGAGCGTGGCGATTATCGGTATGATAGGGGTCTATTTCTGGAGCTTTATCCGAAACCTGAAGGCGACCAGCGTGTGTGTCGGCATCTTGATCTTGCTTTATCTTTTCCTTTACATCATCTTACAGATGGATACCTTCCCCTTACTCGTCGGGAGTCTTTTCCTTTTTGTAGTTCTCGGTGTGGTAATGTACTTGTCCCGCAAACTGACGTGGTCGTAGTAAACAAAAGCGAGATTCTGGCGTTGTTAGATCAGAGTTGTAACGAAAACAAGATAGCATTATGAGTGTATTAGTTGGAAAGCCCGCCCCCAAATTCGAAGCCCCCGCGGTAGTGAATGGCGGCGAAATAGTAGAAAAGTTCTCCTTGAGCCAGTATGTGGGTAAGAAGTATGTTGTTTTCTTTTTCTATCCCGCCGACTTTACTTTCGTCTGCCCGACGGAGTTGCACGCCTTCCAAGAGGCTGTAGCAGAGTTCGAAAAGCGTAATACTCAGGTAGTAGCTTGCTCGGTAGACTCCGCTTTCTCGCACTGGAAGTGGTTACAGACTCCAGCAAAGGAAGGGGGTATCCAAGGGGTGAAGTATCCGATGGTAGCTGACCAGTCGCACCTCATTTCAGAATCGTACGATGTTCTGGCAGGCGAAGTGGAGTATAACGAAGAGGGCGAAGTTCGCTTTACTGGTATTCCACAGTCCTACCGCGGCTTGTTCCTTATCGATAAGAAGGGCGTAGTACGTCACCAAGTGGTGAACGACATGCCTCTTGGTCGCAGTGTAGAGGAAGCCTTGCGTATGGTTGATGCTTTGCAGTTCTTTGAAGAGAACGGCGAGGTTTGCCCAGCTAACTGGCACAAGGGCGCTAAAGCACTGAAACCCACTCAGGAGGGGATAGCAGACTTCCTATCAAAGAAATAACCCATAACGAGGGAAAAAGCTTATAAGAGCCACAACAAAAGAGGCGTAGCTGTATGCTACGCCTCTTTTATTAGATAGTTAGGGAGTTTTTTTAGTAGAATCACTGGAAATTGACTACGAAGCCCCATCTGTAGAGAATACCTCTGACTCGGGAGACTCGTGCACCTCCTCTGGGTCAATAAGTTTCATCGTCACCGCATAAATCGCCATAGCAGAGACCGAACGAATTCCTAGCTTCGTACTGATATTCTTGCGATGCGAGGTCACTGTATGTACACTAATATTCAATACATCCCCAATCTCGCGCGCAGTCTTCCCCTGTACTAAAAGTTGCAAGACCTCTATCTCACGCTTAGAAAGCTGTGGCAGCTCTTGACGCTCCTCTTGGAAAAAGGCGACCAGCGTAGAACGTAACTCCGTTGCTGGCATCAACGTATTGACGACTGCGTCGAACTGTACCTGAATCTGCCGACGCATGACTTGCATCTCTAATCCGACGATCTGCACGTTAGGCTTATTCTTACGTAACGTTTGCACGATCTGTGGCGTGAAATACGCCTGCGAAGTATCCAGTACGAGCAACTTAAGACGTGGTGAATCGAGAGAGAGAAGATTCCGCTCCCAACACGGATGAGATACTATAAGTAAGTCAGGATAGTCGAGGTGCAAGAGATCCGTCAAAGCATGCGAAATGAAGAGGTGTGGCGTAATGATTACGACCTCGGGGCGATGCGCTAGGGTCTCCATCTCCGCTCCATTTTTTCCACTAACGGAACCAATACCTCGTCCTCAAGAAGAGTGTGCACGGCTAAATCTTCGCGCAAGACTCCGAGGGCATAAAGTAGACGACGCGCCTGCTCTTCGTCTCGCAAAGGGGGGAGGTAACGCAACAACAAATTCTGTAAGTCTTGCAACTTTGTTTGGATATCAGAATGGTGATGCTTATACTCTTGCATCCGAAAGTTGGAGGAATTCTGCGCTTCCCATTGTGCTCGGATGTAAGGGAATACTGTATCGTGCTCGTAATCGAAATGAGAGCGCGCCTCTTGCATATAACGGTCGAAGAAATTGCGCAATAGCTCTCGGTTCGCACGATCAACATCAGGGAGTATCGAACCTAGGAGTCCCGCGATATGTGGGTTCGCCTCGTTCATATAATAATCGTGCCCTGCAAGGAGATAGTCTAACAGGAAAGGGATATCCTCTACCAACAGCGGAGGGATCTCCTCGAGCGTGCGACCAAGATTGAGAAGAAGAAGGTTTGAGATGAAATGAGGGCGACAACCGCGCTCCCCTGCTAAATCTGCGAGAGTTTTATCTCCCACACGCAAAGAAAGCCCCAACCGTTCAAAGACCCAAAAACTCGTAGGATGCGAGAGCAAGACCTCCTCCGCACGTAGGGAGTGGATAATATGGTTACAAGAGCCTTCCATTCCGTTCATTACCATTAAATGTCAGAGGTACACCGCCTGCCTCCTGTACGCCATGAGTATAACAATACGCCACTTGTCCGTTGACTAGCGTTCGACGTACATAGTAACGCGAATCGAGCCCTTCGTATGGCGACCACTCACAGCGACTCTCCGTCCCGTGACTATTCATAAAGCGTTTGCCACCTAAACAAGGAGCTACAAAGACGAGATCTGCCCAGTACCCTTCACGAATATAACCTCTTTTCTCTATCCCAAAGAGACGAGCTGGAGTATGTGACATAAGCTCCGCAATCCGTGGGAATGGGATTCCCTCAGCTTCTGCCAAGCGCAACATCAATAGGAGACTATATTGTATCGACGGTATCCCCGAAGGGCTATGCTCATAGTCTTTGAGCTTTTCCGTAGTCAGGTGTGGTGCATGGTCGGTACCGATCGTGTGGATAATCCCAGACTTCAGAGCAGCGATCAAGGCAGCTCTATCCTCTCGTCCCTTAATCGCAGGATTACACTTAATTTGCCACTGGTAGACACGATAGTCCTCGTCGGTAAAATAGAGGTAATGTGGACAAGTCTCGCACGTAATACGCCCAATCGCTCGGAGTGCAGGGTCTGCAAACAGACTCAATTCCTCGGCTGCACTCAAATGCAAGACATGTAGACGGGCATTATACTCTCTTGCCAGACGCTGTGCAAGCTTCACACTCTCGACACAGGACTCGGTACTCCGAATTCTAGCGTGCTCTGTAAAGGGGATTCCATTAGGATAGGCAGCTTTGGCACGAGCAAGGTTTTGTGAGATAATAGCATCCGTCTCACAATGCGTCGCAATCAAAATAGGCGCATCACGAAATACTGCCGCCAACTGTTCTTCTGCCGTGAGCTGCATTCCCCCCGTCGAGGATCCCATAAAGAGCTTAATCGCTGGTACTTCGTGCGGATCACAAGTACGAATCTCGTCTAGATTATCTACTGTCGCTCCGAGATAGAAAGCATAATTGGCATGGGAACGTCCAGCTGCCGAGGCTTTTTTCGCACGCAAGGCTTCATTTGTTGTAGTTTGCGGCTTCGTATTGGGCATATCACAAAAACTCGTCACCCCACCAGCAACCGCTGCACACGATTCGGTCTGAATATCCCCCTTGTGTGTGAAACCTGGGTCTCGGAAATGGACATGGGTATCTATCACCCCAGGAAACAGATACTGTCCCTTGCCATCAAGGATCTCATAGCGTCGATTAGGATTCAGGGAAAGCGACCCCGTCGTCACCTCAGCGATATAACCTCCTACATCCACAAGGAGCTCGCCCTCTACGATTTGCCCCTCGTTGACCATCTTCACATTGTGGATCACCAAGGGCAATCTATGCGAACACCTACTCATTCCCCACTCCTTTCTCTACTTTTGCGCCCCCCTCAACTCTTAAAAATCTACGCGAGAAGCCAAAACGCATTCGGATAACACCCCAGAGCGCTTCGGAGAATATCCCTCCAGACATCTTCGATGCGCCGCGCTTGCGATCGGTAAAAATAATCGGCACCTCTACGATCTTGAACCCCAAACGATAGGCAAGATACTTCATCTCTATTTGAAAACCATACCCTCGCATCCGAATGGGGTGTCGCAAGATCTGTCGCAAAGCCGTGCTACGATAACAAACAAAGCCTGCCGTAGCATCACGCACAGGCATTCCTGAAACGAGGCGCACGTACTTCGAAGCACAATAACTCATAATAATACGCCCCATCGGCCAATTCACGACATTCACACCACTCACATAACGCGATCCGATGGCAAGGTCTGCCTCCCCCACCTCACACGCTTCCAACAGACGAGGAATATCGTATGGATTGTGAGAGAAATCGGCATCTATCTCACACAAATAATCATACCCACGCTCAAGTCCCCAAGCGAACCCCGCCAAATATGCCGACCGCAATCCTTGCTTACCAGCACGATGCAGGAGGTGAATCCGTGGTTCGGACTGGATAGCCATCAACTCCTCAACGCGTTGCCACGTCCCATCTGGCGAGTGGTCGTCGACGACCAAGATATCCACACGAGACTCCAAAGCGAGCAACGTTTCCAACATAGGCTCGATGTTCTCTATCTCATTATACGTGGGTAAAACAACCAAACAACGTAGCATAAAATGTCCCCCTAATGTGCGACCTCGCCTAACCAGAAATCATGTGGCGTCTGAGAATACTCCGCCTCGGCATTCTGCCACGCCGTAGGCAGCGAGAAACAGAGATAGGTAATCGGTTTTCCACGGTCGCGAAAATATCGTTCGTAGTAAGTCTGTATCCGAAGCACTGGCAACGCATCCAAAACTCCGTCAATTGACTCATAAGCATGATGGATAGTCCCCCCCAAAGCCTCAATCTCCGCAAGCGTATAGGCATACAGCTCCGCACTATCTGTCTTGAGATGTATACGCCCATCTGGCGCGAGAATCCGCGCATATTGCTGCAAGAAACGCGGATTAGTAAGCCGCTTCTTAGCACGACGATCCTTGAGTTGAGGATCAGGAAAGGTCAACCAGAGGTTAGCCACCTCACCTGGTGCAAAGAAGGAAATGAGCGTCTCAATCCGAGCTCGCACAAAGGCTACATTCGACAACGAGTGCGCCACTGCAGCCTTTGCCCCCACCCATAGACGCGCCCCCTTGATATCCATCCCTACAAAATTCTCCTGCGGCGCAGCAGCGGCCATAGCCACGGTATATTCTCCTCGCCCACACCCTAGTTCTAAAGTAATCGGATGTGAGTTGCTGAAATGATCGACATGCCAACGTCCACGAAGAGAGAAAGAGTCCTTCCAGACCTCGTCGAAACCAGGCTGGTAAAGAAATGAAAAGGTCTCATTCTCTCGGAAACGTAAAAGCTTATTTTTTTCCATCCGTCGACGTTGCGTCTTGATAGATCTGTACTCCGAAATCCTCAATCCCCAGCAAGCGCTCATAACGCATGCCGTGTCGTAAGTGGAAACGATAACGCCCCACCTCACCAAAAGTAAAACCCTTGTGATACGGCAAAAGAAGTTGTTTCGTCCTCCCAAATCCTCGCCCATACCACTCTCCCGTGGGAGAAGCTAACATGTAGTTCAGCGTGTCAAACATCCAGCCCTGACGCGGCGTCTCTACTGCAAGAAAGAGATAGAAGTTGGCGTGGGGATAATCTTGGTTATGTCGGATATAGAAATAGAGATCGTGACGCGCCAGCGTGTCATGATTGACATAATCAAAAACAAGAAGCGTATCCTTGTGCCACTCCGCCTCTGGGAAGCTCCTATCGGCGGTATACTCTATTCCCTCGTTACACGCCACAAAAAGAGTCGACTGCAGGAGGAGCAAGGAAACCACTCCCCACCGAAGCAATCCCCCCCCTACACGTTCTTTCCCCAGCATATCAGTTCTTTTCACTAGATTGAGCTTGTGAGTGCGAATGCCCCTGTGTTTGTCCCTGCCCTCTGCCTCGGAAATGCTTATGAAACGGCTTTCTTTTTTCTTGTTGTTGTGGCACAGAAGCCCCTGTAGGCTCGCCCTCTACAGGTTGCGGGGTAATTTTCTTTTCTGAAGATGGTGCAGGCTTTCGTTCCCCCTGCTGTAACTGCGCATGATGATCTGACCGATGCTCGTGTGCAGACTTTGGCTTTTGTTGCTGCTGTTTTCGCTCCTCCCCTCCCTGCACAGTCTGTACTTGAGAAGCGTTAGGGTGTACAGCTGAGGCTTGCGATGCTTGTGGCTTACGCTCTTGTCCACCACGTCGATCTTGCAAATGCCGCTGTAGTTTCTGCCCCCCATTTTGCTGCTTCTTCTGTTCTGTTCCCCCCTCTTTCGGAGTAAGGTTTTTCGCTACAGCCTCATCCGACGAAAGATCCTTAGCAGTATTCCCCTCCTTCTTCACAGCAGGAGAAGGATTTGATGCAACTTTCTCTCCCGACTTTGTGCCAACTCCTCCCTGTCCCTGCTGAGGCTTGCGATGCTTATTTGCACGCTTCCTTGTTTTGTCAAAACGTGTAAGACTTTCTTCCTCTATCACGTTGCCATACCCCAATGAAGTAGCCTCCTCGAGATCTTCTTCGGGGAGTTGAAACTCTGTAAGAGCGGGCGCCTTTCTACCCGAATGATTCAATGCCAAGACCTGTTCGACCTGAGCACAAGTGAGCATAATCAACCGCTCGGAACTTTTAGGCGCAGTAGCAAAGTACATACACTCTCGAAAGAGATCACTCTTGATGTAGTAGAGAATCCCATCCTCGAACTGTAACGGTACTTTCACACGCGGCATACGTCGTTTCGCATCCTCATAAACCCCCACTTCGAAATTGAGACAGCACTTCAATTTTCCACACTGCCCAGCCTGTTTCTGTGGATTAGGTGTCAAATCTTGGAGCTTAATCATACTCGTAGTGACCGAGGAAAACTTCCGCAACCATCCCCCACAACAGATCCGTCGCCCACAACTACCAATTCCACCAATACGAGCGGCCTCTTGTCGCGGACCGATTTGACGCATCTCTATACGAACCTTAAACTCTCCAGCGAAGTTACGCACCAGTTCTCGGAAATCGACACGTTGCTCGGCACTATAATAGAAAAGCGCCTTGCTCCCATCTCCTTGAAACTCCACGTCAGAGATCTTCATCTGGAGATGCATTTCCTGCGCAATCAATCGCGCACGCACCATAGTTTCATACTCACGGTCGATGCTCTCCATCCAACGACTCACATCCTGTTGCGTTGCTTTCCTATAGAGCTCTTGAAGAGGCTCTCCCTCACGCTCTTCACTCTCTGTCACAGAATTCTGTTTTAGATAGGTACGTCGTGCCAGCCACCCAGTAAGACAAACCACCCCGATGTCGTGTCCACCGAGCGCGGCAACCGCCACGACATCGCCTCTCTGGAGCGAAAGCATCGAACGATTGACATAAAAAGCCCTCCGATTGTTCTTAAATCGCACCTGAACAATCTCTTCGTCCTGTATATCTTGGGCGAAAGAAGCCGCCCAATCCCACTCGCCAGATTCTCCTAATCCGACATCTGGCACGTAGTATTCGTCTAATCCCTCTTTACGGATGATCTCGCCACGCGATCCCAACATCACTCGTTCCGTTACATCATTCATTGGGACAAAGTTAAAGAAAAAAGATTCGCTGTGGTAAAAACAAGAAACTATTCAATCGAGAATCCTCCCATAGTTCTTCGTTATTGACACGTAGTTCACACTCCCACATGTTCATTCCCTATTGGGAAGTAACGCTTTTCCGCCTATTATAAACTGGACAGACTCCCCCCTTTTCAGGATAAGAAGGTTCTGTATTAAATTGCTTATCTGGATTCAGTAATGGACGCATCTCTGAGGGAACAAAATAAGGACTCAAAAGACTTTGCGTACTATCATAAAGCGCATGTCGCACATGGGTCAAATCTAAAAGGGTGTGAAAGGTGACCGTACAATGAATCGGCAAATGTAGATGTGCCTTTAAGAGAGAGTCAGCCTTCGGATAACGGGCTAAATATTCGTCTGAAAGCCAAACGAAAAATGGTACATGCGCCTCGTAATGCGACGGATCATCGTATGAATGATAGGCACGGTACTCTGGCGGCTCTAACAAATTTTCCCCGTGATCTGCCATATAAATCACAAAGGCTGGTTTATGCTTTCCTTCGAGGAGGGTAATCACCGAGTCAAGCACCATGTCCGTATAACGGATCGTATTATCGAACGAGTTTACAAAACCAGGGACATCTTTCCCTCCTTCTCGAATCACCCAATAAGGGTCTTTCTCTTCTCCGACCTCTGCTTTGAAGTAAGCCAAATCGGGTTTATAATAAGCAAACTCTTTAGTGTAACGCTTGGTATAATCGAAATGCCCGCCCATCGTATGCATATAAAGCATTTGAGGCATCGACATGCTATCCAGAAACTTTCGTGCAATAGGGAGCAATTTCTCGTCGTGTATATTGTTGAGTTCCCACGTTTTCAGCTCCCAAGTCAAAAGCTTTTTGTAGTCGCAACTTTTCAATGCAATTTCCAGCCAGAACTCCCCTCCACTCTGATTAGCTACCCACCCTTGCGAATAAGGGGTCTGTGATAGAATCTCCGTGATAAGCGGCGTCCGTTGCCAAGCATACATATCTCGCGGCGTCGCAACAGAGAGCAACATCGGAACGGAGTATTGGGTATAGTTAGCCCCACTAAATGCATCGTCAAAGAAGTAGAGATTTTTCTGCTTCACAAGACGAGGATTCGTTTCTCTCTCGTACCCAGCTAATTGCCAATTACAAGCCCGCGAAGTTTCACCGATAACAAAAACTCCAATGATAGAGTCCCCCTCCACGATAGAGGTCTGTACCTCGCCTCCATGCCAGACGATATTCCGCTCATTATTCAATAGCGCAACCGAATCTAGATGCCGATTGAGTGCCAATACCCTCCGAATCACATCAAATGGGAAAGTACGATTAAATGTCCACTTAAGCGCCGTATGATAGCGCGGCATTGACCACGGGCGCTCTACAACAAATGGGCGTAAGTCCTCTTTCCCAAACAAGGAGAAAACAAAGAAACCAAGCAAAGCCACTGGGAGCAATACCTTCAGACGAAAGCCCACACGAAACCACACTCCACGCGGAATCCCATAAAAGACTGCGATAAAATACAAGACCAAAGAGAGAAAGACAAAGAGAACAGGCAAGAAGAAATGTCGCAGCTGTTCGGATATTTCCTCAAAATTGGAGTTCCAAATCGAATTGATAAATCCCTCCGTAATGGGCTGCTGCATCCCCACCCAGCTAGAAAGATCTAGCGGAAAAAGAAGAAGAAAAAGACCTTGTACGAACAATGCGGGACGAATCGGTAAAAAGAGCATCGGCGTCACCAAGATAGCTAACGCCATAAAGAAAATAGCTATCCCTGTGAGGAAGGAATAGAACTGGAAAATTAATGCCACGTTCGGCACTAAAAGCAATAGACAAAGTCCTAAAAGAGTGCAGAACTGTTTCCAAGAGCCCCCCCTTGAGAAAATCTTCATTATCTCGAACCGCATTCCTCCCTCTATCTTCTTACCCCACAATCCCTTCCCGAAGAAGATCATGGATATGAATCATCCCGACGTAACGCCCATCACGCAAGACAATCAACTGCGTAATCTTGTGACGTTCCATCAAATTAAAAGCATCAATTGCCAACGCATCGACAGGAATAGTCTTGGGATTAGTTGACATAATATCGGCTGCACAGGTTTCAGTCAGTGACGGCGCAGGAGAGCGCTGTAGCATCCGTCGTAGATCGCCATCCGTGATTATTCCTCGTAAATTTTCTTCTGCATCAAGCACCGCCGTAGCCCCCAGAAGACTATGCGAGATCTCCAGAATCACTTTCTGCAAGGGATCGCCCAACGCCACCCTAGGGATCGCCGCCCCTCCGATGAGATCTTCTACCCGCAAGTATAACCGTTTTCCCAAAGCGCCCCCGGGATGATACTTTGCAAAATCTTGCGGTGTAAATCCCCTTGCCTTGAGCAAACAAATCGCCAAGACATCGCCTAGCACCAACTGCACCGTCGTACTCGACGTAGGAGCTAAATTGTTCGGGCAAGCCTCATGATCCACCTTAGCCTGCAAGACATATGTAGCATGCTGTGCCAGATAACTTTGTACGTTCGACACCATAGCGATCAGAGGGGTACCACTCAACTGTATCAAGGGTACAAGAACCTTAATTTCAGCGGTCTCCCCACTCTTAGATAGACACAAAACCACGTCGTCAGGCTGTATAATCCCCAAGTCACCATGGATGGCATCCGCCGCATGCATAAAGACCGCTGGCGTACCTGTAGAATTGAACGTTGCGACAATCTTTTGGGCAATTATCGCACTCTTTCCAATCCCCGTACAGATCACACGCCCCTTGGTATGCAAGAGCAGCTCTACGGCGTGTAGGAAATCGTCATTCAACCCCTCCTCCAATGCCGCAACCGCAGCACTCTCAGAACGGATCGTATCTGACGCCAAAGTCAAGAGCTCCTCTCTTGAGAGAGGAACTCCGTCCAAAAGCTTCCTATTGTCTAGCATCCAGCAGCCTTCAGGGATATCCCCTCAAAAACCATAGGCAACAACTCCCGCACATTCTCCACATAAGAGAATGTCATCCCCGCACGGTAATTTTCCTTGATCTCATCAATATCCCGAAGGTTCTCTTTCGAGAGCAAGATATGATTCAAACCCGCACGTTTTGCCGCTAAAATCTTCTCCTTAATCCCCCCTACGGGCAAAACCTTTCCTCGCAAGGTAACCTCCCCCGTCATAGCGATCCCACTGACAGGCGCCTTGTGGAGATAAGAGGATACGAGCGAGGTCACTATCGTAACCCCTGCAGAGGGACCATCTTTGGGGATCGCCCCCTCTGGGACATGGATATGCACATCCTTCTTCTCAAATGCCTCAGCAGCAATACCGAGCTCCTCACTCATACTCTTTACAATCTGAAAGGCGATCGTCGCCGACTCTTTCATGACATCGCCCAGCGAGCCCGTCATGGAAAGCTTTCCAGATCCTGGAGTCAAATTAGACTCGACATAGAGCACCTCCCCACCGACTTGAGTCCACGCCATACCGACAGCAACCCCTACATCGTTGAGATGCTCGGCATCCTCGCGATAAAAACGTGGTTTTCCAAGGCGTTCACGGATATCCTCCAGAGTCAATGTTTCGTGGAATTCTTCCTTCATCGCAATACACTTTGCCTGCTGACGTACCAACTTGGCAATCTGTTGCGAGAGCTTACGCACCCCACTTTCTCGTGTATAATCGTCAATCACGACCTGCATCAACTCCTCAGGGAGCTTAAACTGTGCCTCCTTCACCCCGTGATCTTTCACAAGCTTAGGTATAAGATGCTTCTCGGCTATGGCCACCTTCTCTTCCAAGAGGTAACCCGACATCTCGATCATCTCCATCCGGTCTCGTAACGGAGCGGGGATGGTGGAAATATCATTGGCTGTGGTAATAAAGAGGACGTGCGAGAGATCGTAATCCACATCGAGGTAGTTATCGTGGAATGTTGAGTTTTGCTCAGGATCGAGCACCTCCAGAAGTGCCGCTGCAGGATCCCCCGTATTGCTAGCCCGTAGTTTATCTACCTCGTCTAGAATGATAACTGGGTTCGAAGCCCCTACTTTACGCAAAGTACTCAATACACGCCCCGGCAAAGCCCCCACGTAGGTACGACGATGCCCTCGGATCTCACTCTCATCATGCATACCCCCGAGCGAGATGCGTCCATACTTACGCCCCAAGGCTCGCGCTACCGACTGTCCCAATGAGGTTTTCCCTACACCGGGAGGGCCATAGAGACAGATAATAGGCGATTTCAAATCTTTTTTCAACTTTAGTACCGCCAAGTACTCCAAAATACGCTCCTTGACCTGTTCCAAGCCAAAGTGATCCTGATCGAGGATCTTTTGGGCACGATTTAGGTCGTAGTTATCCTTTGTGAGACTCCCCCACGGGAGGGCGACAAAGAACTGTAGATAGGTAAGTTGCAACGTATAGTCTGGCGACATGACATTCAGACGAGAGAGCTTGGTCACCTCCCGCTGAAAGACCTCTTCGACCTCCTTGCTCCACTTTTTCTTCTTCCCTTCGTTCCGAATCCGTTCGACGTCCTCCGCACTATTCGACTCCCCTCCCAACTCTTCTTGGATGGTTTTCAACTGCTGCTGGAGGATAAACTCTCGCTGCTGCTCGTCGAGCGACTCACGAGTACGTTCCTGAATCTCCTCCTTAAGCTTTTGCGTCTGCAGCGCGAACTTTATAAGTTCTAAAAGGTTATCCACACGCTTGACGAGCGAAGGAGCGCGGAGCAGATCAATCTTATGCTCTGTAATAAGAGGCACGTACATCGAGATGAAGTTGATGGTCGCCTCTGGTCCATAGGATTTCAAACGATTGAAAAAGCTCTCAATCTCGGAACGCCTCCCCCTCAACTGTTCCGAATATTCGAAAGCAGCATCCTTGAGGAGCTCCAGACGTGCCAACAACTCTGGTGAGCAGGCATTGAGATCCTCCTCTGGGATCTCGTCATAACGCACCTTGTAATAGGGGTCTGTTTGCAGGAAATCTGTAACCCGCACACGACACAACCCCTCAACGATAAGTGTCAAGGAATTGGGAAGTGGGACAGGTCGTATCACCCTCGCCAACGTGCCTACATCATAAAGATCCTTTGGGTTCGGATGTGCGTCCCCAGGGTCATGCTGTGCGACGACGATCACGTAGTTTTGCCCGTCTGGCAAATCCTCCACGAGTCGCTTCGTCCGTACGCGTCCCACAGTAATTGGGGTAAGCGTGCGTGGGAAAAGAACGTTGTTTCGTAATTCGATCAGTGGCAAAACCTCTGGTCGAGTGTCATGCATCGCAGCGACGAAATCCGAGAGTTCGTACTGACCAATCGGGGGCTGTATAGCCTCGTCCTCTTGGAGTTCCGGCAAACTCAAATCTTCTTCAGGTCTCGTCTTTTCTTTCGACATCTTTAGCTCCTTTAGCTCTAGGCTCTATTCGGGAGTTTATTCAAGTCTCCCATAGCAAAGAACGTTTATTTTACGGTTTGCGTGTGCAATTTGCGTGCCGCATCCTCTATTTTTTGAGAAAGTACACAATCGCGCCGTGCCATAACGCGTCGTGCCGTCTCCAACGCAGTCTCTAAATCGTGGTTTTTGAACCCAGCACTCCCCCCCCACGAGAACGGTGGTATCCATGTCCGCGGGAATCCTCCCCCAAAGATATTGCAAAAAGCCCCCACCGAAGTGCCTGTATTGAGCATGGTATTGATCCCCGTCTTGGAATGATCTCCCATCAACAAGCCACAGAATTGCGTCCCTGTGCGGACAAAACGCCCCTCAGGGACGGACCATACGCGCACCTCGTCGTAGGTATTTTTCAAGTTCGAACAGTTGGTATCTGCACCCAAATTGCACCAAGAACCAATGACCGAGTTACCTAGGAAACCGTCGTGAGCCTTGTTAGAATAGCTCTGGAAGTTGACATTCGCGAGCTCACCTCCCACCTTGCAGTGCGGACCTATAGTAGTTGCACCATAGATCTTTGCCCCCATCTTGACCACCGAATGCTCGCCCAATGCGAACGGACCTCGGATGTGTGCGCCCTCCATCACCTCGGCATCTCGACCTATGTAGATCACCCCTTCACTCGCATTAAGGGTACAATCCCAGAGCTTAGCCCCCTCTTCGATAAAAATAGGATAATCCCCGAAGACACGCACCGAAGAGTCCAGCTGCGCCGAGGTACGTCCCCGCGTAAGGCGTTCAAAATCCCAACCGATGGCCTGAGCTGCGTATTGAAAAATATGCCACGGACGTGTAACGCAATAACAATCTGTCGAAGAAGAGAGAAGACATCCTCCCTGCCGTGCCAAATTGACACTATCAAATAAAGGGGTATGATATGCCAAAACGACACGCTGCGCATCGGTTGCAGCATCCGTTTCAAGTTCTAACGCCTCGGCTGATTGCAGATTACGGATCACCTCCACCAGTTTGGGATCTGCCAACAGTCCCGCGTAAATAAACGTGTCATCTGGGGAGAGCTCCCCATCCTCGGGAGCGATCCCCACCTCCGTTCCCAGAGCTAACTGCCAAGACTCAATCTGGGTCAGAATCCCAAACCGTAACTCGGCAATTGACTTGAAATATGTAAGGGGAAGGAGGTTATCTCGATGATAACCTGCATAGAAACCAGGATGAAGATAAAACATAGCGAGGGGACGTTATATCAATGCTGGGGACAAAGATAAAGAAATGTAGAGAAATAAATCAAAACGAGTAGGACGCGCCGAGCGCTGCACGGGCTACATTTTAGCAGACAAGGAGCGAACACAGAAGCTCATCCACTCCCCCTAAATACGCCCGCGCTCCATACCCCAGCTCGTTCCACACCCCGCCCCTACGAATATTTTATTGAAGATATTGAAATACATCCCGCACAATGCACAGGAAACAATAGAACACCCCCGACAGCCCCTCTGCCGTCAGGAGAGCAAAAATCTCGCTTCACAGAACCCAAAGATATCCCGTTCCTCCTACAGGCGAAGACTCCCCTATTTCTCGATCACAAGACGCGCAGTATAGACATTCTGACCATTCATCTCAATACGCACGAAATAGACCCCCTTAGGGAATACCTCTGATGAGAACTGATGGATTCCGCCCCCCGCCACAGTAGCACGATAACGACGTGTCCCGAGGAGATCCATCACTGTCACACTCCCCGTTGAGCTACTCGGGAATGCTTGGAGATCTAAGAAGATTGGTCCCTGACGTACAGGATTCGGATAAATAGGGACTACAATCGTAGGTTGCACGGTTGGGGAGAGACGGTTCGGATTCCAAGGGATCTCCTCTCCTGGAACACGCAACCCCTCCAGTGTGATATCAAGGCGAGCAAAATCTTCTGTACTCCCTGAACGCCGCGCATGTACCGAGATCACACCATTAGCAGATGCATTGAGCTCCCCCAAGTGAAGACGGAGGGGCAGCCCTGCACCAAAAAGTTTAGCAGCTTGATTGGCATTGAGATAAAGGTGCTCCGCACCGATATTCACACCATATCCCTGATATTCAAGGGTCACCCCTTGTAAATTCTTTCGCTTGCCACTAAAAGAGAGAAAAAGCTCAAGCGCCCCATTAGGATACTCCCCTGCCATCCTGAGCTGCAAGGAACGTCCGACACCATAATTCACAACATTGATCGCACAATATCCTACCTCGCAACTCTGCCCATTCACCACAAAGTACGACTGAGGCTGCGCCTGAAGGGCAAACCCCCACAGTAGCATCCCAAGAAATAATACGATTCTTCGGTACACTTTCATGACTACGCAAAGGTATACAATTTTTTGAAAGAATCGTCGTTCAGAACGCAACGTGGCAATATATCTCATGCCTAACGCCAGAAAGAGAACAGCCCCCCCAGTTACGCATGATAATAGCGCGGTAGGATACTGTATATTTGGGAATATGCAAAGACTTATAAGCACCCAATCTTCCACCAGCGCCAGTGATACTTACATACTCTTTTAGGACAGCATCAAAAAAGTCCTCAGGCTGGTCATATGAGGATCTCATCATGTTCAATCCCGCCCGTCTGGCGCAAGAACCGCCCGTCTAGCGCGAAGAGCCCCCCCCTCCGCCTATCCTTCAATCCCGCCCGTCTGGCGCGAAGACCCCGTCCGGCGCGAGGACCGCGAGGACCACGAACCTAGGTTGCGCTTCTCCTCATCAAAGGAGGCGCCGATGAGAAGAACCTTCTTGTGTGACGCTTGGTAAGGGGTAGCGTAACCCTGGGCGATGATTTGCTCGATGGCATCCTCGGGCGTCCCTGCACTCCAGAGCTTTAACTCAAAGATGTAGATCACCTCGTCGGTGTGAACGATAATATCTGCCCGCCCCTTATTGTTGTGCACCTCCGTGTGGACGAACTTCCCTAACAGGGTAAAGATGAGATAGAGGGCGACCTGCGCATCGCGTTCGCGGTACTCTACGTCGTTGATATTGTCATAAGGGACTCCCGCCAAGAGCGCCTCTATCTTAGTCATTATCTGCGCTACGTCGCCTGTCTCTATAGCCTCTTGGAACTCCCATACTGCCGCCCCCGTCTCGGAGTATTTGAGTGGCGCGAGGATAGGCTGTAGGTTGCCGAGGAAACTATACTTTACCTCCTCGTTCGGAAAACCGAGGAGATAGGTCTCGCTCGCGGGGCGGTAATCTTTGATCGTCAGATACCCTGCTTGGAATAGTATAGGGACTACATCTTGCGAATCGGTGCTATAGTTCTCTAAGACAAAGCGCGGGACGGGGATTCCCTTCTCAAAGCTAGGAAAGTAGTGCCGTTCGCGTTTGAGCTTCTCTACGAGGAAGGTGGGCGTACCCGTGGCGTACCAGTAGTCGCTAATATAGTCCTCAGAAAAGACGCTAAGGAGACTGAACGGGTTATAGACACTCTCGCCTCGCTCTGCAAATAGATAACCATCGTAGCGTTTTTTGAGAAGTGCCAACGCTTCCGCACGAGAGAGTTTATACTGAGTAGCGAATGATGCTATCTCAGGGACGAAATTCTCTAATAACTCCTTTTCTGTAATACCACAAATCCCTGAGTAATTAGGCAACATCGAGAGGTCTTTCAGATGGTTCAATCCGCTAAAGATCCCCACCTTACTAAAGCGCGTTACGCCCGTTAGGAAGACAAAGCGGAGGTATTTGCTACTTCCCTTTAGTACCGAATAGAAGGCATGTAGCATCTCCTTGTAACTCTGATGAAGTGCGGGAGCGTGGAGGGTGTCAAGGAGTGGCTTGTCGTACTCATCAATCAGGACGACCACCTGTTGCCCTGTTTTTTTACACGCACGCTGTATGACCCCTCGGAAACGACTCGGATAGGTCTGTTCCGCAGGCTCTACCCCATAGCATTTTTCCCACTCGGTCAATGCGACATTCAGTGTATTATTAAGCTCAAATTCGCTGGTGTAACGTTCTTCGTTCAAGGTTAAATACAGGACAGGATACTTCTGCCACGCCTGACGCCCCTCCTCTGCCGCCAGCTCGGGTTCGGCATGTTCTAGATAGAGTCCCTCAAAGAGCTCTTTCTTTCCTAGGAAATAGGCTTCGAGAGTAGAGAGAAATAGGCTCTTACCAAAGCGTCGCGGACGGCTGAGAAAGTAGACTTTGCCTTTAAGCAACTGGTAGATATACTGAGTTTTATCCACATACAAAAAGTTCCTTTTCCGAAGGTCTTCGAAGCTCTGCTCGCCCACGGGCATTACACGTTTTGTTGCCATTTCCTGTTCGTCCATTCCTTGCGAAAGTTACAAAAAAGTCCTCAGGCTGGTCATGTGAGGTTCGCATCATGTTCAATCCCGCCCGTCTAGCGCAAGAACCGCCCGTCTAGCGTGAAGAGCCTCCCCTCCGCCTATCCTTCAATCCCGCCCGTCCGGCGCGAGGACCGCGAGGACCACGAACCTAGGTTGCGCTTCTCCTCATCAAAGGAGGCGCCGATGAGAAGAACCTTCTTGTGTGACGCTTGGTAAGGGGTAGCGTAACCCTGGGCGATGATTTGCTCGATGGCATCCTCGGGCGTCCCTGCACTCCAGAGCTTTAACTCAAAGATGTAGATCACCTCGTCGGTGTGAACGATAATATCTGCCCGCCCCTTATTGTTGTGCACCTCCGTGTGGACGAACTTCCCTAACAGGGTAAAGATGAGATAGAGGGCGACCTGCGCATCGCGTTCGCGGTACTCTACGTCGTTGATATTGTCATAAGGGACTCCCGCCAAGAGCGCCTCTATCTTAGTCATTATCTGCGCTACGTCGCCTGTCTCTATAGCCTCTTGGAACTCCCATACTGCCGCCCCCGTCTCGGAGTATTTGAGTGGCGCGAGGATAGGCTGTAGATTGCCGAGGAAACTATATTTCACCTCCTCGTTCGGAAAACCCAACCGATAAACCTCTTTCTTCGGCTGGTAGTCTTTGATAGTGAGATACCCTGCTTGAAAGAGTATAGGGACTACATCCTGCGAATCTGTGCTATAGTTCTCCAAAACCGCTTTCGTGACGATAATACCCTTCTCAAAGCTAGGAAAGTAGTGCCGCTCTCGTTTGAGCTTCTCTACGAGGAAGGTGGGCGTGCCCGTGGAGTACCAGTAGTCGCTAAACCGCTTCTTTTGCAGTACATTAAGTAGGCTAAAGGGGTTATATACGTGCACGTCGCTATCTTCCGTAAAAAGGTAACCGTCGTAGTGCTTCTTAAGTTTTGCAAGAGTCGTTTCTAGCGAAAGCTTTTGTGTAATAGCGAGAGCGTCAATTTCGGGTGAAAAATTGTCTATAAGCTCCGTCTCGGTGATACCGCAAATCCCTGCCATGGCGGCATCCATACTGATATCATTCAGATTGTTCAATCCGCTAAAGATCCCCACCTTACTGAAGCGCGTTACGCCCGTTAGAAAGACGAAGCGGAGGTAATCTGCTTGCCCTTTCAAAACCAAGTAAAAGGCATGCAATATCTCCTTGTAGCTCTGATGAAGTGCGGGAGCGTGGAGGGTGTCAAGGAGTGGCTTGTCATACTCATCGATTAAGACGACTACTTGTTGCCCTGTTTTTTTATAAGCTCGCTGTATGACGCCTCGGAAACGACTCGGATAAGTTTGTTCCGCAGGCTCTACCCCATAGCATTTTTCCCACTCGGTTAATGCTACATTCAGCGTGTTATTTAGCTCAAATTCGCTTGTGTAACGCTCTTCATTCAGGGTTAGATAAAGCACGGGATACTCTTGCCACGGCTGGCGTCCTTTCGCTGTCGCCAGCTCGGGTTCGGCATGTTCCAGATAGAGCCCCTCAAAGAGCTCTTTCTTTCCTAGGAAATAAGCTTCGAGGGTAGAGAGGAATAGGC
>CAUUCP010000022.1:0-36986 GCA_963543925.1 uncultured Bacteroidia bacterium | reverse complement strand
ATTGCAGAGTAAACCTTGTAAAGTAACCCTTACAGAGTAAAACTTGTACAGTAAAACTTGTAGAGTAAACATTGCAGAGTAAACCTTGTAAAGTAACCCTTACAGAGTAAAACTTGTACAGTAAATCTTGTAGAGTAGCCCTTACAGAGTAAAACTTGTAGAGTAAATCTTGTAGAGTAAAACTTGTAGAGTAAACATTACAGAGGAAAACTTGTACAGTAAATCTTGTAGAGTAAACATTACAGAGGAAACATTACACAGTAAACATTACACAGTAAATCTTGTAGAGTAAACATTACAGAGGAAACCTTGTACAGTAACTCTTGTAGAGGAAAACTTACAGAGGAAACATTGCACAGTAAACCCTTACAGAGCAAAACTTGTAGAGTAAAACTTGTAGAGTAAACATTACACAGTAAACATTGTAGAGTAAATCTTGTAGAGTAAAACTTGTAGAGTAAAACTTGTAGAGTAAAACTTGTAGAGTAAAAGAGGATAACCGTTACAGAGTAGGTAACTCTTGTAGAGGAAAACTTGTAGAGGAAAACTTGCAGAGGAAAAGAGGATAACCGTTACAGAGTAGGTAACTCTTGTAGAGGAAAACTTGCAGAGGAACCCTTGTACAGTAAAACTTGTAGAGTAAAACTTATTCTAACAAAAGACACACGTTTTGTTATACGCCGACGTAGCTTTACCGCTGAGGATTTTTCAGCCCTATACCTATCTCGTGCCAGAGGATCTGGAGTCCCTGGCGCAGGTGGGGGTACGTGTGATCGTTTCCGTACAAAGGCAGAAATATATGGGGGTCATATTGCGGTTACATGATCAGCGACCCTCGTTGTCTCGGGTCTTCTCTCTGCTGGAGATCGTGGATACGTCGCCCATATTCAGAACGGAACAGCTGCGGCTCTGGTCTTGGCTTTCAGAGTATTATTTTGCGTTGCCCAATGAGATCCTTTACACCCTGCTGCCGGCAGGAGTGCGTCTAGAGCGGCGCTCACATGTCATGTTGCGCACCCCGGCTCCGGATCCCTTCCCGCCGCTCAGCGCGTCACAGGAGCGTCTTGTGTCTTATTTGCAAGCACACGAAGCTCCTAAGATAGAGCTTTTAGAGACCATCGACTGGGGACGCTCGACCGCGCGTCTTTTGAAAGAGTTGCAGTCGTTGGAGGTTGTGGTAGTCCACGATTTTCTCACAGAACGAGTGCAGCCGAAACGGCAGCGCTATATACGCTTTGTGCCCGAACTCTGGAGTAAGGAGCTGATATTGGACACCTTGGAGCACTTGGGACGACGCACCGCACAGATCCGCGTACTGTTGTGTATGCTTTCTCTTTTTCAGGAAAGAGGATTACCCTTTGAGGAGTGGTTGCCTCTGGGGAGTGTGCATCGTCGTGCGGAGAACCCGTCGTCTACGGTTTATTCGGCATTGGTAGAGTCGCACATTGTGGAGATAGAGGAGCACGCGGTTTCTCGTATTCCCGATGGACTGTTTCGTCGTGAGGTGGATTTGTCGTTGTCTCCCTTGCAGGAACGGGTATATCAGGAGCTTCTGGTGCAGATGTCGGGTCATCTTGTGACCTTGTTGCACGGGGTTACGGGGAGTGGTAAGACAGAGCTTTACATTCGTCTAATCAAAGAGACGCTGCGTGATGGAAGACAAGCGTTGTTTTTGTTGCCGGAGATCGCATTGACTGAATATATGGAGGCTCGGATTCGTGCGCATTTTGGTTCGGATGTTGTGGTTTACCACAGCCGCGTATCGGAGTCTGTGCGTGCAGAGCTTTACTGGCGTATGCTTCATGAGCCCACTCGCGTGAAGTTGGTTTTGGGGGTTCGTTCTGCGTTGTTTTTGCCCTTTTCCCATCTTGGTTTGGTGGTGGTGGATGAGGAGCACGATCCTTCATATAAACAGCAAAATAGTTCCCCTCACTACCATGGTCGAGATTTGGCGATAGTTCTGGCTCAGTTGCACGGCGCGAAGGTATTGTTGGGTAGTGCGACGCCTTCTGTAGAGTCTTACTACAATGCTACACATGCTGACGAGAGTGGCGTGACGAAATATGGTTTTGCGGCATTGGAGGAACGCTATGGGAATGCTCCGCTTCCTGTTTTCGAGACCATCAATATGAAGGAGGCGTATTTTCGTAAGGAGTATCGGGGGCATTTTTCGGACACCTTGTTACGCGCGATAGAGGAGACAGTAGATGCTGGAAAACAGGTGATTCTTTTTCAGAATCGTCGTGGCTTTGCTCCAACGGTGGAGTGTCCGGAGTGTGGTTGGGTGGCGCTTTGTCCGCACTGTGATCATGGCTTGACGTATCACAAACACGCTGGTCAGATGCGGTGTCACTGTTGTGGTTATAGTGAACCTTCGCCGAGCGTGTGTCCAGCGTGTCATTCGGCCAACGTGCATCTGCGGGGTGCCGGAACGCAGCGTATTGAAGAGGAGTTGCAGTCTTTTTATCCCTCCTTTCGTATTGCGCGTCTGGATCTGGATAGTACGTCGAAGAAGGATACTTTGCACACGGTATTGTCGCAATTTGCAGAGGGGGAGTTAGATATACTGGTAGGCACGCAGATGGTGAGTAAGGGTCTGGACTTCAGTAAGGTGTCGTTGGTGGGTATATTGAATGCGGATTCGTTTCTGAGTATGCCTGATTTTCGTGCGCACGAACGAGCTTTTGATTTGATCTTGCAAGTGGGTGGTCGTGCAGGGCGTCGCACAGACCAGGGTCGTGTATTGATACAGACCTTCTCCCCGACGATAGAACTTTTTTCATGGGTAAAGCGGGGAGATTACCTATCTTTATACCATACGGAGCTTGAGCGTCGTAGGCGTTTTCATTTTCCTCCCTACGTTCGTGAAATCCTTTTGACGCTACGACATGAGAGAGAGGATTTTCTTCTGGAGCAAGCTCAGCTCCTACATCAGGAGCTTTCTACGCGTTTGCGGTGTAAGGTTTTGGAGCCGGAGACCCCTACGATGGCGTTTATTGCGGGTAAGTTTCAGCAATGGATTCGTCTGAAGATCGAGGGTGACTCTCTATGGGAAAACAAGCGCATATTGGAGGGGATCTTGCGCAACGTGTGGGCACAGCGTAAATTGCGCCTAGATGTGGATGTAGATCCCTATTGCTGAGGGGGGCTTACACACTTTTTTAGGACAGTATCCTTTTTTAGGACAGTATCATTTTTCTAGGACAGTATCCTTGCGTAGGTGTAAGAAGACGCGATTGGAGGGGTAATAATTGGGGGGTAGCAATAGAAAATTAGGGCGCAAAAAATCCCCCCGACGACAAGAGCGTGTGGGGGGATGGTGCAAGTGTGCACAATCCGTGCTAGTGCCTAGATTTTGAAAATTTGTACCGCCTGTCTTAGAGACTCCGCTTGTGCGTCTAGCTCTTCGGATGAGGTTGCCATTTCTTCGGAAGTGGCTGCATTTTGCTGTACGATGGTGTTGAGTTGTTGGATCGCAGAGTTGATTTGCTCGACATTGGAGTGTTGTTCTTGGCTAGCGGCTGCGATTTCGCGTACCAGCTGTACAGTACGTGAAACTTCGGGTACGACGTCCTGTAGCGCTTCTGCAGATTTCCTTGTAACCTCGACACCTTCTACGGATAGGACTTGTATTTCCTGAGCAGCGAGTTTGCTTCTTTCTGCCAATTTTCGGACTTCGGAGGCTACGACCGAGAAACCGCGCCCATGCTCACCGGCACGCGCAGCCTCGACGGCGGCGTTAAGGGCGAGGATGTTGGTTTGTGCAGCGATTTCATTGATCACGTTAATTTTATCTACAATACCTCGCACGACACTTTCGACCTTTTTCGACTGCTCGTTTACGTCTACGATTCGTTGTTGCATGTTTTGAGAAATCTTCTCGGTTTCCATGGCAGAGCGAGCATTGGCGTCGATACCAGCGGTCATTTCGGCCATAGCGCTACTAATCTGCTCGGCACTAGCAGCTTGAGAACTAGAGCCTTGCGAAATCTGTTGCGAGATTTGAGATAGGGTTCCACTGGCGGAGGCTACGTTTTTCGTACCGGTCATGATGGTCTGTACGGAGCCTCCTACCCTATCGCTCATTTGCTTGAGTGCTCTTGCTAGGTCGCAAATCTCGTCTTTTCCGACCTCGTATTCTCGGGCGATTTTGATAGTAAGATCTCCTTGTGCGGCGCGTTGTAGGTGTGCGACAGCTTTGTGAATACTGGAGCAGAAGTAGTTGGAGAAGAACATAGCCACCAGAATGCATATCGCAGCCATTACTACCGCGATGATGATGATAACCGTTTGTGTAGCCCGCTCCATGTAGGAGCGGTAGGAGGCGCTGATGGTAGAAATCTCTTGTATGTTGCTCGAGATATTTGGTGCAATATTGAGGAGTTCTTTCCATGCTTCTTCTACGTTGAACGCAATGGGTGCGATCTCTGCCAATAGTTTTTGATAGTTCTTGGTTTTTGTGACCGCCCATTCGGGTAGACCGCTAGGGATTTCCTTTTTTGAGAATTCGAGTGCTTGGAGCATATAGTCATACTCCATACGGTCGAGGTAGTGGTAGAAAGCCATGGCGGAGAGGGATGAGATATGTTTGAGCTGTTCGTGCAGCCCGGAGTTTGCGATCTCGTCTACGAATCGCTGCATCCTTCCGTTGTCGACGTTTTGCTTTTTCTCAGCGAGCTGCCTATGAAAGGCGACGTATTTCGCCAATACTTGGTTTACGGCTTTGAGATCTCGGTCTAGATTGTTGACCCTCTCTTTCAACTCTAGGAGCTTGATATCCTGCATTTTTTCCTGTGCCCGATCGATAGCAGCGATAGCGGAGTCGAGCATATTCTGCATATTCAGCACATCGGACTCTTTGAAGGATGTGGTATAGCTTTGGAAGTAGAGTCTATTGAGGGCGAATTTCGTTTCTGCGAGTTGTACTTCAGCCTCCATGTCGGCTGCGGTATTCATTCTGGAGTTGAATACATAGATAAACAGTGATCCCACGAGGACACTTAGCAGGATAATACCGAATGCTATGTAAAGTTTTGTACGAATACGGAGATTTAGCAATTTCATCTGCGTTCTCTATAGTGTTAACAAGTTGGTTAGTAGACTTAATGCCGTAGCGTTTTTTTGTTACCACTGGCAATGAAGTTCAGACAAAATGGAGGAGGGGGAAATAGGAGCGAGGGGTAAAAGAAATTGAGACTAGGACAATGCTTTTGGGACATCTGGTTGTCTTTTTCTGTTCTGAGAAGCGTCTTATTTAGGACTCAATGTATATGCTTTTCCGAAATATGACGACATCGCAACTCGGAATTAGGTAACAGCTTGTTTTTTTTTTGTTTATTAACATAATCCTTATTTTTAGACCTATAGGGGTGTAGACGGTGGTACTTTTCCTATTTGGAAAGGAAAAAGTATTATCTTTGAGACTCAAATTGTGTATAGTTATAGCGTATGGTGATTGGAGGTCATCGGTCTGGTTTTGTGAGCATAGTGGGCAACCCGAATGTAGGGAAGTCGACGTTGATGAATGCGTTGGTGGGCGAGCGTCTTTCGATCGTGACGAACAAGGCACAGACGACGCGTCATCGGATTTTAGGTATTGTAGATACTCCAGATTACCAGATAGTTTACTCAGACACGCCTGGGATTCTTTCTCCGCACTATGGGTTGCAGGAGGCTATGTTGAGTGCAGTGCGACAGACCTTTGAGGATTCGGATCTTCTTCTTTACATCACCGACGTGGTGGAACAAGTGGATAAGCACGCGCCTGTGCTGGAGAGGATAGGGAGTCTTGAGATACCGAAGTTAGTCATTATCAACAAAGTAGACCTTGCTTCCCAAAGTGAATTAGAGCGCCTGGTGGCGTCTTGGCGTGAACGTTGGCCAGCGGCTACGGTTCTACCCGTGTCGGCACTTCACCACTTTGGTTTGGAGCAAATCCAGCCTTGGATATTGGAACTGTTGCCAGTGGGGGAGAAGTATTTTCCGCCCGACACGCTGACGGATCGTCCTGTGCGCTTTTTCGTTACAGAGATGATTCGAGAGAAGATTTTTGAGCATTGTAGTGATGAGATCCCTTACTCGGTAGAGGTTCGAGTATCTTCGTATCGTGAGGGAGCGCATCTTGACAAGATCGAGGCGGTGATCTACGTATCTCGTGATTCGCAGAAGGGGATTTTGATAGGTCGCGGAGGGCGAATGCTGAAGCGTATAGGGATTGCCGCGCGTCGTGATATAGAGCGTTTTTTAGGAAAGCGTGTTTACCTTCACCTTTACGTGCAGGTGAATGCCAATTGGCGTGACGATGCAGAGTCGTTGCGTGATTTTGGTTACATAGAGTAAAGAGAGAGAGATGTCAGGGATCGTAGCCATCGTAGGTCGTCCGAATGTAGGGAAGTCTACACTTTTTAACCGCTTGGTGGGTGCTAGGGCGGCCATAGTTGACGAACAGGCGGGGGTGACGCGCGACAGGATCTATGGTAAGTCGGAGTGGAATGGTCGCGAGTTCTCGGTGATTGACACTGGGGGGTATGTTCACGGATCGGATGACATTTTTGAAGCGCAGATCCGTCGGCAGGCGGAGGTAGCCATAGCGGAGGCGGATCTGTTATTCTTTGTTGTGGATGTGGTGACGGGGATAACGGATCTAGATCTGGCGGTAGCGAAGCTTTTACGTCAATCCAAGAAACCGACCTTGCTGGTAGTAAATAAAGTAGATAATCACTTGCGGGTAGCCGACGTCTATGAATTTTACAAGCTGGGGTTAGGAGATCCGTTTCAGGTATCGGCGATCAATGGTAGTGGTACGGGCGAGATACTGGATGCGATGGTCGCGCTGTTGCCCGAGCGTGAGGAGAAGTCTCTGGATGCGCTTCCCAAGTTCACGATCGTAGGTCGTCCGAATGTTGGGAAATCGTCGATAGTGAATGCGCTGTTGGGTGAAGAGCGTAATATCGTGACCCCGATTGCGGGGACAACTCGCGACTCGATCGACACGCATTTCAATCAGTTTGGTTTGGACTTCCTGCTAGTAGACACGGCGGGCTTGCGTAAGCGTGGTAAGGTGGATGAGGATTTGGAGTACTACTCTGTGATTCGCGCAATCCGTGCGATAGAGGAGTCGGATGTTTGTCTTCTTGTGATAGATGCGACGCGCGGCTTTGAGGGACAGGATCAGAGCATCTTGGATACCATCCTCAAGAATCGGAAGGGAGTGGTGATAGTGGTGAATAAGTGGGACTTGGTGGAGAAGGACACGCATTCGATCGAGCTTTTTACGAAGAGTATCCATGAGGCAATAGCACCCTTTACGGATGTACCCATTTTTTTCACATCGGCGCTTACTAAGCAGCGGATTCTGAAGATGTTGGAGGGCGCGATGACGGTGTATAAGAACCGCACCAAGCGAATTTCGACCAGTGAGTTGAATGAGAAGTTACTGCCTGTAATAGAAGAGACGCCTCCGCCAGCGTACAAGGGTAAGTATGTACGTATCAAGTACGTAACCCAGTTACCGACGGCGTGCCCGTCCTTTGCATTTTTTGCAAACCTGCCGCAGTATGTTCGTGCTCCGTACAAACGTTTTTTGGAAAATCAGTTACGCGAATTCTTTGATTTTTCTGGTGTACCGATACAGGTTTTTATAAGACAGAAATAGGTGGAGGTTGGGGCTTTATTTGAAGAAGTATTTACTTCTCGGGCTTCTTTTTAGCGGAAAAGAGTGTGTGTTGTTGGGATTCCTCTCAAAGATTTTGAGACAAAGGTTCGCACAGCGGTTTATGAGACAGGGGGGGATTTTCGAGCTGCAGGGCTACGGTAGCGGGAGCTGTTGGATTTTGTTCAGTGGAGGTTGTGTTTTGGTAGAATGAAAAAATATAACGATCTTTGACTGAGAAATTCAAGCGCGACGGCGTCGTTCGCGAGGTAAACAATAGCAGTTATGAAGAAGCACAATTTTAATGCAGGGCCTTGTATCTTGCCCGAAGTGGCTGTCAAGAACACAGCAAATGCGGTATTGGATCTAGACGGTATTGGTCTTTCCCTCATTAGTATCTCGCACCGCTCCAAGGAGTTTCAGGCTATTATCGACGAGACGGAAGCGCTGTGGCACGAGCTCCTGAATATACCGGCAGGTTACAAGGTACTCTTCTTAGGTGGTGGGGCAAGTATGCAGTTCTGCATGGTACCCTATAACTTCTTGAACAAGAAGGCAGCGTATGTAGAGACTGGGGTATGGGCAAAGAAGGCAGCTAAGGAAGCGAAGCTCTTTGGTGAGGTTGCAACGATCGCTTCTTCAGCCGACAAGAACTATACCTATGTTCCCAAGGGCTTCCAGATCCCCACGGATGCGGATTATCTTCACGTGACCACGAACAACACAATCTATGGTACGGAGCTTCGCGAGGATTTGAGCTCGCCTATCCCTCTCATTGCAGATATGTCTTCTGACATTATGAGCCGTCCAGTGGATGTGAGCAAGTATGCCCTCATCTATGGAGGTGCGCAGAAGAATGTAGGTCCTGCGGGTGTCACCTTCGTGATAGTAAAAGAGGAGTTCTTGAACACGGTGACCCGTCAGATCCCCGCGATGTTGCAGTACAAGACCCATGTAGAAAAGGGTTCGATGTACAATACGCCTCCTTGCTTTGCGATCTATACGATGCGTGAAACGCTGAAGTGGGTGAAGTCAGAAGGTGGAGTTGTAGAGATGCAGCGTCGTGCTGAGGAGCGTGCTAAGCTCATCTATGATGAAATCGATCGCAACAAGATGTTCGTAGGGACAGCGGAAAAGGATTCGCGTTCGTTGATGAACATCTGTTTCGTGATGAACGAGCAGTACAAGGATAAGGAGGAAGCGTTCCTCGAGTTTGCTAAGACTCAGGGCATGGTAGGTGTAAAGGGACACCGCGACGTAGGAGGATTCCGTGCTAGCACCTACAACGCACTCCCACTAGAGAGCGCGAAGGCCTTGGTAGCTTGCATGCAAGAGTTCGAGAAGAAGAACGCGTAATGCACGCTTAGCCACTTGTTAGGCTCAAGTCTTTTGGGTCAGGTGGGCGCTCGTACAGGCGGGTGATCGCCTGACCTTTTTTCGTCACATTTATATAACAACCATTGGAGGTTTTTCAAAATGGCAAAAGTGTTAATAGCGACTGACAAGCCCTTTGCGAAGGTGGCGGTCGACGGCATCCGTAAAATCATTGAAGGCGCAGGATTCGAACTCGTTCTCTGCGAAAAGTACACCTCGGAGGCAGAACTCTTGGCAGCAGTTGCCGATGTAGATGCCATGATCGTGCGTAGTGATAAAGTGACCCAAGCAGTGATCGATGCAGCCAAGAATTTGAAGATTGTGGTACGTGCTGGCGCAGGGTATGACAATCTGGATCTTGAGGCTTGCACCAAGCGTGGCATCGTAGCGATGAACACACCTGGGCAGAACTCGAATGCAGTAGCAGAGCTAGCGTTCGGCTTGATGCTTTTCATGATTCGCAACCGTTGGAACGGTGCGTCGGGCTCAGAACTCCGTGGTAAGAAGCTGGGTATTCAGGCTTATGGGCACATAGGTCGCATCATGGCAGAGATCGGTAAAGGCTTTGGCATGGAAATCTACGGATTTACCCGCTCGGAAGAGAATAAGAAGCAGATGGCAGCCGACGGCGTGAAGTTGTTGGGGAGTGTAGAGGAACTTTACAGCACGTGTAATTTTGTATCTACGCACGTACCAGCGAAGGAGAACACGAAGAAGTCACTGAACTACGAGCTTCTTTCTCGGATGCCTAAGGGGGGTATCTTGGTGAACACGGCGCGTAAGGAGATCATTGATGAGGATGGTTTGTTGCGTCTCTTGGCAGAGCGGGAAGACTTCCGCTACATATCTGATATCGAGCCCGATAAGAAGGACGAGTTCTTGAAGTTTGGTGATCGTGTACTCTTCACCGCCAAGAAGATGGGCGCGCAGACCGCGGAGGCGAATATCAATGCAGGTATCGCAGCAGCGGAACAGATTGTTCGTTTCCTCAAGAACGGCGACCGTACCTTCCAAGTAAACAAGTAATAGCGTAGACGGATCATGGTAAAGATAAAGCCCTTTAAGGGGATTCGTCCTCCTAAAGAATTGGCCAAGGAGGTAGCTTCTCGTCCTTATGACGTCCTCAACTCGGAGGAAGCAAAGGCCGAGGCTGGAGAGAAGTCTCTACTTCACATCATCAAGCCGGAGATAGACTTCACGCCTATCATCGATGAACACTCTCAGCAAGCCTATGACAAGGCAGTAGAGAACTTCAAGAAGTGGAAAGCCAATGGTTGGCTAAAGCAAGACCCCGAAGAGCACTACTACATCTATGCACAAACCATGGATGGACGTACGCAGTACGGTCTTGTTGCTTGCTGTCATTTTGAAGACTATGTTTCGGGGAAGATAAAGAAGCACGAGCTGACCCGGACGGAAAAGGAACAGGATCGCATGATTCATGTTCGGATACAGAATGCGAATATAGAGCCTGTCTTTTTTGCTTACCCCGCGGTAGCAGAAATAGATCAGATAGTGAAGGATATCGTGAGCAAGCAGGCACCGGAGTATGATTTCGTAGCAGAGGACGGCTTTGGACATACTTTCTGGGTGATCAACAGTCCTGAGACGAACAAGCGGATCACCGAGCTTTTTGCTGCTATTCCTGCACTCTACGTAGCCGATGGTCATCATCGTACGGCAGCTGCAGCGCTGGTGGGTCAAGAGAAGAAGGGACAAAACCCAAAGCATACGGGTAACGAGGAGTATAACTACTTCTTGGCGGTCATCTTCCCAGACCAGCAGCTCAAGATCATAGACTACAACCGTGTAGTAAAGGATTTGAATGGTCTCTCCTCGGCAGAGCTTCTGAAGAGACTTGAGGAATCATTTGTTGTAGAGAAGAAGGGTGTCGACATCTATACGCCCAATCAGCTTCACAACTTTAGTATGTACCTCGATGGGACGTGGTACTCGCTTACCGCAAAGGCAGGCACTTATAACGATGCCGACCCGATCGGGGTCTTGGATGTGACGATTCTCTCGAACCTTGTCTTGGATAAGATACTTGACATCAAGGATCTTCGTACTTCTAAGCGTATAGACTTTGTAGGTGGTATTCGGGGTCTTGGAGAATTAAAGCGTCGTGTAGACAGTGGCGAGATGAAGGTAGCTTTTGCTTTGTATCCGGTTTCGATGAAGCAGCTGATCGACATTGCCGATACGGGGAATATCATGCCCCCTAAGACCACTTGGTTCGAGCCAAAGCTACGCAGTGGGTTGGTAATTCACAGTTTGGAAGACTAGTCAGCAGCGCCCAGACGAGACGATGTTGTAGAAGCATCTGTAAGGGTAATAAAAGACACGCAAGGAGGGCTCATCTTCTTTGCGTGTCTTGTTATGGGGGGAATTATAACCCTAGATAGCTAGAAAGCCCTTTAATGGGCTGATTTGAACGAGGTAGGTAGTATGGTAACGCGTCCCCCATTTCTGGTAGAGATTAGGAATCTGATTCATAATCTCAATGGCGAGTTCGCTACTTCGGGAAATTCAGCAACAGGTTACAGTAGTACAGGTACTGTGTACGGCGAAGTGTTTTCTCGGTAAGCAGCGCCTCTTCCATTGCGAGTAGATGGGTATAGAACTTGTCTAGGATGTCCACAATCTGTTGTTGTAGCGCAAGGGGTGGGAGAGGGCACTCTATTTCCAGTAGTTCTTTACGAGAGAGGGTTGGGGGATAAGTCGCGCGATTCACACGCGAGTATATGTACTCTTGTTTGTTTGCAAGGAGATGGTAGAGGAATTTGTTGTTGAGTAGCGTATTGTCAGGTAAGATGGAGTAACAGACATCATTAGCCCAAAAACGCTGCTCTTGCCAAGCCACAATGCCAGCCGTGCCATACTGTGCGATAGTGATAGTACCAGCTTCTCGGTTGTAACGGTCTAGCGCGCCCATATATCCGCCGCCTCCGCTTACTACAGGAAATGCTCCATCTTTTACCAGCTCTCTTTTAGTGACCCGTTCACCTCGCATGACCTTACTCACCTCCCCTAGCGGCTTTCGTTCGACCTCTTTTCCGAAAGTCAGGAGCTTATTTCTATAATATCGATACTGTCGCCATCGCACCTCCAACTCTAGTAGTAGCTCTGTTTTCAGCTCCTCCTCGAGCACAGAGAGTGTATTCAAAATTCGCACAATCTTTTCTTGGACAGCAAGAGGGGGGATAGGAATGAGGATCTTCTCCATCTGATGCTTCATGAGCTTTGCATTCCCGATACTGGGATTTACATGCTTTTTCGTTTCAATGGAAAGCCAAAAGAATAAGAATTGGTAATTCAATTGGGTGGTATCACGGATAATGATCATACCACAGACGTTCGTTATTGAGAATTTACCTTTTCTATGAAAGATCGTTCCCGCGTGGACGCCATCGGTTGTCCAAGTGACTGTCTCACAATCGAAATCAAAGGAGTTGATCTTTCCTATTTCGCCATTGTTGAGCGTCTGAGAACTATAAACGGGGTATTGCCCGGCGTTTTCTTCGATATATTTTTTAGATATCACGCGTCCTCACTTGAGTTCCGCCACCTGTCCCAATGGCTTCCATTCGACGCGATCGTCCCCCAAGAGTTTCTCCAAGTAGGTCATCTTATTGTATTGTTTGAGCGATGAAAAGAGGCAATATTGACACAATACCACGCTGGGAGCAGATTCTACACTGATAGGAAAATGGCAAGCATAACACAAGCTACCCCGTATTCCGACGCCGTGCTAAAGCAAGGGTAAGTGTCTTATCTTATAACGAAGAAGTATCCTTTGTCGTTCGACGAAGAGCACAAAAAAAGCTCCGCCCATCAGAAGATGAGCGGAGCAACTCGGTCGCGTAGCAACGAACTAGATCAGCTCGGCACTGCGCCGTACGAACTTGGCAAGTGCTTCTCCCTTGAGCATATTGTTGGCCAAGAGGGCAAGATCGATTAGCTGTTGAGCCAATGCACTTTGTTCCCCATGAGTGTGACAGAGTGTAGTACGCTCTTGGTCGATTTTTTCCAATCCTTCGTGAATGCGATTGTGCTCTGTCTTCTCCTCCTCTGTCTGGTCTTTTTCCTCCTTATCTGCCACCTTCTCTTCAAAGGCTTTTTCATCGGCAAGAAGGGGCTTTTCACGCTCCACAAGGTCTGCAAGCTGTGTACCTATTGCTGTCTGAATCTCTTGGTTGAGGCGTTCTACCAAGGGATGTGCTGTATTAAGTACGATAGATATCCGTCCTGGGAATTGTGCGAACATGCTGTACTGTGGGCTCATTTTTGCCATGTCCTGCATGCGTCGCATAAACTCGCTTTGCGTAACCACTGTAGGTAAGGCATCTGCACCGAGGTTTTCGAGCACGATGCTATAAGTATTTTTCCGATCGTCGAGTGCCCCATCCATGACTGCGATTAGCGTCTTTTGCTCGTCCTCAGAGAGTGCTACCGTGCGTTCCTCTCCTTTGTCAATAAGCTTATCTAGCGTATCGGCATCTACACGTACAAACTTTACGTCTTTAAGCTTCTGTTCCAAGAAGTTCACAGCGTGCGAATCAAGCTGCCCGCCCATTGCAAGGACGTTGTAACCACGCGTTTTTGCGCCTTCGATATAGCTCCACTGCTGCTCGGGATCTGTGGTATAGAGATAGACCGTCTTGCCTTCGCTATTCTTTTGTGCGCCTTCGACAGCCTTTTGATACTCTTCGTAAGTATAGAATTTACCGTCGACATCTTTCAGAAGGGCAAAGTTCTGAGCTCGTTCCCAGAACTTATCATCGGAGATAGAACCATAGTCAACAAAGAGTTTGAGGTCTTCCCACTTAGCCTCGTAAGCAGGACGGTCTTCTTTGAAAATCTCTTCGAGGCGATCTGCCACCTTCTTCGTAATGTGCGACGAAATCTTCTTTACGTTGCTATCGCTCTGCAAATAGCTACGCGATACATTGAGTGGGATATCAGGCGAGTCGAGGACTCCGTGCAGCACGGTAAGGAAATCAGGAACGACCCCCTCTACCGAGTCTGTGACAAAGACCTGATTGCAGTAGAGTTGAATACGGTTGCGCTGGATATCGAAATTCGACTTCATACGCGGGAAGTAGAGTATCCCCGTGAGGTTAAATGGGTAGTCTACATTGAGGTGGATGTGAAACAAGGGATCTTCTTGCCCTGGGAAGAGGTAGTGATAGAAGTGCTGATAGTCCTCCTCCTTGAGCTCGGAGGGACGCTTCGTCCACATCGGCTCTTCAGCATTGATGATGTTAGGCTCTGCAGTTTCTACACTCTTTCCGTCCTTCCACTCCGTCTTGAATCCGCAGGCGATAGGTACTGGTAGGAAACGACAATATTTGCGGAGGAGTTCCTCTATCTTAGCTTTCTCGGCAAACTCCTTGCAGTCGGGACTAAGATGTAGGATGATATCCGTACCACGCTCAGTACGCGTGCCAGAGGTCATGGTGTAGGCAGGGTCTCCCTCGCAACTCCAGTGCACGGGCTCTGCCCCTTCTTGCCAAGAAAGTGTCTCAATCTCGACACGATCACTTACCATAAAAGCGGAGTAGAAGCCAAGCCCAAAGTGTCCGATAATGCTCGCCTCCTTGTCCTTGAACTTTGCGAGGAACTCCTCTGCTCCAGAGAGCGCAATTTGATTGATGTATCGTTCCACCTCTTCTCCAGTCATCCCAAGTCCTCGGTCGCTAACCGTGAGGGTATTGGCTTCTGGATCGAGATGTACCGTGATGGTTTCATTACCGAGCTCCCCCTTAAATTCACCAGCACGTGACAAAGTGCGCAACTTCTGCGTAGCATCTACAGCGTTAGCGATCAGCTCTCGCAGGAAGATTTCGTGGTCACTATAAAGGAACTTCTTGATAATAGGGAATATATTCTCGGTCGTTACACCGATAACGCCATTTTTTGCACTACTCATATCTTTCACATTTGGTTAGACACTAAAGCCAGAGACAAGCCCTATGCCGAAGAAAGGAATTGGTGACAAAATGACATAAAAAAGCGGGCTATTGCTAGCCCGCGTATTTACACTAAATGCGACTCGTTTCTTCTGACAGGAAGGTGATTTAGTGGAGAAGATGAACATGACATCAATAGATATTATAGAATCCTCTTCTGACAGAGAGGTATTTTCATGCTCCCTACAACATCGTCTCCGTTCCTCGGTAAAGTAGAACGGAATACAAGTTAACGCAGCTCGTGCGCTTTTGTTACACTTCCAGAAAGAAAAAAGTTACCTTTACGGCATGAACGCCATATTTTCGATAGCTTTTCTTCCCCCCGTGGATTATTTACTCTCGCTCGGTAATTGCGAGATTGCCGCCATTGAAGTGTACGAACACTACCAGAAGCAATCCTACCGCAATCGATGTGAAATCGTCACCTCACAAGGTGTGCAAATGCTCAGCCTCCCGATCCGGCATACCCACTCGGGACATCCCCTCCTGATAACAGAGGCAGAGATCGAATATCGCACCCCTTGGCAAGGGAAAATGTTACGCGCCATTCGGTCAGCGTATGCCACAGCTCCGTACTTTATCCACTACTACGACGAGCTCGCCGAGCTCATCGGGGCGCACACGGTTTCATTACTCGAATATAACCTAAACCTGCTCGGTTTCCTAATGCGCCACTTCCACAACCTTGCATCAACACAACTGCAAGTTACGAAAAGATATGACACGGCGCTCCCCCTCGAATATAAAAATGGGTGGCAAGACCGACGCGAGGCATTTCACCCCAAACAGCAACGTCCCACACAAATCCATTACTACCAAGTTTTTAGCGACCGCTTACCATTCTTCCCCAATGTATCAGGGATTGATCTTTTATTCAACGAAGGTCCCGACGGTCTAGCGTAAGGACTAGATACAAAAATGCCAGCCCCATACAAGATGAGACTGGCATTTACTGTGCGATCAGCTACAAGTTCCTAGAGAAGCTTCTGCAGCTTTTCCACCAAAGCCGCCTTGGTTGCAGCTCCGACCTGCTTGTCAACAATCTCGCCATTCTTAAAGAACAGAATGGTTGGGATATTACGAATCCCGAACTTCGCCGAGAGAGTAGGGTTCATGTCCACGTTCACCTTACCGACCACGGCCTTTCCTTCAAACTCCTTGGCGATCTCCTCTACAGAGGGTCCTATCATGCGGCAGGGACCACACCATTCTGCCCAAAAGTCCAAAAGTACCGGCTTATCGCTGCTAGCGACCAATTCTTCGTAATTCGCATCCGTTATTTCAACTGCCATCTTCTCCTAAATTATAAGGTTAGACTCTGTGTGTGGATGTAGAGGCGTATACATTCACCTCCACTCTTTACCCAATTCGTTGGGAACAAAGATAAGAAAGATAAGAAAAACTAATCCACTGGCGCGATATCCTCTAGGTTAATTTCTTCCTCGCCCTCCTCGTTACCCCTATCAACAATAGAGAATAGATTTTGTTGTACCGGGTGATCATTAATCCTAAATGGGATCTCCTGTTCGAGCAAATTCTCTACCAATGGCAACTCGACACGCAAGCGCCGTTTAGAGGCAGGATAGTGGACATATTTACGTGTTTTCTGGTCAAAGAGCTCTATTTCTAAGGGTGTAGCCCCTGGATAAAGCTCGAGCAACGAACTGAGCTCGTGCAAGGTTTCTGGAGTACTATTCGAGTTGACCTCGATACTGAATTTTGCAATGCCACGGTTACGGATAGCGTCTAAACTATCCATGTTCAATACGTTGTAACGGTAACGTCCACTCTTCTCATTGTAATCGACGCGGATGGAGATCGCCACTCGCTCCCAGGAGCGGAAGATCGCGCGGTACTTTCCTTCCGCCTCCTCCGTCAGAAGGAAGAGACGTACCGTCCCAGTATAATCCTCGAGTGTGAACTCTTGATAGAGGGACTTGTTATTCTTTTCGTCCCTTTTTCTATTAACGTTTTTCGTATCGCCCTCCTTAACTTTTTGCGTTGGTACAGAAAGCATCCCCGCCAGACGCACTACCTGTCCTTTATAAGCCGCCTGTTGGGAATCCAGTATGTTAATAGAGAGAGTAGCGGCACTCATCACCTCCAGCTTGTAGGGGTCGAGGGGGTGTCCACTGATGTAAACCTTGAGCAACTCACGTTCTTGGTTCAGAAGTTCCATCCGTTCCTCTTCCGTTGGTGGTTGGTTGCGAAGCTCGGGCATAGCGACTCTGAGCCCTAGGAGCATCCCCCCGACGTTATAGGCTCGCAAGGACTTTCCATATTCAAAAAGCTCGTCTAAGGAGCGTGTGACATTCCCCTCTGTATCTGTCTTTACGACATTAAAAAAGGCTATCCGTTGCCCATGGGGCGCTATCCCATCCAAGGCGCCGCTCTGTGCAAGTTCGTAGAACAAGCGTAAGGGGAGACGCTTCTCATTGTTTCTTCTCAAGAAATCCTCTATATCCGTAAACGGACCGTGCGTCTGACGTTCTTGGATAATCTCGAGTACCTGCTTAGAATTAATTCCCTTGATGCGTGTCAAGCCGAAACGGATATCCTTTCCCTCAATTTGGAAATCGTCTCCAGAACGATTGATGTCGGGGAGTAGGATCTTAATTCCCATCCGAATACACTCCTGCACCACGACTTCCAAGCGCGTAGACGTAGTTTCCGACTGCAGGCACGCCACCATATACTCCCGTGGGTAATGAGCCTTGAGATAGGCGGCATGCATCGCAATATAGGCATAACATGCCGCATGCGAACGGTTGAAGGCATAATTCGCAAAGTGAACCCACTCCCCCCAAATCTTCTCTATTTTTTCTATTGGGTGCTTTCTCTCCAATGCTCCCTTGATGAACTTTTCCTTCATCTCAGCCATCAAGTCTTCCTTCTTTTTCCCGATAGCTTTACGAAGGATGTCGGAGTCACCACGCGAGAAACCCGCAATTTCGCGCGAGAGTGCCATCACTTGCTCCTGATATACCGTGATACCATACGTACTCTTGAGGATCTTTTCCATACACGGCAAGTCATACTCTGGCTTCTCTAGCCCATGCTTTCGTCGGATATAGGCAGGGATATTCTCTAACGGACCTGGACGAAAGAGCGCATTCATTGCAATGAGGTCTTCTAGCCCCGTAGGCTTCAAAAGACGTAAGTTGTTCCGCATTCCTGGAGACTCAAACTGAAAGATCTCTATCGTCTCTCCACGCCCTAGGAGGGCTAGTGTATCAGCATCCTCCAGATCGATCTCGTCTAGATTGATCTTCTTCCCTGTACTTTTTTCAATTTCATCAATGGCTCGTGCAAGGATCTGGATAGTACGCAAGCCGAGCAAGTCCATCTTTACCAACCCGATTGATTCCAGGACCCCTCCCTCATATTGGATAATCGCACCATCACTCTTTCCAGACTGCAAGCGCATGGTGGGGGCAGCATCCTGCAATGGTATCTTACAGATAACATAGCCGCAGGCGTGCTGTCCGATATTACGCATGCGCCCCTCCATTGCCTGTACATCTTTCATAAATGTCGCCATGGTGGGATCGTCCGAATCACGTAGAGCGCGCAGATTGGGACAGTGCTCGAGGTACTCTTTCAACTTACCCTTTTTCACCTCCTTCACCTTGTAAGTCTTGACAAACTCCTCGTCATTCTTAAGTGCAAGACGCACCTGCGCTGCTATATGATCTGGCATTTCCAATACCCTCGCCACGTCATTGATAGCATTCTTGATCATCGAACTCCCCAGAGTCACGACCCCCCCCACGTGGTCAGAGCCGTACTTATCCCGCAGATATTGGATCACCAACTGACGCGAACGGTCATCTAGGTCGACGTCGATATCTGGCAAAGAGACACGATCTGGGTTGAGAAAGCGCTCAAAGAGCAGGTCATACTTCAGGGGATCTAGATTGGTAATCTCCAGACAATAGGAAACCGCCGAGCCAGCGGCCGATCCACGCCCTGGTCCTACACCATAGTTATGCGACCGCGCAAAGTTGATAAAGTCCCTGACGATAAGGAAGTAGCCTGGGAATCCCATCTTCAGGATCGTTTCCAACTCATACTCCAGACGCTCAATCCGCTCCTCCGTAAGGTTTTCCTTCCACCGAAAACGAGCTCCTTCGTAAGTCAGATCTTTGAGGTAAGCGAACGTTTCTAGAAGCACTCTCCTCTCTCGCACCGCTTCTCCTTTTTCAGGATCCATCTCCTCTAAAAAAGGCGCGAGACGATAGGCGTCTGGTATATCAAAGTCTGGCATCAAGGGTGTTTTCCGCTTCAGCTTGTAACTCTTGACCCCCTCGGCAAGCGTCACCGTATTAGCAAGTCCTTGGTCGATATAGTTCAAATACTCATCCTCGGCTAGGAACTCGGGGTTCTCGACTCCCGTACGCTTCTGGATCTGGATGTACTTTTCAGCAATATCAGGATAACTCTGTGCGAATACGTTACGCAATTCGTCGTGGGTCTTAAAATACTCCTCGTGCGAATAGACCAATTTTCCTGGCGTGGCATACTTGGTATTGACCCCGATACAGACCATCATTTGATGGATACGCGCGTCCTCCTTGTGTAGAAAATGGACATCGTTCGTGACCAAGACTGGCAACCCCGACTCCTTAGCTAGGAGCAACAGCGCTGCCAAGACATAGGACTGTGGATGATAGGCATTGTTCGTATTCGGTAAGCCTGAATAAGGGTGAAGCATCAACTCGATGTAGAGACGCCCAGGGAATGCCTCTTTAAGTAATCTGAGGTTGTTTCGCGAGGCTTCGATGTTCCCTTGGATGGGAATACGCTTGTTGGTCTTGCGATCAGTAGTATTTTCCTCAGCAGGTGTGACCAATGTCCAATCCTTGATCGGCAAGCTCAACGGTCCAGCAAGGCAGGCGGTGGAACAGATAATCCCCTCGTTGTAACGAAGAAGGCTGTCATAAGTAATCACTGGATGGCGGTAATATTTCTCTGCCCTATAGCTTTCCGAAACCAACAGACAGAGATTCTTGTACCCCGTTTCATTCTCTGCTAAGAGCACCAAGTGGTAATGTTGTGATTCTTTTGTGTCTTTACCAAAAGTGATGTAAGCCTCGACGCCCGCAATAGGCTTTACCAGCTTCCTATTGAGCGCAGCAATCTTCTCTTTGTTAGCACCAGGCTTGGTCTTCTCTTGGTCAGAATCTAAGAGATTTTTTACCTGCTCTTCAATTGCCTTGTTCCACTCGGCCACCGCATCAAAAAAGGGGTAAATCCCCATCATATTGCCATGGTCAGTGACAGCAACAGCCCCGAGCTCATTCTCTCCTACGTGCTTTACAAGCTCCCCGATCCGCACCGCACCATCTAGCAACGAACACTCGGTGTGTAAGTGTAGGTGTACAAAATCTTTCATGTTACAATCCTCCTGACAGGACAAATATAACACAACGGACGTTTTTCTGTATCCAGCGTCCCCACTTCGCAAGACAACGAGGTGGGGGAAACCTTCCTCCGCACCCGAATGCGATGGACAGGCTAGGAAAGTACCGAGAGCCTAATTTCCCATCTCAGAGAAATAGGCTATGCGCACGAGACGGATAACCTCCTCATCGACTTCCAAATCCTTGAGCGCCTCACAGGCCTCGGCAATATCGAGCGACTTGGCATCGTGCTGAAAATAATCATAGATCGCGTCCTTAACGTCTTCGTCCACCTGTTCTTCAATGTAATAGTTGAGATTCAGCTTCATGCCCGAGTTGATGACCAGTCCCTCGATCTCCGTCAAGAGCTCGTTCATATCTAAATGGAGGAGCGAGGCTAACTCCTCGAGATCCATCTTTCGATCTATGGAGTGTATGAGTGTAATCTTTTGCTGCGAGCGCGATGGTGCGACCTTCATCACAAAGTCGGAGGGACGATCGATCTCGTTCTCTTCGACGTATTGTTTAATCAGGTCGACAAAAGGCTTTCCATAGCGCTTTGCCTTACTGGCACTGACCCCCGAGATGTTTTGCAACTCTTCCAGCGATATGGGGTAGTGAATGGTCATTTCCTCCAACGAGGTATCTTGAAAGATGACAAATGGCTGTACTTTGTAACGCTTCGCCTCGTCATGCGTGAGATTCTTGAGCATCTGAAAGAGCATGGAGTCAACCCCCATTCCCTCTGACGGGATCACAGCGTCCTCGTCCTGATCCTCCTGCTTATAGTCATGATCTCGCACAAAGGAGATCTGGTAAGGATTTTCAAGAAAATCGCGCCCCTTGTCCGTCAGGTACAACGACCCATACTGTTGGATGTCTTTTCTTATGAAACCATGTAGGATTGCCTGACGCACCACACTCCCCAACAGGAAGTCACTTTCCTCCTTCTGAGCCCCGAAAAGCGGAAGCGATGTATGGTTATAAATCTCGCTATCCTGCCCCTTTATTCCCCGCAACAGGGAGACGATATAGTCTCCGCGGAAACCCTCGCCAATATCGCGCAAAAGCCCCAATATCTGCAAAAGATACTCCTTCCCTTCAAAGTGAGGTTGCTCTGACAGACAGTTGTCGCAATGCTCGCAATTGGGGATATCATACTGTTCACCGAAGTACTGCAAAAGCATCTTACGTCGACAGTCCCCACCCTGGGCATAGTAGATCGTATCCATCAGGAGCTGTTTACTAATCTCTTGCTCAGGGAGCTTTTTACTCAAAAAGAAGTGTCCGAGTCGCTGGACATCCTTTTCAGAATAGAAAGCAATGCAGTGCCCCTCGAGTCCGTCGCGTCCCGCACGCCCCGTTTCTTGGTAATAACCCTCGAGACTCTTAGGCATATCATAGTGAATTACATAGCGCACATCGGGCTTGTCAATCCCCATCCCAAAGGCTATGGTAGCGACAATCACCTCGCACTCTTCCTGTAAAAAAGCATCTTGATTGTTACTACGCGTCTTGGTATCTAGCCCGGCATGGTAGGGCAATGCCCGTATCCCGTTGAGCTGCAAGATATTCGCCAGCTGCTCCACACGGCTACGACTGATACAGTAGATAATCCCCGACTTGCCGGGGTTGTCCTTGATATACTTAGCTATCTGCTTGGTCGCATCTGCCTTCGGTCGCACCGAGTAAAAAAGGTTAGGACGATTAAAGGATGAACGAAAGACGACGGCCTCCGTCATCCCGAGGTTCTTCTGAATATCATCCTGTACCTTAGGCGTAGCCGTCGCCGTAAGGGCTATCAGTGGCGCTGTGCCGATCTTTTCCACAAACTCCCGTATACGACGATACTCGGGACGGAAGTCATGCCCCCACTCGGAAATACAGTGCGCCTCATCAATTGCATAAAACGACACCTGTGCCTGTTGCAGGAACAGGATATTCTCCTCCTTATTCAATGTCTCTGGCGCTACGTAAAGGAGCTTCGTACGTCCGGAAAGGACATCCTCCTTCACCGCAGCGATCTCTTTCTTATTAAGAGAGGAATTGAGAAAATGAGTAATCCTATCATCTTCGCAAGAAGCACGCAAGCGATCCACTTGGTTCTTCATCAAAGCGATGAGCGGCGAGACCACAATCGCCGTTCCTGGCAAAATAAGCGCGGGAAGCTGATAACAGAGGGACTTTCCACCCCCCGTAGGCATCAGGACGAAAGTATCTCTCCCCTGCAGGAGATTTCGAATAATAGCCTCCTGATGCCCCTTAAACTTTTCGAATCCGAACCATTTGTTGAGATGAGTGACGAGTGGCACGTCTTCGCGATACTGCATACCAAACGATATTGTTTCCTGTCTTTTCTATCTAACTCAAAGATAAGTTTTTTTCCTTAACCCATAGGGATCGGAGGCAAAGAAATGCCCCCAGATTTCCTCGCAATAGCGTGCTGTTTGCACCCTAATGGGTGGCGAGCGAAAGCTCTTGATGGACTAACGTCTCCAATGCAGGATTGGCAAAATGAAAATGCCGATAATCATGCCGATACGCATAGTGGGTTCGCAACTGCTCCAACTGCTGGGGCGCCGCCTTCAATGCCCGCGAATCGCGCAAAATGTCATAAGTGCGCGCCAGTTCCCCAAGAGAGAAACCTGGCAAAATAGGTAAGGTATCCCCCTCCTCTTGCAGGAGAGGGAATGTAATCCCAAACCCAAAGAAGTTCGCCAAAGCCTCACTCGCCATTCGCGACGCCATATACTTTCCCTCGAGACTATACCCCGCAATGTGGGGCGTGGCAAGCTTTGCATCCTCGAAGAGGGAGAGATTCATGTACTCGCCGCCTTCCACCTCGTACACATCGAGATAATACCCTGCGATGTGCTTGTATTGCTTTGCAAGATAGAGCTCATAGTCGTCGACCACACCTCCGCGTGCCGCATGAAGGATATAAGCCCTATGCTTGAGCGAATGAAGGAAGTCTCGACCTATCAAGTGATGCGTCGGATGTGCCCCATCCACGGTGAGCGGGGTGTGTATGGTAATCACCGAACACTCGCGCGCCAATCTGGAAAGCGAGACGTAACGGAAAGGCTCTTTTTTCTCTAAAAAGGGATCACACCGGAGAACGGAAATTCCGAAGATCTCCAATAGACGGGCAATTCGCTCACCGATAGCACCGCACCCCACAATCCCCACCGTACGCTCCGAGAGCATATACTCCGAACTCTGATTGATTTGTGCCAAGACCGACACGACCCATTGCACGACACCCCACGCATTCGAGCCTGGCGCATTGACTACAGAGATATCATGCGCCTGACAATAGGACAAATCGATATGATCTGTACCAATCGTTGCCGTAGCAATAAAACGAACAGAAGACCCCTCGAGTAACGCAGCATTACAACGCGTACGTGTACGAATAAGCAACGCGGTGGCATCCTTACACACAACGGATGTAATGGCAGCTGCAGGCAGATAAATCACCTCGGCATGAGGTTCAAAAACTCCTTGTACAAAAGGGATCGCTTCGTCGATTATGATGCGCATCTTACAAAAAACACCCACTTTCTCCTATAGTTTCGTACACGAAAGGTACAAAAGAAATAGCAAAAGGGAGACTCTCTACCTTCGTAGCACTGCGAGGAAAACAGACCTAAATTCGTGGTTCACACACCCTTGTGGTAGACAATCTACCACGCCTTCCACACAAAGATGCGCTATGTTATAGCAACAGAATCTCGCCAGCTGAAAAAACTAACGGTGTGACGCTCCCACGCCTTCCTCCCCCACACTCTATCCACCGTCGTGGTACACAATAGCTATTACAATGGCTATGCCAGCACTCCTAAAATAAATGTACCACCACAAACAGGAGATGGGCAAAGATCCCAGCAGCGATCCCCCCAAGCGTCTGTGCAAGAAGGGCTTTAGAAGTCAAGGCGCGGAAACCTATCGAGTCAAACATGGCGGCATAGGTACTCAGAAAACCACTCCAGCACATGCCCATCGCGGTAAAGACAGCGACCTCATTGCCCCCAAGAATTCCTTCCTTTATGAAACGTTCCACCAACGACAAGGCAGCCCCTACCGACCCCAAGGAAGTTACAGGAAAGGCTATCAAACTGGGAGAGTCGAAGCCAAAGAGGTAATGAAAGATGAAATCTATCTTAGCTGCCAACCAAGTCAAGATCGGCACGCCCTCGCCCGCAGCCCCCTGATAGCCCAGTGCAGGATCTTTGGGTCCGAAAGTAATGATGGTGATAAAAGTACTGATAATGAGTACCCCCGGAATAATCGAAAGCCCCAGATCTACCCCCGTTTTCCCCCCATCCAAGATAGCGTTCAAAAAGCGTTCGAAGAGCGACCCAGACGACTTAAACGAAAGCTGCTTTTTACTTTCCTCAAGCATCTGTGCATGCTCCTCAGGGGTTGGTGGTGCAAACGTCTTACGCGTAAAAAACTGCATAAGACGGGTAGCCACAATCCCCCCCACCACAGCACCAAAAAGCCCTAAGAGGGCGCTCTGGAAGTGTCCCTTGCTCGACATATAGGTGATAACGATCAACCCCATCCCGAGGGACGTTCCGAAGTTCGCCATCGAGACCAACTCACGATCGGTAAGACATGATCGGAAACTCTTATCCTTGGCAAGGGACATGATCGCGGGGTTATCACTGAAAAAGGTAATAATCCCCGCAAGCGCCGCCATTCCAGGAAGATTGTAAATCGGACGCATCAACGGACGGAGGGCAAACTCTATGAGACGCATCACCCCGAACTCAATAAAGAGCTTGGACAATGCCCCCGTAAGCACCGTAATCGCCATAATGAAAAAGACCGTATGGGTGAGAAGATCGAACGCGGTCTGCATGATGGTATTCAACAGATTCTTCGTCCCCATCCTCATTCCGAGGAAACCGAACAAAACGACAAACCCCACAAGGAAGATCAAGGCCTCCAAGCGCCGATCGCGCAAGAAGGACGGGTTGTCAGGTATCCACTTCGGGCGTGCTAAGGGTCTGAAATTACGGAACTTGATGTTCATTGACAAAAGCCCCCACGAGGAGATAAATTAACGGACAATTATCAAGTAGTAATTCTTCTTTCCCTTCTGTACCACGAAATACTTACCACTAATAGCCTCGTCTATCGTGGGGACACGCTCTGGATCGGTCACCTTCTCCTTATTCAAGCTCAGCCCGCCCCCTTGCAAAGCGCGCCGCGCCTCCGCCTTAGAAGGGAAGATGGTCGTAGTCTCTGTCAATAACGTTAAAAGAAATTGCCCAGAGACGATTACCTCACGCGAGACCTCGTAGGTCGGTACACCATCAAAAACGGCTAGCAAGGTCGCTTCATCGACCGAACGCAAGGTTTCTGCCGTCGCCTTACCGAATAGGATCTCCGAAGCTTGCAAGGCTTTTTCATACTCTGTCTCGCCATGCACCATCACAGTCACCTCACGCGCGAGCCTCTTTTGCAATGGCCGCTCATGCGGACGCGCGGCATGGTCAGCTTCCAAGCTTTCGATCTCCTCTTTCGGGAGCATGGTAAAGATCCGGATGTAGGACTTGGCATCTTCATCCGAGACATTAAGCCAAAACTGATAGAAAATATACGGGGAGGTACGCTCTGGGTCTAACCAGACATTCCCGTTCTCTGTCTTACCGAACTTACGACCATCGGATTTTTTGATAAGAGGACAGGTGATGCAGTGCGCCTCATGCCCGTCCATACGGCGGATGAGTTCCACGCCCGTGGTCATATTCCCCCACTGATCCGATCCCCCCATCTGGAGCGAAAGACCGAGATCGCGATGCAGGGTCAGGAAATCGGTTGCCTGAATCAACTGGTAAGAGAACTCGGTAAAGGAAAGCCCCTCGGTATCCTCGGAAGGATCGAAACGCCTCTTGACAGAATCCTTGGCCATCATATAGTTTACCGTGATATGCTTTCCAATATCTCGGATAAAACCGATGAAGGAATACCCCTTCATCCAATCGTAATTGTTCACCAAGAGGGCAGCGTTTTCATGCTCGGGATTAAAATCCAATAGTTTGGAAAGCTGCTTCTTTAACCCTTCGAGGTTGACTGCGATTTGTTGCTCGGAGAGGAGGTTACGCTCCTGCGACTTTCCCGACGGGTCGCCTATCATCCCTGTCGCACCACCGACCAGCACCACAGGCTTGTGCCCACACTCTTGAAAATGTCGCAACATCATCACCGAGACCAAATGCCCTATGTGGAGCGAATCCGCTGTCGGGTCAATCCCCACATATCCCAAGCGCGCTGCTTGATTGATATGGGCAGCCGCCCCAGGCGTGGTATTGTGGAGCATTCCGCGCCACTCGAGCTCGGCGATGAAATCCTTCATTCTTATCCTTACATGATTAAAGAACACTCTGTGTAGCCCCACCAGGACTCGAACCTGGATCTAAAGTTTAGGAAACTTTTGTTCTATCCCTTGAACTATGAGGCCGCTACGACGACACAAAAGTAAGTAAAGAATAGCAAAGAGTGATATCGTAACTCTTACAACACCATTCTAGGATACCCCCCATCCATACAGCACCCATCACAACAACACCGTACTAGGCACGAAAAGAGCGTAAAAACGAAGAGAAGATTAGAGAAGAACGTTCCACAAGGGTATTCCCGCCATGCCCCCCTTTTGCCCCTTTCTCCTCCGCGAGTACCCCTTTCCCCTTCAAAAGAAACCTTTAGTGTCACTAGAGAAAACGACGCGCCCTCCCCACCATAGACAGGGAAGGCGCGCGATATATTTCAAAAGAAAAGCACTACTTGGAAGACTTTGCAAGCTTATATTCAAATGCCATAAATCCCTCTGATTTACGAGAACTCGTTTTTGAGACCTCCGTAATTTTCAAGATATAGAATTCGTTACCTTTCTGAGCTAAAAGGATATCATTCTGCTTCAGATCTGTCATAGTAGCGGAGGCTCCCGTAAACTTAGCCCTTGCATCTGCTACAGTAACAGTAGCGAAATCTACTCCAGAAACCTTAGCATACATACAACCATTACCCATATAATCCTTCTTAACCCCATTAGCAGTTATGGATACCTTGTCAGAAGTAAAAGATGCCTGAAAATCCTTATCACCCGTAGAGGTATTCATCATGTACATAGACTCCTTATCCCCTGTGGTAATAGAAACACCTATATTATTCTTCAAATCATAAGCACCCTTCGCACTACCTGCCTTATGATTTAATGCACCGTTTTTCACTTCACCCCAAGTTTCAGCGGGAGTTTCGTTTCCGCCACCATTGCCACCACCATTATCAGCATTGAAGTTAAAACTTACTTCCAACTTACCCGTAGCATCTGGTCCCTTTGCACTGATAATGATAGTACCTTCTTTAATACCCGAGGGAAGATCCTTTTCGTTAATCGTACCCGTATAGCCCAACGATTCCTTCTTAGCACTAATTTTCTTATACGCCTGATTACCTGTCTGACCTTCTTGCTTATAGGTCACCTCAAAACCGATTTCCTTTACTTCATCTGCAGGTGTTGCAACCGCGAGTATAGGGAAATCAGCTTGTTTCAAAGTCTTCCCCGTAACATTGTCCGATCCATGCATCACCTTGATAACAGGAGCTGCCTTTTTCTCATCTTTTCCACAAGAAGCGAAAGTCAAAAGCCCCGCCCCAGCTAGCGCCAAAAGCGCATACTTTCCAAAATTCATCTTTAACTTACTGTTTATGTGTTGGTTATAAATCCATCTTTCCCATACTCAGCGTACAGCCTCGCCGTACGACGCAGTACAAAGGTACTGTTTATTCTAAACTATCATTCCTTTGGAAGTAGGTATTTTCTGCAATCGCATCATTCTTTTTACCCAACCCCCACCTCTCAATGACAAACTGACGACAAAAAGTTACCTCCATTCCTCAATCACGAAACAATAACGATGCCAAAGCAAAAAATATTGCCCTACTGTTCTCGCTGCGCCTCTATGGCATAAAGTAACACTCCCGCAGCCACCGAGACATTTAGTGAACTAATCTGCCCGTGCAGTGGGATGCGCAAGGTTTCATCACACAAATCGAGCAACTCTTCTGGTACTCCCCTCCCCTCATCGCCCAATATCAAAGCAAGCGGTCCTCCCAGATCGGCTTTCGCATAATAAGTCTTTCCATGCTCGGTCGCCGCCACTAGACGCAATCCACTCTCCTTGAGATAGCGACAGGTATGCACCAAACTAGGGGTACGACACACGGGGAAATGCGCCAAAGCTCCCGCACTCGTTTTCACGGCATCGGCATTTATCTGCGCCCCTCCCTGCATCGGTACCACCAGCGCATGTGCCCCCGCACACTCGGCCGTGCGGACGATGGCCCCGAGGTTTCGCACATCAGTGATTCCGCCTGCTACCACCACCAGGGGCTCTTCGCCATGCTCAAAGAGCGAGGGGAGTATCCACTCTATCTTCTGATACTCAATGGGGGAGCGAAAGGCAACTGCGCCCTGATGGTTTCGACTCCCGAGGCGGATAAACCACTCCGCTGGTACACGCTGCACAGGTATCCCTCTCTCCTTTGCCCGACGCAAAATCAGTGGGATCTGTTCGCCCGAGAGACTCTTACTTAGCACGATCCTTTCCAACTCCTGCCCCGCATCCAGCGCCTCCATGATGGGATGAAGACCGTAAAGAAGCTCTGCCGATATACGTTTCTGGTGATAAAAACGTGGCTGTGGTGCACTATTCCTCTGGTCTCTCATTTTCTACAATCTCCAGTTCGTAAGACTCTTCCTCCCATTGTTTTAGGAGCTTCTGGTTCGTTAGCTGTACCAGCTCATACTCCTTGACGAGCGCCTTAGGGTCGGTGTGCTCATCAAGTTGCGCCATTTTTTCTTCAAGCTCCTTGAGCTTCCCCTCGGTGGTAGCAATCTGTTCCTCGAGCTTCGCGATACTACGCCTCCGCTTATTGAGTTCATTCTCATACTGCTTACGTAGCTTCCAACGCTCGCCGCCACTCCCCTTCTCTGCACCGACTTTAATGTTCGCAGAAGGCTCTTTTTGCTGCGAAGGTGCTTTCTGCTGCATAGCCCCCTTCTGATTCAGCTCTTCGAGCCCTCCGAGCCGTCTGCGCTCGAGAAACGCGTTAATCCCGCCCAGATGCTGGTGTACCCGCCCATGCGAGAACTCATAGACGGTATCGACAAGCCCGTCGAGAAAATCGCGGTCGTGCGAAACAAGGATCAACGTGCCATTGTATTGCAACAAGGCCTTCTTGAGCACATCCTTCGCCTGCATGTCTAGGTGGTTGGTCGGCTCGTCGAGGATCAGAAGGTTATAGGGTCGTAACATCAATTTTGCCATTGCAAGCCGATTGCGTTCCCCACCAGAGAGGACCGAAACCTTCTTATCAATATCTTCCCCACGAAAAAGGAATGCTGCCAGAATGTCACGAATCTTGGTACGGATATCCCCGGTTGCCACCTCGTCGATGGTGTCATACACCGTTCGTTCTGGGTTCAACACAGCCTTTTGATTCTGTGCAAAATAGCCAGTGAGGACATTATGCCCGACCTTGACTTCACCAGCCTCGTAGGACAATTCTCCTCGGATAATACGCGCCATGGTGGTCTTTCCCTCACCATTGCGTCCGACGAAGGCAACCTTCTCCCCTCTGCGAATCGTGAGGTTCACATCGCTAAAGATGAGATGCTCGTCAAACTGTTTACGCACCTCCTTGGCATTCACCACCACGTCTCCCGAACGAGGCGCCTCGGGGAATCGGAGATGGATTTGCGAACGATCTTCCTCCTCCACCTCTATGAGTTCCAACTTTTCCAACTGTTTGATGCGCGCCTGCACTTGGTTTGACTTTGTAGGCTTGTAACGAAAACGCTCGATAAAGTCCTGTGTTTTCTCGATAAACTCCTGTTGGTTCTCAAAAGCAGCCAACTGTTGTGCACGCTGCTCCGCCCTCAATTCCTTAAATTTTGTATACGGAGCGTTGAACATATAGGCGTGTCCTAGCGAGAGTTCCACGGTCTTGGTGGTCACCGTGTCGAGAAAACGACGGTCGTGCGAGATCAGGAGCAGCCCCCCACGATATTCTTTCAAATAATCTTCCAACCACTGAATCGATTCGATGTCGAGGTGGTTTGTAGGCTCGTCGAGGAGAAGTAGATCTGCGCCCGCGAGCAAGATCTTAGCGAGTTCGACACGCATACGCCATCCACCACTGAGGATCGAGGTGGGCTGTGCGAATTGTTCCCTTTCAAAACCAAGCCCGAGGAGTGTCTGCTCTGCCTGCGCCTCCTGTTGTGCCCCCCCCATGAGGTGATGACGCTCCGTAAGCTCGCCCAAGCGTACGGCCATCTCCGTCGCCTCCTCTGCATCTTTGTACTGCCCGGTCTGGAGCAACTGATCGAGGTGTTCGATCTTCGCTTCGAGGGCCTTCAACTCTCCAAAAGCAGACAACGTTTCTTCGAGAATAGAACGCGTGTCGCGATAGGCTATGTGCTGCGCCAAATGCCCTATCGCTAGGTCCGCGCCTCGGGCAACAATTCCCTCGGAGGGTTCAAGGTCTCCACAGATGACACGGAAGAGGGTACTTTTTCCAGTCCCATTGCGCCCGACGAGTCCGATTCGGTCGCGCGCACCGATCAGGAGCGAGATGTCTGAAAAGAGCTCCTCGCCTTGAAATCGTACCCCGACGTGATCTAGAGATATCATTCCCCCCTCCTCCTATTTCGTTTCAAAACGCAAAGGTAACGTTTTTTCGTAGGAGGGGGAGCGGAAGGTTGAACGTCACGCTGTGGGGGGGCGTGTCGTCTCGCCCCAATAGGGGAAAGATGTCGTAACCTTTCTTTCCAAGAAAGGAGCGTTACGCTATTTCTTTACGAAGGATGACAATCCTCGCGCTTCTTTCTAGCCACAAGGTCACCTTCGTACATAATCCTGGTGATGTTGCTGAAAGAAAGCCTGTCCATCTCGCACCACAGAATCGGTCGTCGTGGGGGTACGCCACAAGATGCGCTCGGCATCAAAGTCATAGATATAACCACAAGAATCCGTGAACCAACCGAAGCCATGGTTGTAGACCACCATGGCTCCCGCCTCGTTTTTTGGGATCGCGAGCGTATTGCGCGAAAAGGGAAAGTGTGTGTGTGGAAAACCAAGTTGGGAAAGGAGCAAGGCAGCTAGGTCGGTCTGCGAGGTCACTGTGTTTATCACCGTGTCGCACCCTGGACGCAAGGCTCCCCCCGTCCAAACCATGGGGATGTGGTAACGCAGCGGATCGTCATTGCCCGAGTTGCCTGGATAACGATGCCCATGATCTGCAAGGATGACGACCAAGGTCGAATCCCACCAAGGCCGCTCTCGTGCCGCTAAAAGAAACCGATTCAGACAACTGTCGGCATAACGCGCCGTACGACGTATACGTTGTTCCTCGGGTAGGGAGAGATCGGACGCCCCACTGGGCAGGTCAAAAGGTTCGTGATTTGAGAGGGTAAAATACATCTTGCAGAAGGGTGACTTCGCCGTGTCGCACTCCGCCAATAGACGCGGATAGACATACTCGTCATGCACCCCCCACTTTTTCCCACGCAATTCTCTTGGGAAATCTCGCTGCTCTACGACGCGCCGAAATCCAGCGAGGTAAGCACAGGTACGGAAATTCACGAAGTCGGCATTTCCACCATAGTAGAAAGCAGTACTCTGCCACCCAGCAGAATCCAAGACTTGTGGGAAAAAGGTCAACCGTTCCAACTTGCGTGGGAACTTGATAATGGACTTCTTCCCCTGTGCAGGGTACCCCGCCAGAACCCCCACCACCCCCTTGTCACTACGCGTCGACGCAGCATAGACACGGGAGAAGAGCACCCCTGTACGCGCCACAGAATCGAGATAGGGTGTACAAGAATCCTGCCCCAAGAGCGCCGAGAACTTCGCGGACTGGCTCTCCATCAACAGCAACAAGATATTGGGACGGTGACAACGCAACAAACGGGGGAAAGTCTCCCCCTCGTGCATGATCCGTAGGTAACGTCGTAGAGCCTCCTGCTTAGGTAAAAAATCTTCGTAATGCGTAAAAGCATACGGTGCTTCGAGGAGCTCGTGCATAAAATTCCATGTAGCATTCACGGCAATGTGATTGGCAAAGGCGTTGGCACTAAATGCCACTCGACTCACGTTCATGGTTGCCACATCGACGCCACCACGAATGGGCAAGAGCATGACTCCGCCCAACAGGAGAGCCCAAAGTGGATCAAACCACCGCACACGCCCCCAGTACCAGCTCTTTTTCCAAACCCAGCGCGTATGCAACCAATAGATACCGCCCCCCAGCACGGCTATCACCAACAAGAGCCCTAGCGTGAGCCCCCATGGAATAGAGCCGAGCGACTCACCCAAATGGTCTATGTAGAGAAAGGGGGTCAGATCGACATGGAACTGCCAGTTCCGATAGATCTCCCAATCCGCGACGGCAATGATGGAACTAAGGAGCGCGAAAAACGAACTCGTACCCAAAAGGAGGCGACGCAGCCCACGCCCTGCATATTTTCCCGAAAGCCTTTTGTGCGAAAAAGATCTTTGTGCCGACCGATGCCGTGTTCCAATCCACACTACAGCCGTCCCCACCGCGACCTCAACACTCAGGAATAAGAAAACATACCCCAGTAGGCTGAGATCCATGGGGAGTCCATGCCACAGGGCAGCAAGAACGACTGGGAGATCACAAACCAGCCCTCCCAACCACTGGTAAATAACAAAGAGAATTCTAAAAGAAAACTGCAGCCCTATCCAAAAAAGGAAGAGCCGCAGTAAGATTTGTAGACGGATGCGCATCACCAAGCGCCCCCTAAAGATACCCCCCTAAACCACAAAGCCTTAGAAGGTAATGATATCTGGATCTGCACCAGGGGTCGAAGGCGTCGAGGAGGATGTACTCGTCCCCCCTTCCATCTTACTCCGATGCTCGCTATAGGCGTCCGAACTGAGGTAGTCGCTCGTATTGTAGGCTCCTCCTTCTTCAAATACCCAGAGGTTATCCTCTTCGCTACGAGTACGATTGATATAAGCTACGGCCTCGTCCATGCTGGCAAAATCAGCAATGGAGATCAACTTAAAGCCATTTGGCGCTACAAATTGTTTCGCCTGTGGGAAGCTTGCGCGCTGCACATCGAGAAAACGATCTGCGTTGTCTTGGTAGACAAAGCTCCCCTTGATGACATGGAACTTCATGCGTTGCTGCGCCTCAATCTCTGCCATACGTGCACGCTCACGCATGGCCTCCACCTGCTTCAGACTATCGGTGATACGCAAGATGCTATCTGCACGCGCCTGCTCCATAGCGATAGAGTCTGCTCTACGGCGAGCTTCTTCTTCCGCATTCTGGTTCTTGCACCCGAACATTGAGATGGCCAGAAATAGCCCACCGATCCAAACAAGACTACCTATCTTCATTGCGCGCACACTTTAACACTTCGTTGGGCAAAGGTAATCAAATATTTTATACAACCGCCTTACGTTTGGCGTATCCTTTGCGCTAGAGGGGTTGCAAAGACAAAATCGCAAAGTGTTTGATCCTTGGCAGCCAGAATGTCAGCCCCTTTTCCCTCCCAGACAAGGACGCCCTCACTTAAAAAGACGACATGGTCTCCGATCCCGAGTACGGAATTCATGTCGTGGGTGTTGACAATTGTTGTGATACCGAGGTCGTGGGTAATCGAATGAATCAGACTATCAATGACAAGCCCTGTCTGTGGATCGAGTCCCGAGTTCGGTTCGTCGCAGAAAAGGAATTTAGGCTGATTGGCAATCGCACGTGCTATTGCAACGCGCTTACGCATGCCACCACTCAGGTCACCTGGCAGTTGATGGAAGATATCGCGCAGATTCACCCGTTCAAGACACTCAAGCGTGCGTCGCATGGCTTGTCGTATGGACATCTTGGTATGCAAGCGCAAGGGGAACATGACGTTCTGCCCCACCGAGAGCGAGTCAAAGAGCGCCCCCTCCTGAAACAGCATCCCTGTTTTCTGTTGGATACTCTGTCGTTCTCGCTTACTCATATATGAGACGGGTGCTCCTTCAAAAAAGATCTCGCCTGCGTCGGGCGTCAACAACCCCGCCAAGAGCTTCAGCAAAACCGTTTTTCCAGACCCACTCTTCCCGATGACCAAATTAGCCTGCCCGGGGGCAAAAGAGGCACTAATCTCACGCAGCACGACTTTCTGGGCAAAATGCTTTTCCAATCCTCGCGCCTCAATCATAGCAACAGTACTTGGGTCATTATGAGGTTTATGACTATGATCTGGATACAGGTCACCACGACCCCCTTGGTACTCGCACGCCCCACTTCGAATGCCCCCCCTTCTACATAATACCCCCAAAAGGCAGGGATCGTAACGATGATGAAGGCAAAGACGACCATTTTTACCAATCCGTAACCGATGTAATAGGGCTTAAAGAAAATACGCAACCCCTCGACATAGTCCACAGTGGAGACCATCCCCGTGACCTCGCCGGTAATCGCCCCCCCAAAAAGCCCGATAACCATACTCATGAGTGTAAGAAGCGGGAAAAAGATAAGTGCCGCCACCAACTTGGGTAATACGAGATAGGCGGCGGAGTTGATCCCCATGACGTTCAGCGCGTCGATTTGCTCGGTAATGCGCATAGAGCCGATCTCGGAGGCAATACTCCCACCGACCTTTCCTGCCAAAAGCAGTGCGATAAGGGTTGAACTGAATTCGAGGAGCAGTACATCTCGTGTTCCAAGCCCGACGAGATATTTGGGGAGCATCGGGTGATTGAGATTGATAGCCCCCTCGAGAGCGATGACCCCGCCTACGAAAAAAGAGCTCAGTAGGACAAGAGAAACAGAGCTCATGACGAGCTCCCACACATCGCGCAGGAGTCGCTGGCGAAAAACGCGCCATGGCCCAGGATAGTGACACACGGCACGTAGAAAAATCACGTAACGTCCTAGCGTATCGAGAGGACGTAGTAGATTCCAATGCATTTGGTTACAAAAGTACAAAAACCTTGCTAGAGTCCGTAAAAAGATGCAGTTTCCCCTCTCTGGTACCGTGCTAAAAAAGTGTGTCACAGACAGCCTATTTCGCCGCCTAGCGCGACTACTGTCCAGAAAAGTGTGTAGATAACCTGCCTACCTTCTGTTTTTTATCCCCGCAGTGCCGATCGCGACTTTAGGGAATTCTAAAGCGCTATTTTTATACGATATAGCTAAATAATACAGTATAGAAATAAAGGAACGCGTATAGGATATGGGCTATTTTAGAGTAGGTAATTTTACCTAATTTAGTGCGTGTAGAGTACGTGTAGCATTGGTGTACTCCGAACATGGCTTGTTTTGGGAGGGGGAATTAATGAAAATATAAAGCGGTATTTCCCTCATTTTTTCTCCCCCGTGTTTCTCCCCCGTTGCAGTGATGCTGGATACTGTTTTTAGAACGTATCGCAGGAAAGAGTGTCACGGTATCTCCCAAGTAGCACCCTGATGGTCGTTATCGCATAAAATCGCCCTTTTTTCGCTCTGGCAGAGGGGCGGATTTCTTATGTTTTTGTTGGAAATAGCCCCATTTCCGACACTGCTGGAAATATTTTTTATTGCCTTTGAACCTAGTTTCCGTCTGCCTTTTGGGGACGCTCGCCCTACTCCCCTGCTACGCGCCATTTTGCGTTAATGTTTTTTTTTGAGAACTTGCCTCATACTTAATGTAAACTATTGACGATCATGAGAAAGACGTTGAAAATAGTAGTAGCACTCGTGACATTGCTCTGTGCGTGGGGCGTGTCTGGGGTATTGGCCCAGTCGGAGACGGGACGCCCGTTCATCACGAAGTGGCGGGGAGAAAAAGGTAAAGAGTTGAAGATCCCCATCGTAGGGACGTACAAGATGGTGATCAAGGATGAGAGTGGGAATGAGAAGGTAAATGAGAAGGTAACCGTCGATGATGCGGAACATCCCTACATCTTTACTCCTACGGAGGACGGAACTTACACCGTAGAGGCAGGACCTGAGGGGGTGAAGTGTATGCAAATTCTGGCACATTATTCTTTGCTGAGTAGTTTACGCGAGGTAGTGCAGTTCGGAACGGTGAAATGGGAATCGATGAAAGAGATGTTCAAAGTGTGCACGAACATGACCTTCGCAGCGGGGATCGACACCCCAGACCTCTCCAACGTGACCAACATGGAAGGGATGTTCGAGGGCTGCGGCGTCTTCAACCAGCCGCTAGACCACTGGGACGTAAGTAACGTAACCAGCATGGCGGGGATGTTCGCAGGCTGCTTCGCATTCAACCAGCCGCTGGGCAACTGGAACGTGAGCAAAGTGACCAACATGGAGGGGATGTTCTGGAACTGCTCCATCTTCAATCAGCCGCTGGGCAACTGGAACGTAAGTAACGTGACCAGCATGTGGGAGATGTTCAAGGGCTGCTCCGCCTTCAACCAGCCGCTAGAGAAGTGGGACGTAAGCAAGGTGACCAAAATGAGGTGGATGTTCTATGGCTGCCATTCCTTCAACCAGCCGCTGGGCAACTGGAACGTGAGCAAAGTGACCAACATGGGGGGGATGTTC
>CAUUCP010000021.1:0-37846 GCA_963543925.1 uncultured Bacteroidia bacterium | reverse complement strand
TTAGCGCCTTTAATTATAGCGCTAAGTTACTAAAAATCATTGATATAAATGGTGTATACCGTGCAATAATCCCGCCCCGACTACGAAGATTTAGAAGAACAGCTCCTCTATTATTTAACTCACCCCATAAAAGCAAACGCTATCATAGAACATGCCAATACTTACTGTGCCCAATTCTTGAATCCCCTCTTAGAAGATTTCTGTAGTCTACTCGTCTTAAAACGTTTCTATGAAAGATAAAAAGAGCGTGCCTACCAAGAGACACGCTCCGACATCAATACCTCCGCAATCCTATTGAATCTTAAACTTTTCGACCTCGGCGTGCAATAATTCGGCGTGATCGGTCAAAGTTTGACCTCCTGCAGCCAACTCCTCGGCTACCGCGGCGTTTTCTTGTGCCGTATCGCTAAGAGAAGTCACAGCTGTCGTAATTTGTTGCAAGAAATCTAGGATGCGTTCTCCGTTATCATTTAACGCCGTAACGCTTACGAGGATTCCTCCCATCATCCGCTGGAGGTCGCCCATTGAGGCAATTGTTTCCTGCGAGGCCTGCATAGAACTCTGTCCTAGCTCCGTTACATTCTTTACAATTTCTGCACTTTGCTCAGCTAGGGTACGAACCTCTCCAGCGACAACAGCAAAACCACGTCCATGCTCTCCAGCTCTAGCAGCTTCGACAGCGGCATTCAAGGCGAGAATATTCGTTTGCTGCGCAATACCAATAAGCTTCTTTTCGTACTTGACGATATCGTTCAATCGTTCATGAGTTTCATTAACCCCATTAGTCAACATTACGATATTAGCAGTAATCTTATCGACAAGGGAATAGGTCTCGTTTAATTCGTTCCGATCAGAATGATAGATATCCAAAATACTAGAACACTGAGCTTGTATTTCCTCTGTAGAAGCAGCTTCATTTGCTGCAGAATTGGCAACAGACTCTGAGGAACTCTGTATCTGTGTACTTGTACTCGTCATACGCTCGGTCGAGGATTGGATCTCAGCAATCATAGAGCGCAACTTCGACGCCATATCATTAAAGTAAAGTGCGATACGTCCCACCTCATCCATTCGCGAACCGACATTAATTGACTTTACCGTAAGATCTCCTTGAGCGATACGCATAATTTCGTTAGTAATCGTCTTTAATGGGTTCACTAGTCGAGACACCAAAACCGCAAAGAAGCCCGTAAAGAAGATAGCAAGCAGCAGCGTTAGTACAATGGAGAAAAAGATAGCGGCATAGATAGGCTTAAGCATCTCTTTTTTGAGAACGGAAACTGACACAAGTACGGGACGAACACTAGTTCCGAAATAGAGTGGAGTATAAAAAGTCATAACCCCATCTTTTTCTCTATAAACTCCGTCTCCTTTGGCGATTATCGCACGCTCTTGCTCAGATAAATTGGGTGTATTTTCCACCTCTGGTAATTCAATCTCCTCATTCACAGATTTCGAAGCAGCCAAAAGATGACCTCCTGGTGTAAAGATCGAAACACGTCCCTTCCCGTCAAGTAGGGTAAGTTGTGAAATCCAGCGGGCAATCGCCTCCAACTCGACATCGACCTCAACCACGCCACGAAATACCCCTTGATGGATTACAGGAGCACTTGCAGTAAACAGGGTTCTCGTACGCCCATCAATCACTGCACTATAAGGATCAGTGACATAAGTTTTCAAGGATCTTTTGGGATTAAAATACCATGAATCTGGAGTATCTCGTCGAAAATTTTGAGCAGTATCTATGTAAATATCCTTTCCATCCGCCGAACGGGTAATAACGGGGACAAAGCGTCCATCAAAACTAGATCCACGTTCTCCGATATGTGCGGCATCATCTCCATCAAATGCATCTGGTTCAAAAGCCAACACAATTCCGAGCACATCTGGATAATAGCGGAGGGCATTATCACAAAATTGTATGACGTCCTGCCGTTGATGCCCCTGCTGTTTCTCTGCCGAGAGGAACTGCGCCAAGACATGTACAAGATTCACCCCTCGATTCGCACGCAAACCCAGATCAAAGGTCACCTGCTGTCCAGCATAATCGAGTTGTGCTTTTGCAGCATCATAACCCGATTTCATCGAGGTGTTATAAAGGATCACCAATAGCAAGCCTGCAACAAAAGAAGCCGCTAAAGTAGTCAGAGAGACGACCTTAGTCGCCAGTGAAATATCCTTCAGCTTCATAATACACTTCGGTTAAGAGTTATACACTCGAACGGCAACAGCTCTTCTTCCCTTACACAAAAGGAAACAATCCACAAGCTCTAGTACAAAGGTATAAAACGTATAGCATGTGCCCAACAAAAATGGAGTAAAATCACCGTTTTATCTAACAAAAAAGATGAACGCTGATGCAAGCAGACGAATGGGTAGCATCCGACTTCTACAAAAGACATTTTCCTCCACCTTCCGAAAAGAGAATCTCTAAAAAACTCCCTCCTTCTCCCCCTCTCAATCAAAACGAAAGTGCTATTTCAGGACTCCTAAATCCACCTAACCGATGTGTAGATAGTGAAAAGGACTCACTGTTGAGGCCTCAAACACATTTCGGCCATCGATAAGAAGTGGTTCTCTCACCAATGCTGCAAGTTTCTTCCAATTTGGCATACGGTACTCTTTCCATTCCGTGACATGAAAAATAGCACTAACCCCATTTGCAGCATCGTAAATATCTTGGCTATAATACACCGAATCGCCCAATATTTTTTCTGCCACTCGCATTGCAACAGGGTCATAAACCCGTACCTTGCACTGCGCCTCCAACAATTGTTGTATCAGTGTCAACGCAGGCGCCTCTCGCATATCATCGGTGCCTGGCTTGAAAGCAAGCCCCCATACAGCCACTTGAAGACCAGCCACCTCACCACTGTAGTAACTCTGGAACTTAGCAAAGAGGACTCTTTTCTGTTTTTCATTCACTTGCTGTACAGCATCCAAAATTTGAAGGCGCTGCCCATTTTCAAGAGCTGTGTACTCGAGTGCTCGTACATCCTTTGGGAAACATGAACCTCCGTATCCACATCCTGCATAGAGGAATTGATGTCCAATCCGAGTATCCGCGCCCACTCCATTTCGGACTTCACTGATATCGGCGTCAACCTTCTCGCACAGATTTGCAAGTTCATTCATAAAACTAATCCGCGTAGCGAGCATAGCATTGGAGGCATATTTCGTCATCTCAGCCGATCGGATATTCATAAATATCACTCTAAAATTATTCAATAACATTGGCTTGTAAAGCCTTGTCATAATCTCTCGCGCTTGTGATGAAGCGACACCTACCACGATTCGGTCGGGCTTCATAAAATCATCAATAGCGACCCCCTCTTTCAAGAACTCGGGATTAGACGCCACATCAAAATCTGGGATAGGCAACGCTCGTTTAGATAACCGTTCCTGAATGACTTTACGCACACGATCTGTGGTTCCAACAGGAACGGTACTCTTATTTACGATCAAGAGATATTGAGAAAGGTGATCTCCAATCTCTTGAGCAACCGAAAATACAGCGGTAAGATCGGCACTCCCATCGGCCGCCATCGGCGTTCCTACAGCAATAAAAAGGATCTCTACAAAAGGGAGAACCTCTGGGAGTTTCGTAGAAAAAAAGAGGCGCGCAGCAGCTCTATTCTTAGCAACGAGTTGCGATAAATAAGGCTCGTAAATTGGAAGCTCTCCCCTCTGGAGTGTAGCAATCTTACTCTCATCAGAATCGACACAATAGACGGTATTCCCCAATTCGGCAAAACAGACCCCCGTCACAAGTCCTACATACCCCACCCCAACAACCGCAATGTTCATTTTGGAATTCTTATAACAGAGGGTATAACGCTATGCAGACAGAAAGAAGAGCTATAGGGGTATAACAGTCCCCCAGCAGGAGAGCCCAAAAGAAGTCATTTACAAAAGCACACCCCGACGCCCCTATACAATAAGAGGCGGTGCAACCCGCCTCCCTGTCAGAAGAAAACTGCATGTTTCATGCAAGAGGTATCAAGCGGATTCGAACCGCTGTACGAGGTTTTGCAGACCTCTGCCTAACCACTCGGCCATGATACCATTCTTTACATCATCGTGACAAGATAGATGGAATTCCTTCTACTCTGACATTCCGATTCGCGCACAAAAGTAGAACTTTATTTTTAATTGACCAAAAGAGCGTGTCTTCCTCCTCTTTTTCAAAAACAGAATGTCACATCCTTAAACGAACAATGATACTCTCGCCCTTGCTCACTTGAGAGGATCAACTCCCCATTATCACAAACCGACACAATGCGAGCAAGGAGTAGCTCTCCCTTCACAGAGAATCTATGCACTCCTTGATTTCTAAACATATTCTCCCAATATGCCGCTCGTATTTCCTGAATCTTATTCGGAGAATACGCATTAAGAGCCAATAAGATACGCTCCGCCACTCTATCACTCACCTCCAACGGCGATAGCGTAAAATCTGGAAATACATTTTTTACCGCCGTAGCAGGTGGATTATAATGTTTTGGACTCTCAAAACGTTTTTCCAGATTAAGCCCGACGCCTATCATGGCATACTTGAACGCAGTTCCCTCAATCTGCGTTTTGATTAAAACGCCACAAATTTTCTTTGAATCGACCAAAATATCATTTGGCCATTTGATTCTAGCGTTGACGCCATACTCATCAAGAAATGCCACAATTTCCAAGGAAACGAGTTGTGTTATGAGAAAAAAAGAAGTTGGAGGGATCGCTCCTAATTCTACAAGCAGCGTAAAAGTGACATCCCCGAGTAAAGAATCCCAACGATTTGTACCTTGCCCCTTTCCCTGTTCTTGTTGCCCCGCAAAGACCATTGTAGGGGGATGTAACTCCGCAAGATGCTCCTCCATATATTTATTTGTGGAGTCTACGGAAGCAAGAATGACACGATGCAACATCCCCCTTCACACAAAAATTCTACGCGATCTGTTCCCGTAGTGCAGCAAGTTTTGCTTCTGTATCTGCCAACTTTTTTTTCTCAGCTTCCACTACTGCCACAGGCGCCTTACTCACAAAACTCTCATTCTCTAATTTCTTTAGGATCACAACACGCAATCCCTCGTAGTATTCGATATCCTTTGCAAGCTTGACCCTTTCCGTTTCATTATCAAGCTTATCGCCTAATGGGATAAAACACTCTAATATTCCCACCAAGAACGAAGCAGCTTTTGCTGGCACTTCTGTTACCCTACCATTTACTTTCACCGCAGCGAGCATTTCCAAGAGCGCAACCCCCTCAACCGACATAGGGAACTCTCCCCGATAGTTCAATGGCAACTCATCGCGCAGCGGAAGCCCTTTAGATTGTCTTAACGCTCTCACCCCACCGACTATCTGTTTTAGCAGCTCAAACTCTTCTAATAAGGCAGGATCTGGAGTTTTTGGTTCTATAAGCTGTTCTTGCATAATGCTTTTCTCGCAGCGCTCCTTGACATTCCCCAAATTGTGCCACAATTCTTCAGTAATAAATGGCATAAAGGGGTGCAAGTTTTGTAAGAGTTGTTCGAAGATCCGTTCAATCGCCTCATAGGAAACCCTATCCATCTTCTGTTCTCCGCGCGGCTTTACAAGTTCCAACAACCATGCCGAGAAGTCGTCCCAAAAGAGACGATAGAGTTCCAAAAGCGCTTCAGAGAGACGATACTGTTGCATCTGCTCCTCGATACGGATGAGTACCTCATTCATTCTCGCCTCGAACATAGCAATCGCATGCGCTCTTGCAGGATTGGGAGCTTCCTGTAAATCCGTCTTCCATCCCTGTACTAGACGAAAGGCGTTCCAAATTTTATTACTGAAGTTACGTCCTTGTTCCGTAAGCTGTTCCTCGAACATCAGGTCATTACCAGCAGCAGAACAGAAGAGCATACCACAACGCACCCCATCTGCTCCGAACTTATCGATGAGCTCGAGAGCATCTGGGCTATTTCCAAGCGATTTACTCATTTTTCTGTGCAGCATGTCGCGCACTGTTCCTGTGAAATAAACCCTCTCGAACGGTCGTTTTCCCGTGTATTCATACCCAGCCATCACCATTCTGGCCACCCAGAAGAAGATAATATCTGGTGCTGTAACCAAATCTGATGTTGGATAATAATACTGAAAGTCTGGATTTTCTGGGTGCAAGACGCCATCAAAGACCGACATTGGCCAGAGCCAAGAACTATACCAAGTATCGAGGACGTCCTCGTCTTGCCGCAAATCCTCGGCAGTAATGGAAGAATCTAACTTTTTTGCTTCAGAAAGAGCCTCTTCTGCATTGTGTGCAATCACAACACGTCCATCAGGAAGATACCACGCGGGGATACGATGCCCCCACCAGAGCTGTCTCGAGATACACCAATCTCGAGAATTTTCCAACCAATGCCTATAAACCCCCACAAAACGTTGTGGCATCAACTCAATCTCGCCCTGCTCGACCGCCTTCAGCGCACGCTTGGCAAGCGACTCTACCTTTAGAAACCACTGCGTAGACAACTTCGGTTCAATAACAGCTTTCGTTCTCTCGCTAATCCCGATTGTATGCGTATAATCCTCCTCTTTTTCTAAAAGGGCTTCCGCGAGCAGATCTTTCACAATCTGCTTTCGGACAGCAAAACGCTCCATCCCCTCATAAAGCCCTATTCCCTCTCGAATCGTTCCTTTGTCGGTGAAGGTATCAATCACCTCGAGATTATACTTCAAACCGATTTCATAATCATCGAGCGCATGCGCTGGCGTAATCTTCAAAATCCCAGTACCGAAATCTGGATCTACATGTTCATCAGCGATAATCGGAACAGCTCGATTGACAAGCGGCACGATAACCTTTTTCCCCAACAAGTCTTTGTAACGCGGATCGTTCGGATTTACACAAACCGCCACGTCCCCCATAATCGTCTCAGGACGCGTAGTTGCCACAATCAACGCTTTATCTGACCCCACGATCTGGTAACGAAGGTAATAGAGTTTTGACTGTTCCTCGACATGCAAGACCTCCTCGTCACTGAGTGCCGTCTGCGCCTCCGGATCCCAGTTTACCATCCGTACCCCTTGGTATATCAATCCCTTACGGTAAAGATCTACGAAGACATGGATGACGCTCTCGCTCCTGACCTCGTCCATCGTAAAAGCGGTACGCTGCCAGTCGCATGAGGCCCCAAGACGTTTCAACTGTTCAAGGATAATCCCCCCATGCTTATGCGTCCACTCCCAAGCATGCGAGAGGAACTCCTCTCGCGAAAGCGATCGCTTATCGATCCCCTCTTTCCGCAACTTATCCACCACCTTAGCCTCCGTCGCAATAGAGGCATGATCGGTTCCAGGTACCCAACATGCATTAAATCCTTGCATACGCGCCCGACGCACCAAGACATCCTGTATGGTATTGTTAAGCATATGCCCCATGTGCAAAATCCCCGTAACATTCGGCGGCGGGATCACCACGGTATAGGGTTTACGATGATCTGGTTCGGAATGGAAGAGGTTTTTCTCTAACCACCACGCATACCATTTACGCTCAATCTCTTGGGGTTCGTAGCGAGTTGATAGCATTTCAGAATTCGGTTGGGGAATATTCTAGTTACGTTGTTGCCGCTTACGGGCAGTTTCGTCAAGCTCTATCTTACGGAGTCGCATTGCATGCGGGGTAATCTCTACATACTCATCCGCTCGTATATACTCCAACGCTTCTTCGAGGGAGAACTTTACAGGAGGGGCGAGGATAATTTTTTCATCACTTCCCGAGGCTCGCATATTCGAGAGTTTCTTTTCCTTACAAACGTTTACAGTAATATCGTTACCTCGCGTATTCTCCCCGACAATCTCGCCCGCATAGACATCCTCTGGGGGATCAATAAAGAAGACACCTCGGTCTTGTAATTTTCCGACCGCATAGGGGATCGCCTTCCCAGACTCAAGTGCAATAAGCGAACCATTGGAACGCGCCTCAATGTCCCCTCGATAGGGTTCAAAGCCTTTCAAAAGGTGGGTCATGATCGCTTCGCCGTTAGTAGCGGTCAAGAGCTGGCTACGCAAACCAATAAGGCCTCGGGATGGTATTTCAAATTCAATGTGCGTCCGCTCATCCACTTCCTGCATAGAAATAAGCGTACCTTTACGTTGTGTAGCAAGCTCTATCGCCTTGCCAGACATTTCTGTAGGCAAGTCTATCCGCATAGACTCTATTGGCTCACACTTTTTCCCATCAATCTCTTTAATCACCACTTGGGGCTGCCCCACTTGAAGCTCATAGCCTTCGCGTCTCATGGTCTCTATCAAAATGGAGAGGTGCAGTATTCCTCGCCCATACACGATAAAGGAATCGGCACTTGGACCAGGCTCAACTCTCAAAGCAAGGTTCCACTCCAACTCGCGCTCCAGACGTTCACGAAGATGTCGTGAGGTTACAAATTTACCATCCTTTCCAAAAAAAGGAGAGTTATTGATGGTAAAGAGCATACTCATGGTAGGCTCGTCAACTTTCAAGACGGGTAACGGCTCTGGATTATTCACATCGCAAACTGTTGCTCCGATTTCAAATCCCTCAAGTCCGACAAGTGCACAAATATCACCAGGAAGGATTTCATCTACAGAGACCTTAGATAGCCCCTGAAACACATTCAATTCCTTAAGCTGACACTTTTTCAACGAGCCGTCTCTCATTGAGAGCATCACCTCCATATTCTTCCGAAGCACCCCACGACGTAGCTTCCCGACCGCGATCCGCCCCACATACTGAGAATATTCAATCGCCGTGATAAGTAACTGCAAGGACCCTTCTTCTACCTTCGGAGCAGAAATATGCTCAATAATTGTCTTAAGCAACGGTTCTATGGTCTCTGTTTTTTTCGCAACCGAGTCGGACATCCATCCTTGCTTCGCACTCCCGTAGAGTGTAGGGAAATTCAACTGTTCTTCCGTAGCCCCGAGACTGAACATTAAGTCAAATACCTCCTCCTGCACCTGTTCTGGTCTACAATTGAGTTTATCGACCTTATTGACCACCACCACGGGCTTCAATCCGAGTTCCAAGGCCTTCTGTAATACGAAACGCGTCTGTGGCATTGTCCCCTCAAAGGCATCTACCACCAAGAGGACTCCATCCGCCATGTTGAGGACGCGCTCGACCTCACCTCCGAAGTCTGCATGCCCTGGCGTATCGATAATATTGATCTTACATCCCGCATAATGTATCGCAACATTCTTACTCCGAATCGTAATTCCTCTCTCTCTTTCGAGTTCATTACTATCCATAACGCGCGTATTCTCCGTCTCGGAATCTCGTCCTAGCGCCTTGGTATAAGCGATTAATGCATCTACTAACGTAGTCTTCCCATGATCAACGTGTGCGATAATCGCCACATTCCGGATATCCATATTTTACTCCAGCTTTTTAGGCGACAAAATTACAAAGCTTTTCCGTTATGCGCGATCTAAAACCATATCCCAATGTCTACCTCTTCCCCTCTCTTTATAAAAAAGTGGACAAGGAGAAGATATTTCTCCCTGTCCACACCACTATCTTTCAATGATTACAAGCGACTATTCTTCCTGCACTTGTTCTGTATCCTTTCGTTCAGGGAATCGACACCCGAACTTCGTGTTAAGATAATCATCTAACTCAGCAGCTTTTTCTGGTAATCCGGCCAATTCCTTGATAATTCGATCGCGATGCTTTTCGTTTTGCAAATCGGTCAGATGCACACAGGAATATAACACGACGTCATTATCTCGAATCCCCAATTGATAGGGAGCGACAGGATTTGAAAGCAAATATTCAAACAAGGGGCGCAGTTCCTGTTTCGGGAGTAAGTTGATATTGCTCAAAAAGATAATAAAACTCCGTCCGTAGTCGTAAGCTCGGATGAGCGCCCCTTTGTAGTAGAACTTCCAATCTTCATCTCCATTATTCGCCAATACGGGATCTATTCCTATCGCACGAATAATTTCCTCCCCGAGCTTCGTAAAGTCAGACTTCGTTTTTTCATTAAAGGCTTCCTTTGGGATCTCGGCTCCACACGAAGCACAGAACTTAGCCTTTTCATCCATCACGGGTAGATCACATCCAGGGCACTGATAGTAATATCCAGTCTCATTGGTAATCTTCCCCAGAGCGGTCAAAACCTTTTTGATATCCGCAATGGGGATACCAAATCCCACATTATCGGCACCCTGTACCTTGCTTACGACAACTGCACAAACCTTTCCTTCGGAGTTGAACATCGGTCCTCCCGAATTTCCTGGATTGACTGCCGCATCAGTCTGTATCAGATAGCGACTATCTGCTTTCTGGCGAGGTGAGGAAACCACCCCCTCAGTAATCGAAAAAGGCTTACCGAGTGCAAATCCCCCGACTACAATCTTGTCCGAGAGCTGTAAAGCATCTGTATCACAGAACTCTAACGGATTCCATTTTTCGAACTCGCCCTCGACGCGCACAATCGCAAGATCTAAGTGCTGACTAATCAACAAGACAGAGCCTCGCGCGCGTTCCTCATTTTGGAATTCTATAGTAACCGACCGGTATCCCTCGACTACGTGGAAATTCGTAATGAAATAATTGGGACGTCGAAAAAAGAAACCAGTTCCCGAACCATCGCTAGTAATGATTTTCACGACCGGTGTATAATCTACATTAGCCTCCATCATTTTCGTGTTCCTTTGTCTAAAGCCTCTCCCTTGTTACCGGTCTAACGTTTCGAAATTTCATTCATCCCCTTCAACAGGATGGGCGCAGCAACCTCAAACGGCTTATCTTGTGCAGAACGCAAAGTTTGTACAATCATCCTATCCAAATCGTCAGGGACATCGTTAAAGAAATAGATACTATAAAGACGGAAGAAGCACTTCAGACAAGCTTCCTCGGCATCACTTTCGAAGTCCTTGAGCGCGGCCTCCAATGTCTGTGAGCTCTCAGCTCGCACATCCCCGAGATCAATTCCGCCCTTTAAGGAGCAGAAGATGTGCACTTGATACAACTTTTGCGCGAACTCCTCATCAGAAATAGCTAGTAATTCGTCGAAGAAACGCACCCCCGCATTCACGGTCTGTGGGATATCGAGATCGTCGTCAGAGAGCTCCTTGAGCGTAGTACGGAATTTGTAATACAACGCCCCCTGTGACTGAATCACATAATTCAACTTCAAGAAGGCTGCCAATAGATGATGCCATGCAGCCCCCAACTTGCGTTCATTCAAACACTCCTGCACAACGGTCTTAGCTTCGTTACAAGTCTTGCGTATCACCTGTATCACCCGCTGCACCTCCTTTTCTTCGCAGGGAATAATCTGAAGTTGTTCGATAGGCTTCGCCTGAAAATTTTCAATGAACTCGTAATAGAAACGGTTACCTATCGCACAAAGCTCTTGGAACATGTAACGCAATTTTCTCGGATGAGCCAATTCTAAGGGACAAGAGAAATCGAAGTGCAATTGATTCCCCTTAAGAGTAAGAAAAAGGGTATCCAGCTGTCCGAGATTGAGTTCACAAGCACTACGCAACATCGGGATAGCACGACTGTCATCAGGCAATTCAAGGAATGGGACATTGACCTCGACCTTCTCCTCAGTAATGGTAATATGCAAGGTCAACGGTCCATGCGGAATAGTAAAGTGCTTCCCAGGACCATACTCTTTGGCTTCTGCCTTAGAGAAGAGACGCCCGAAAAAGGATGTCTTATTTTTTTTCTGTCCGTCCTTTTTCAAATCATCGTCATATTCCAAACGGATAGAAGGATTAAAGGAATCTATTAAGTAAAGTACACTTTCTCTATATGCCCCTTGGTCAAACTTCTCGCGACTTTTTTCATAGGCCTTTGGGCTATCATAAGGCGGGATATTAGCAAAAAGACGCTCGTCATATGTGTATGTCTTCTTCATTCTTGTGAATCTCTAGGCGGTCTTAAGTATATTTTTTACCCCTTTGTTTGATCCTTAAATAGAAACGCTCGAGACCTTCTCGATAAAAATACTCCGAGCGGCTTCTTTCTTCTTTTCGTTGCAAGAGAAAACGTGGGGATCAAACGCTACCACACCTTCTCCGATAGAGACTACAACGAATGACAGTGTTCTTCCAAAGACTCCTCACGATCGCTATACAATAGCTCTCGTTTCAAGATAATCACATAACCAAAAGACATCAATGTATATCTCCCTACTTCTATACGCAAAGTCAAAGGTAAGAAAAAACTCTTTCAAATACGCGATCTTAGCGCAACGTTCTCCTCTTCTTTTTTCTTTTCTATTTGATTCTCAAAAAAAAGAGAAGGTTTTCACCTTCTCTTAAAATTCCATACGACATTTTTTTTTAATACTCCCACAGATCATGTTCGGTATTAAAGATATCGGTCTGTATCCTCTCAGATTCCAACATGTTTGGAATCCCCCCTTTCTTATACGACGAGATAGAACGGTTATTATACTCGTTAGTCTCCCTTATAATATAGGAATCAAAACGGCGCTTAAAGAACAAGTCGTCAAAGGAGATGGACTGCGCATCATTCTTATTATTAAACACCGCCGTGTGGGTTAGCACCTTACGCGCTTCGGGATAATAGACCCAAAAAGCCTGTTCTCTCTTCAATTTGTTGGTATTCGGATCAAAGGATTCCACAACAGGACATAGCCCTAGAATTCTGACTTCCAATACTGAACGTTTCGAATCGAAAAACCACTCCTCCTTTATGATGAGACGTTTAATCTCTCTCCACCGCGGATCGTTTCTGACCAGCGTCATCTGCGTTTGTCCTTGCGCATTGGTAGTCATTGTAGAATCAATGGGGCGCATAATATCGAGCACCTGCTTGATACTCATGGTAGCCACGAACTCATCTCCAGGAGAATAAAAAGACGGTCCTGGGTCATAGGCAAAAATGGTACGGTCGAGAATTGCCTCATAAAGCGCTTGAGTCAGACTCTTCCGATCTCTCATTTCCTGAATAGGATAATAGAGCGGATAGTTCATTTTTTGTCTCAAATCGACCTCCCGCCATATAATCTTAGACCATAAGACATCGGACTCTCGAACAAAAGTATAAGGTACAGGTTCCACCTTCTCAGCAATCGTCGATCGCTTGTAGAAACCTATTTCTGGCATGTTGGGATTTTTCGGACGTATGGTATCCTCCTCTCCCACTTTCACCTGTACAGGCGGTGGCGTATTTTGTGCGAATAGCACAAATGGAAAAAGAAGAAAGCCGAACAATGATAATAACCAGCGAGCGTGCATACAATTCAGAATTAACAAGATAACATGCAGACAGCGCAAATACTAACGTATAATATATGTTCTGGAAGGTAGAACGGCTACCCCATCAGGACCTCTGGTCTTGATATCCTTTATCACAACGGTCGAACCTGGATTCAAGCCCTTCATAAGATCCTTTTGCTCCTTTGTGAACATATTACTTGAGGAAGGTTTTTCAAGAGAGTACCCGCCACTTGTGACAAGCACCTTAAACTCTATGACCTGACACTTCAAGTCGTAATCAAAGTCTTTCGGATACTCAGCAACCATTCCAGAAGAGGCTAACAGAACAGCCTTGGAAATAGATTCTTGAGCAGGATCTAAGCCGAGAATAGATGCAGATGGTTTGGGCAAGCGCTTTATACGGAACTGTTTCGAACTCATTCTTTTCTTAACGCCCCCCTCTTCTGCCATGACAGTAATTTCACAAATTCCCTCCTTACTCGGACGTGCATTGTAATTATTTCCACTCTTGGAGAGAGTTCCCCCTGCCATCGACACTTGTATTTTATCAGGACTTACCCCAGAGACAGCGACCTCGACAGGGTTATCAACCCCTAAATACATGACATTCATCTTGGATGCACTAACGGTCACCGAAGGCTCAGCTACTGTGTAGCGATGTCGGAAAGGCTTACGAATCGGAACTCCATCGGGACCCATAATCTCAATAAGTCCTCCCCAAGCAATAGAACCATTAGAGGAAGCCGCAGCCCTATACATACCACGTCCTGTAGTTGATACAGGGATCGTATCATTCTCATGTCCCGGTTTCATAGAGTATTCCCACTCACCCGTCGCCTCAGTACGAACAGAATCGTAAGCCCCTACATACACCTTGGGACGCTGCGTAGTATCGGAAGCAGCGAGGAAGACCTCCGCCCTAAACTCTCCGCCACGGAGTACGAAATCGGAATTCGAGACGACGACCGAACTAATCTTATTGAACTTGAAGTCTCCTGCATCAATACGGTTCAAAAGGAAGGTCATCATATCCGCCTCTGCATTCAAGACGTCCACTTGTACCTTAGTTAACTGCGGTAGGCAAGCGATAAGGGGGATATGTTCAAAACGATAGCTCTCCCAAGAGTGTTCAATCCCATCTTTCGTAGGTGGTGGAGGATTTGTCTCCAACATTTGCTCGATATTCGCGATAAGGGCAGCATCATGCTCTTTATCTAGAAAGGAGAGCAACAGTTTCCGATACGCAATAAGCTTTTCTTTTAAGGCACTCCCATTTCCTTCCAAGATCATGATACGTGCAGGGATATCAGTATCGGAGACGACCTCCAATCGTTGACTATCCACGTCTCCGTCTTGGAGCAAAGCTGGACTCTCCTTACCTTCAGCAGTCTCTACGATTTTATACTTCAAGGATCGCACAAACGCTAGTAGTTCTTGTGCTCCTTTGTGTACCTGCTCTGCTTTTTCACGCCAAGGGGTCACCTTCCGAGAATTCAAGGTTTCAGCTTCGACGAACTTATCCATCATCTTGGCATTCTTGTCAGCGTAGTTTTTCGTCGTAAACGAAAGCCCCCCATCGACAAGAGCAAACGCATTCAAAAGCTCGGCAGAGACATTCATCGCCAACATCGCCGTAAGCATGAGGTACATCATGCCGATCATTTTTTGGCGAGGCGTTTCTTTTCCGTGACCCATCACAAACTAAATTCGTTCACCAGATTCAAAACCACCAGCGAGACCAGACTCATAATAATAGAGATCCTCTCGCCTATCGATTGGCTAATGTTCCCATAGCGGAAAGCATGTTGCCATACACCGAATTCAAACGAGATACGTTATCAGCCAATTGACTCACCGACTTGCTGTAACGCGAAGTATCCTCACTCGCTTTTTCCAGCATTTGCTTTAGCATTTCTTCGACCTTCTTATTCACCTCGTCATTGGCTTTCAGACGCGCCTGAATATTCTGCAACTGTACGTCATGGGCAGCATTGAGGGCGGCGAGATTCTTATTCATCGACGCGAGTTGTACTCCAGCTTCCGTAACCCCCTTATCTACATTATTGCTTGCAGCAGAGAGTTTATTAGCAGCTTGTTGCACGATATCCTTGAAGCTTGCACTGAAGGCCTGTCCCGTGTCGGACATCTGAGTAGATGTTTTTTCAAAGGAATCAGCCAAGACCTTAGCTTTACGTGCAAGAAGCGCTCCGGACTCTTCGTAATTTCCCGCAAATTTTCCGACAGCCTCACTTGCACGTTCCATATTCTCAGACATGCGCTCTGTAGATGCAACAGCAGCGGAGATCTTTGCAATCCCGTTACTAGCCTCACTCAGACGCTCAAGACCGTGCCCAATCTTCATAAAGAGCTCTGGACCGATCTCTGCCTTCTCCAACATTTCATTAAACTTCTCGGTGAAGACCATCCCCCCCACCATAGGCGCTTGCTGCACAATGACAGGCTGCACGGGCTGCTGTGGCATGACTTGCTGTACAGGCTGCGCTTGCTGTACGACTTGCGGTTGCTGAACAGGTCGCGGTTCTGGCTTAGGCTCAGCTTTCTTTGGAGCAGGTTCTGCAGGCAAAGTCGCCTTTACACTGATATTGCTCTTAGAAATGGCAGAGGTAATGATACTCTCCAACATCACCATATCAATCCCCCCCTTATCCTTGGGCTTACGCACATCGTCGGTGATACCAGCCAACTCTGGGTAGACAATGGTCCAGTCGACCTCTTCGACAATTGGTTCAAATGCGGAGAGGAAGAAGATGACAGCCTCGGTAATCATACCGATCAATAGCATAATCCCAGCACCAGGATAGTGCTGCAACTTAAACAATGCCCCCAATAGTACGACAGACGCCCCCCAACCATAGACGTACTTCATCAGGTTCTTATACTTGGAACCCTGTACTATTTCAGATATGCTAAATCCCATTTCCAGCCGTATTTAGAGTAATAACCTCAACGATCCTTTTTATTCTAATTCATCGCCCATCATACAAGAGCGTACGCAACGGAAACCGATAAACGACTTTGTAGAGTCTTGATATTCGAATGCACGCGTAGCTACCTGCAAGAAGAAGTGTGTATCCTTCCACGATCCCCCACGGATTACCTTACGCTTCATCGCTGGCGAATCGCTTGGACGCGCATTATACTGGTAATCTGGGTTCAAATCGTGTGTAAAGTTATAGGAACTTTCATCGTAGGCGGTACTAGTCCACTCGGCCACATTCCCCGCCATATCATAGAGTCCGTATTCGTTAGGATAGAAGCGCGACACAGGCAGTGTCGTGACCCCTCCGTCCTCGGCATAACGCCCACGCATCGGCTTGAAGTTGGCTAAGACACAACCATTCATCGCACGCGTATAGTGGCTCCCCCAGGGATACATACTCGAGCTGCGCCCCCCCCGAGCGGCATACTCCCACTCGGCCTCGGTAGGTAGACGGAAGTCGTGTACGGTATACTCTCCGTTTCTTAGATACGCACGATTGAGACGATTGGTTCTCCAGACACAGAAGGCGAAGGCCTGTCTCCAAGAGACCCCCACGACGGGGTAGTTGTCAAAGTTGGGATGCCAGAAGTAGTTTTTGGCATTAGGTTCATTGAACGAGTAACTCCAGTCGCTGATCCAAGCCAGAGTATCAGGGTAGACATTCACCTGATCTCGGATAATGAAATTCTTACGCATGGTAACCCTCTTGCTCGTCCCTTCTGGGTAATAGAAGACTTTGGCTTTCTCTGGCCACGCCCCAGTGTCACCATTGTATATCCAACGGTTCGTACTCTGCGCCGCCTGTTTGAGGTCGATCCAGCTAAACGTATAGTTCAGCTTACGCGTATCAATCTCTTTACGCCCCTCAAACTGGTCGTACTCTTGGTTGTAATAGAGTCGTTGCACGGCGTTGAACTGCTCTTCTATGGAGAGATCGATCTCAGCATCCCAATTCAATATAGGAGGATTAAGCTCATTCCCGAGCTCATCTTCGGTGATGAGGAACTCATCTTCTCCAGCCTCTCCGATAAACTTCCGCATCAACGAGTCTCGAACGTAGAATACGAACTGTCGGTACTGATTGTTCGTAATCTCGGTAATGTCCATCCAGAATGACTCGAGAGTCACGGTTTTTGTGGGGGCTCTATGCGCCCACGTCACGTCCTCGTCGTTCCGTCCCATGGTAAAAGATCCCCTCGGGATTCTCACCATGTTGTACGGTTCTGGCTCTGTACGAGCGCCACGATCAAGAACTCCGGTGAGTTCTCCGTTGTCATTCGTTCCGCATCCTACCAAAAACGCTAGGAAGGCTAAACTCGCCCAAAATAACAAACGCCTAATCATACTCCTTGCTGTTTTCTTCTATTGAGGAAAGATGCTTCATACACCACTCATTAAACTGTTACAAGTAACGAATACTCTTGTACTGTTGTGGCTGCGTCTGTCGCGCAAGTCCAAAAGAGTACCCCACCACCAACTCGTGAGACCCTGTCGTAAACTGCCGAATCCCGCCCATCGGATAGTCATAGCTATACCCGATACGGAAAGTTTCAAAAAGTACAATCCCCGCCAAAGCGCCAACAGACTCGGCAACATGATACGCAGCTCCGAACCAGAATAGGTTATTGTAGCGCGCATTCAACGTAAGGGAGAGGAGATATTGCTGCAGATCGGTACGCGCCAAGAAACTAGGTTCTAGATTCCAACGCGACGAGACCGTAATATCATACCCCCCCACCATATAGTACTGACGCGCGTAGTTCATGCGCCCAATCTTAGTGACATTCCGACTCAACTGGTTTCTCAAATCAGCACCAAGAAGATTCTGCCCAGAGAATCCGAAATACATATTCCGCGCAGTATAGTAGAGTCCCGCGGAGACATCCAGCGCAATGCCATTGGCCTTTTCCTTGGGGATTGCGGGGTCATTATCTGCCGCGACTGCGGTTTGCCACTTGGCATTGAACTGATCATTAAGGGCACGTATCCCGAGCCCAAGCGCCAACGAGCCCAACGCACGAATATGAAAACGCCCACTATAGGCGAGCTCGACGCCATTCGTAGATCCGAACCCTATGGCATCCCGCATGAGGTGTACCCCCAAGCCGTGAGAATACTGAACTTTCTTTCCAGGGCTCATTTGAGTAATCTTCCGATAGGCAAACGGCATATCAAAGTTAACAAAAAAGGTCTGTGGCGCTCCTTCCCCGAAACCGACCCACTGCTGACGCGCCAATGCATACACATTGATAAGCCCCTGACTACCGGCATACCCGGGGTTAAAATCTAGTTGATTGAACATATATTGACGCATACGCCCGTCGGACTGCCCCTTGACAGAAAGGGCAACCAGCAGCAGTAGCGAACAGAGCGTCACTACTTTAACCCATGAGCGAACCCGACATACGTCCATCGACCGCAACATCCGACCTATCCTATACTCCCGACCCGATTCAGGATCGGTATCCTATCTACCAAAAGCCAAAGTAACAAAAGTTCTCCAACACAGCCAAAACACTGCACTCCCCATTCCCAACTCCGCACCTCAAACCATTTCCTCCTTAGTTCATCCTCAGAGAGGGTATCGTTTGTCTAAAACAAACGCACAGCTCGTCAAAATATTTTGTGCCTATGCGAGTCGTTGACACATATATCGCCGCAATAGAACAATCATTTTGGGAACGTACCTCACTACAGATTTGTTACAAACTCTCCCGCCTCAAACATTGGTATTTTCTAAAGAGAGCATACTACTCCTTTTTCTTAACGACACCCCGAGTAGATGTTTTTTTTACCCCACTTATCTTTTTCGTCTTCTTCGTCGCAGTGCTTTTTTTCTCCGTAGACTTCACAAGCGTCTTTGCTTGTTCCCCCTGTGCATATGCCAAGAGTTCGGGAAATGGGACAGTTGTTCCATCGACATCCTTTGGGAGTCTGTACATTTTCCCCTCAAATTCGACACACAGCCCCCAACGCCCTTTGACGACCTTGAGTTCGGGATTCTCCTCAAAAACCCGCACGATGCGGTCGGCTTCCCAAGCACGTCTGGCACGAATCAGCTCAATAGCTCTCGCTTCATCAATCGTATAAGGATCGTCTTCTTTTCCTAATGAGGCAAACTTTCCATCATGGCGGACATAGGGTCCGAAACGTCCGATAGCGACCACCAACTCCTTCCCTTCAAATTCCCCGACCACACGTGGGAGACGAAAGAGTTCCAACGCCTCCTCTAGGGAGATATTTTCCAAGAGCTGATCGGCACGCAAGGAGGCATAACGCGGTTTTTTCCCATCGGCATTTGTTCCGATCTGTACCAAGGGTCCAAAACGTCCCAAGCGCGCCACAACGGGCTCGCCAGAGGCGGGATCCTGTCCGAGATAGCGTCCCTCTGCCGTGGGGCGAGATTCGTCGCCTAATGCGCGTTCCACGAGCTTATGAAAGGGGATATAGAACTCCGTCAAGACGCGTTGCCAATCTTTCTCGCCAGAAGCGATTCGGTCAAATTCCTCCTCGACCTGTGCGGTAAAATTATACTCAATGAGATCGGAAAAATGCTCTTGGAGATAATCATTCACGACCATCCCGATGTCACTGGGGAAGAGTTTTTTCCGCTCTGCCCCATACTTTTCGACGACTTGTTCTGTGTGAAGGGCTTTTCCCTCAAGCACCAAACGCCAAATGGTACGCGTCTGTGCATCGCGATTATCCTTCATCACATAGCCTCGATTGACGATGGTTGCGATGGTAGGCGCATAGGTTGATGGACGCCCGATTCCCAACTCCTCTAGTTTTTTGACTAGTGCGGCCTCGGAATAACGAGGGGGGTGTTGTGTATACCGCTCCTGCGCGACCGCCTGCTTCAAGGTCAAGGGCTGCCCGACGGTTAACTTTGGGAGACGCTCCGTGTTTTCCTCGGCACTTTCGTCGTCACTCCCCTCAAAATAGACCCGCAAAAAGCCATCGAACTGCACGACCTCTCCCGTGGCAACAAAAGGATGCGCCACGCCTTGTGCAGCCACCTCCACTGTGGTACGCAACAGTTGTGCAGAGGCCATTTGCGAGGCCAAGGCTCGATTCCGAATCAACTCATACAGACGCTGCGCCTCAGACTCCATCCCCACGAATTCCACATTCGCATCTACGGGACGGATAGCCTCGTGCGCCTCTTGCGCGCCTTTACTTTTGGTGTGATATTGACGTCGGGTGTAATATTTATCGCCATAGGAACTCACGACGACCTCTTTCAAGTTGGCCAGCGCCTGATCGGAAAGGTTCACCGAATCGGTACGCATGTAGGTAATTTTTCCAGCCTCATACAGCGCTTGCGCTACCTGCATGGTACGCGCGGTAGAAAATCCCAATTTTCGGCTCGCTTCCTGCTGCAACGTAGATGTTGTAAAAGGTGCGGCTGGCGTACGTGAGAGCTCTTTTTCTTGGATCGATTGGACGGCAAATTGCGCATCGATGCACGAACGGATAAAAGCCTCAGCTTCGTCCTGTGTAGATAGTCGCTGCAAGACCTCGGTTTTCAAAAGCGGCGTGCTTGCAAACAGCCCTTGGATGCGATAGAAACACTGCGAATCATACGTGTGAATCTCGCGCTCGCGTTCCACGATAAGACGTACGGCCACCGACTGGACACGTCCTGCCGACAGAGAGGGTTTCACCTTCCTCCAAAGAATCGGAGAGACCTCGAATCCGACCAAGCGATCCAGAATACGTCGAGCTTGTTGCGCATCCACGAGATGTTGGTCTATCGTTCTGGGATTCTCCAATGCTTTCAAAATAGCGGTCTTAGTAATCTCGTGAAATACAATGCGGTGTGTGTGTTCTAGATCGAGATTGAGTACGGTGGCCAAATGCCAAGCGATCGCCTCTCCCTCTCGGTCTTCATCAGATGCGAGCCAGACCTTGTCGGCACTCGCTACAGCTTTTCGCAGCTCTGCGACCAACTTCCGCTTATCCTCAGAGACTTCATACTCGGGTTCAAAGTGCTCTCCTTGGATATTCACCCCCATGTTATGCTTGGAGAGATCCCGGATGTGTCCGTAACTTGAGCGAACGTCAAACTCTTTTCCTAGAAATCGCTCGATTGTCTTTGCCTTCGCAGGCGACTCCACTATCACTAAATTTTTCACCAGCAGACCAGATTACACATGCGTAATTGCGCGCAAAGAAACAAAGAATATATATAACGAACGTTACGCGGGGCAGAGAAAATACACTCCGCGCATAAAATTAGGGGTGCAGCGCAAGCGCCCCCCCCTAAATTCTCTACTTTTTTCCTTACGACTACATCATTCCGCCCATCCCTGGCGCGCCGCCAGCCATAGGTGCGGGAGTATCTTCTTTGATGTCGACCATCACACACTCTGTCGTGAGGATCATCCCAGCGATAGAAGATGCATTTTCAAGCGCTACGCGCGTCACCTTGGTTGGGTCAATCACCCCACTCTCGAAGAGGTTTTCGTACCGATCGGTACGAGCGTTGTATCCAAAATCAGCCTTACCTTCGCGTACCTTTTCAACGACAACCGCTCCGTCGAGCCCTGCATTCGCAACAATCTGGCGCAGAGGTTCTTCAATCGCGCGTTGGATGATGCGAATCCCCGTCGTTTCGTCGTCATTCACCCCCTTAAGGTCGGTCAATGCACTGAGGGCACGTACGTAGGCAACACCACCACCAGGGATAATCCCCTCTTCTACCGCCGCACGCGTAGCACTGAGGGCGTCCTCTACGCGATCTTTCTTTTCCTTCATTTCGGTTTCTGTGGGCGCACCTACATAGAGGACAGCCACCCCACCAGCGAGCTTTGCCTTACGCTCTTGGAGCTTTTCTTTATCGTAATCGGAGGTCGACTTTTCAATCTGTGCGGAGATCTGCGCTACACGCTTCTTGATCTCTTCCTTGTCACCGGCACCGTTGACAATCGTCGTATTGTCCTTAGTGATATTGATCTTTTCAGCCTCGCCGAGCATTTCGAGCTTTGCGTCTGCGATGCGCAAGCCCTTATCTTCGCTGATGACGGTAGCCCCTGTGAGGACTGCGATGTCTTCCAACATTTCCTTGCGGCGATCGCCAAAACCAGGAGCCTTGACAGCAGCGATCTTCAAGGAGCCACGCAAACGGTTCACCACCAAGGTAGCGAGCGCCTCGCCGTCGACATCCTCAGCGATAATCAACATTGCACGTCCTGACTTAGCCACAGGTTCGAGAATCGGGAGCAGATCCTGCATAGAGGAGATCTTCTTGTCGGTTACGAGTACCATGGGGCGGTCGAGAGCGACCTCCATTTTCTCAGGATCGGTGATAAAGTAGGGAGAGATATAACCGCGATCGAACTGCATCCCTTCTACGACCTCCACCGTGGTTTCGATCCCCTTGGCTTCTTCTACGGTAATGACACCTTCCTTTTTCACCTTCCCCATCGCCTCTGCAATGAGCTTGCCGATTGTCCCGTCGTTATTGGCGGAGATGGTAGCCACCTGCTCGATCTTCAGGAGATCGTCACCGACTTCCTTGCTTTGCTTACGAAGGTTTTCTACAACAGCTACAACAGCCTTGTCGATCCCGCGCTTGAGATCCATGGGGTTTGCACCGGCGGTCACATTTTTCAAACCGACATTGACGATAGCCTGTGCCAATACAGTGGCAGTCGTTGTACCATCCCCAGCGTCGTCGTTCGTCTTAGAAGCGACCTCCTTTACGAGCTGAGCCCCTACATTTTCGAGTGGATCTTCCAACTCTACTTCCTTGGCCACCGAGACGCCATCCTTGGTCACTTGTGGCGAGCCGAACTTTCGTTCCATCACCACGTTACGTCCCTTAGGACCGAGGGTCACCTTGACCGCATTTGCCAACTGATCCACCCCACTTTTGAGCTTATTACGCCCCTCGATATCGAACTTTATTTCCTTTGCCATTGATGTCAAAAAATTACTCTTCTATTCTACTACTTCTTTTTCTTTGGGGGATTATTCCCACGCCCTCCGCCACTCGGGTTTGTCGTCGTAGAGGGCCAACCTCCGTGATTCGGATCTAAGGGGGGTTGAGAGGGTCTACTTTTCTTTCCCATCACTTAAATCACTGCTAGGATATCGTTTTGACGCATGATAATGTAGTCGACATCATCCACCGTCACCTCTGTGCCACCGTACTTGGAATAAAGCACTACGTCTCCCACTTTGACCTCCATCGTCACGTCCTTGGTACCGTTTCCTACGGCACGTACCGTTCCACGTTGTGGTTTTTCCTTCGCGGTATCAGGAATGATGATACCACTTGCCGTACGTTCTTCCGAAGCTATTGGTTCGATCACCACGCGATCTCCCAAGGGTCTCACTTTCAATTCTGCCATCTTTCTAATATTTCCCAACTAAGATATCCATTCCTTTGCTCCCCACCCAGCTACATGAGCTAGAAGCAATTCTGAGGTTCTCTAATGCAAAAGGTGCACCACAACCATGCTCTTTGGGAGTCGTGCCACTTTGGCACATTTTTACTGCAAGTTTGGCAGTAAAAGAAACTCTCCAGCCCACCGAGACGGTCGACTGGAGAGATATTTAGCCACAGATATATTGGGAGCTGGATTCAACCCACAAATGCAAGAATTCCGTCCGTGGTATTAAACATGCTCAATTGGGAGCAGCCTCACCTCCATTTTCTACCTGTTTCTGTGATGCCCGCATTTTTACGGACACTACCATTCTACTAAAGAGCCCCCCACCTCCGACGACATAAAGAAAGGGACGTAGCAAAGACCACGTCCCTTTTTCTATTCCAAGCGCTCCTAGTTATTCTTCGCTATAATTTTGCTTGGAAGCTCGAACATAGGACTTGTAACGCCACTGAGCATTCTCCTGTGCCGCCTTGAAGAGCTCGGTTGCTTCGCCTGGGAAGGTCTGTGCCAAGGAGCTGTAGCGCACCTCGCCCTGCAGGAAGTCTTGGAACTTCTCCCAGTTCGGCTCCTTGGAGTCGAGCGTGAAGGGGTTCTTGCCCTCTGCTTCGAGCAGCGGATTGTAGCGGAACAGATGCCAGTAACCACACTCTACGGCCTTCTTCTCCTCAGACTGGGTATCAGTCATACCAATCTTCAACCCATGGTTGATACATGGTGCGTACGCAATAATCAGCGACGGTCCTGGGTAAGCCTCAGCCTCCTTGATGGCCTTGAAGAACTGGTTCTGGTCAGCCCCCATGGCCACCTGTGCGACGTAGACATAGCCGTAGGTCATGGCCATCATTCCGAGGTCTTTCTTACGGACACGCTTCCCAGCAGCAGCAAACTTCGCCACGGCAGCTACAGGCGTAGACTTGGAGGCTTGCCCCCCTGTATTGGAGTAGACCTCGGTATCCAAGACGAGGACGTTGACATCTGCGCCCGAGGCGAGGACGTGATCCAATCCGCCGTAACCGATGTCGTATGCCCAACCATCCCCCCCGAATATCCAGAAGGACTTCTTGGTGAAGTACTGTTCCAGCGCCAGAAGCTCCTTAGCAGCTGGAGTATTTTCCTTGGCAAGGGCAGCAGCTAACTTATCTGCGACCTCGATGCTCTCTTGTGCTGAGAGCGACTTGTCAATCCACTCTTGTAGCGCACTTTTTGTTTCTGCACTCAGAGTTCCCGAGGCGATCAAGGCTTGTGCCTGCTCCGTGATGCGATGCCGGAGATGTTCGACGCCAGTAGCAATTCCGAGACCGAACTCTGCATTATCCTCAAAGAGGGAGTTCGCCCATGCTACACCACGCCCGTTGTCGCCAATACAGTAAGGCGAGGAAGGCGAGGAGCCTCCGTAGATAGAGGAACAGCCTGTAGCGTTGGCCACGATCATCCGCTCGCCGAAGAGCTGGGTAATGGTCTTGATATAAGGCGTCTCGCCGCACCCTGCGCATGCCCCAGAGAACTCGAAGAGAGGACGGGCGAACTGACTATTCTTGACGTTGGCGTACTTATCCACAACGTTCTTGTAACCGACCTTCGTTTCGCAATACTCCCAGTTTTTAATCTCTCGCTCTTGGGTATCGGTAAGCTTCATGACCAGCGCCTTCGACTTGGGTGCGGGACAAACCGCCACGCAGTTTCCACATCCTGTACAGTCTAGTACACTCACTTGGATACGGAACTTGTAGTCTTTGAGCGCACCCCCCTTACCGTCGATCACTGCGGTGCCTTCGGGCAATCCGTTCACATCCTCTTCATTGAGCAAGAAAGGACGAATGGCAGCGTGGGGGCAGACATAAGCACACTGGTTACACTGGATACAGAACTCGGACTCCCACTCGGGAACCATGCTCGCGATACCACGTTTTTCCCAACGTGTAGTGCCACTGGGGAGCGTCCCATCTTCGCGACCGACAAACGCACTCACGGGGAGGTCGTCTCCGACTTGGTTGTTCATGGGCACCATGACGTTGTTCACAAAGTCGGGGGCTCCTTCCAGATGGTGTTTCTTCTCGGGCTCCAGGGTAGCCCATGTTGGGGGTACAGCTATTTCTCTGACCTCGCCGCCGCGGTCTACAGCAGCGCAGTTCTTATTGACCACTTCAGGACCCTTCTTACCAAAAGTCTTTTCGATGAAGTGCTTCATCTCCTTGACTGCCTCGTCGTATGGTATCACGTTTGCGATCTTGAAGAAGGCAGCCTGCATGATGGTATTGGTACGGTTACCAAGCCCAATCTCGCGCGCTACGGTCGTAGCATCTATCGTGTAAAAGTGTACCTTCTTTTGTGCCAACACACGCTTTACGCTATTGGGGAGATGTTGTTCGAGCTCAGCCTCGTTCCATGGGCAGTTCAAAAGGAAAGCCCCTCCCTCTCGAATACCACGCAACATGTCGTAGCGCTTGAGATAGGCAGGCACGTGGCAGGCTACAAAGTCTGGGGTGGTAACCAGGTATGGCGAACGAATCGGCTTGTCTCCAAAACGGAGGTGCGAGGTGGTAATCCCCCCCGACTTCTTAGAGTCGTAAGCGAAGTAGGCTTGGCAATACTTGTCGGTGGTTTCTCCGATAATCTTGATCGAGTTTTTGTTGGCTCCGACTGTACCGTCCGAACCGAGCCCGTAGAACTTACCTTGGAAGGTTCCAGGTTGCGCCAAATTCACCTCTTCTGGCACATTGAGGGAGTGGAAGGTTACGTCGTCTACAATCCCGACGGTAAATCCGTTCTTAGGTTCTTTCTGAGCGAGATTGTCATACACGGCGATAATCTGCGCTGGGGTCGTGTCTTTGGAGGAGAGCCCATAACGTCCACCATAAATCTCGGGCGCGCCGGGCACGCCATAGTAGACATTGCGGACATCGAGATAGAGGGGTTCGCCGAGGGCGCCAGACTCCTTGGTACGATCCAAAACGGCCACACGCTTTACACTCTTCGGCATAGCTGCCACAAAGTGCGATACGGAGAAAGGACGGAATAGACGGACAATCAAGAGCCCGACCTTACGTCCCTTTGCCATGAGGTGATCCACAACCTCGCGCGCCGTCTCGGCAACGCTCCCCATGACAACCACGACCTCGGTGGCCTGCGGATCTCCATAGTAATCAAAAAGGTTATATTTACGCCCCGTCACCTTGGCGAGCTCGTCCATATACTGTTCCACGACCTCAGGGACACGGAGGTAATAGGGGTTGCTGGCCTCGCGGTTCTGGAAATAGACGTCAGGGTTCTGTGCAGTACCGCGCGTCACGGGATGTTCGTTGGAGAGGGCACGCGCACGGAATTCGGACAGTGCCTTTTCATCCACCAAACCACGGATAGCGTCGGTATCGAGGGCCTCGATCTTCTGTATCTCGTGCGAGGTTCGGAAACCGTCGAAGAAGTGTACAAACGGGACACGCGAGCGCAAAGCGGAGAGGTGCGCCACAGCGGCCAGATCCATGACCTCCTGCACGCTCCCGGTCGCCAACATCGCAAAGCCCGTCGCACGGGTAGCCATCACGTCGCTATGATCGCCAAAAATAGAGAGTGCATGCGCTGCCAAGGTACGGGCAGAGACATGGAAGACAGCTGGGAGGAGCTCGCCTGCCATCTTGTACATGTTCGGGATCATGAGCAACAACCCTTGCGACGCGGTATAGGTCGTGGTCAATGCGCCCGACTGCAAAGAGCCGTGTACAGCGCCCGCCGCGCCGGCTTCACTCTGCATCTCTAGGACGCGTACCCGCTCCCCGAAAAGGTTTTTCTTTCCGTTAGCAGCCCACTCGTCCACGAGCTCTGCCATAGTGGACGACGGGGTGATTGGGTAAATAGCAGCCACCTCGCTAAACATATAGGAGACGAAAGCAGCGGCATAGTTCCCGTCGCACGTAACGTATTTCTTATCCTTTGCCATTCACTAAAAGATTTCAACCAGAAGGAAACGAGCAGCCCCATAGGCATCTCTCCCCCCCATTCAGTTCTTTAGAGACAAAAGTAGGCGATTCGTTTTGGAAAGAGGGGCTATCTCTGTAATTTATAGGCTCTCTAATTCTATGGAAGACACTTCGGGGGATACTGTCCTAGAAAAGTGAGTAAGGGGGAGAGCGCTTGGCTGCGATCGAGGGCTTATAAAGCTTTATATATTCCTAAATATACGAGACTATCCACAGGGTGGGATAGGGTAGAGCGGGCGTAGTGCCGTTTTGTCATCCTTTTGTCATCCTTGTAGAGTACGTGTAGAGTCCGTGTAGAGTCTATGTAGCCCCTTTGTAGAGTCTGTCAATTTGACAGGAAGAACGCCCTTATTATAATGTATTCCACTATTTCCATATTGCATTATTTAGTTAGTTGTAGAGATACTGGTTTATGATTTCCTAAAGTGGTAGTGTGTAATGGGGGTATAAAAAGGGGGCGGTAGGAGGAGGAATAGGCAGCCTATTACACACTTTTACGGATCCTACCGCACAGGACGGGGCGCGCACAGGGCAAGGACAGGGCGCTAGCGTCTTTTTCACTACCTTCGTAGTAACGAAAACAGATTACAGATGAACTATCCACGCCGCTTGCCTGGTACGCAACATTTTGAACAGTTGCGTAGAGATGGGGATCTCTATGTCGATAAGACGCAGTATATCGAGAAGCTCCAATCCCTCGGTCATGTGTTCTTTCTCAGCCGTCCGCACCGTTTCGGGAAAAGCTTGTTCCTTTCTACACTAGAAGCTTACTTCGAGGGGAAGAAAGAGCTCTTCCAAGGGCTCTATATTGCAGCGCACGAGGAGGAGATTGCGCGCAATCGGAATCGCACACCATGGGAGGCGTCCCCCGTGCTTTATTTTAGTTTCAATGCAACGGATTATAGATCGCCAGAGGCGCTTCCTTATTCGCTCGCACGACAACTGAGAGGGTGGGAGACTGTTTATGGCGTGACTGGTGAGGAGCTTGCCCCTGATCGGCGGTTTGCCCATCTTATCGAGGGACTTTACCGCAAGGAGGGTAAGCAAGTGGTCATCCTCGTCGATGAATATGATAAGTCGCTTTTGAGAACCCTGGACAACGAGGCGTTAAATGAGGTCAACCGTTCGCTCCTCAAGGCCTTTTATGAGGTAATAACGCAGTGCGACGAGTATATTCGTTTCGCCTTCCTTACGGGGATTACCAAGTTTAGTAAGACGACGCTTTTCAGTGGGGTGAGTAACCTGATAGACCTGACCCTACTCGATGATTACGACGCGATTTGTGGGTTTACCGAGGAGGAGCTGACCGCCTACCTTTCTCCCGAAATAGAGGAGCTGGCTATGGCAGAAAAAAGTACGGTAAAAAAAATGTGCGCGACGCTTAAGAAGATATACGGCGGGTTTTGTTTTTCTCGTAAAGGAATGCGGGTCTACAATCCGTCTAGCTTGTTCAATGCATTGAGCGGTAAAGCAACCTACTACTACTGGTTTGAGACGGGGACGCCCTCCTATCTTGTAGACTTCTTAAGACGGACAAGAACACCTCTTCCAAATTTAGAAGAGGAGGAGGATATCAAGATTGATGGTGATCTCTTAGAAGACTTCCGTTACAATGACCCAGATTACATTATCCATTACCTCTTCTATTCTGGTTATCTTACCATAAAGAAATATTTAGCTAAGGAAAATCTGTTCATTCTCGGTTTTCCGAATGAAGAGGTTCGTTCGGGCTTTTTAGGAGGACTCTTACACTATATTCGCCCCGACGTGTCTCCGATGGGGTTGCCTATTGATTTGCGGATTGAATTCTGAGGGTCAGTGCTAAAAATGATTTGTCGGGGCAGCGGACGTGTGGGGCGCTCAGGGAGGGGCACTCCTCACGCTGGCTGCACAGAGGTTGATAGGGCAAGGACGGGGCGCACGAGAAGTTAGTGCCTTTTTCACTACCTTCGTGGTAACGAAAACAGATCGCAGATGAACTATCTACGCCGCTTGCCTATCAGTACACAGTCCTTTGAGAAGTTGCGAGAACAAAGAGATCTTTATGTGGATAAGACGCAGTATATCGAGAAACTCCAAGCCCTCGGGAATGTGTTCTTCCTCAGCCGTCCGCACCGTTTCGGAAAAAGCTTGTTCCTTTCTACACTAAAAGCGTACTTCGAGGGGAAGAAAGAGCTCTTCCAAGGACTCTATATCGCAGCACACGAGGAGGAGATCGCCCGCAGGCAACAACGCGAGCCTTGGGAGGCGAGTCCCGTGCTTTACTTCGACTTCAATGCAAAAGACTATGAAAGCCACGACACATTGAAGAAACGAATGAATGCGCAATTGCGAGAGCTCGAAGCACACTACGAAATAACAAAAAAAGACGACGACCCAGACGATCGTCTTATCTATCTGATAAAAAACATCTACGAACAGACAGGTAAGCAGGTCGTTATCCTCATCGATGAGTACGACAAGCCGATCCTACTTACCCTAGAAGCCCCCGAGTTGAACAAAACCAACAGCGACCTGCTCCGCGCCTTCTACGAGGTACTCAAGCACTGTGACAGCTACATCCGCTTTGCCTTCCTGACGGGCATCACCAAGTTCAGTAAGATGAACCTCTTTAGCGGAGCTAACAACTTGAAGGATCTCTCGCTCTTGGATAAATACGATGCCATCTGCGGCTTTACGGAGCAAGAGCTCGCGGACTATTTCATGCCCGAGATAGAGCGACTCGCCCAAGCGGAAAACACCTCGGTAGAAGCGACACGCCAACGACTGAAGAAAGAGTACGACGGTTACTGTTTCTCGCGCAAAGGAGAGAAGGTCTACAATCCCTTTAGCCTATTGAATGTCTTGAGCGATAGTGTCTACAGTTACTATTGGTTCGAGACGGCTACCCCCTCCTATCTCGTCAACTATCTAAGGAATACGCAGATCTTTATGCCCGATTTGGAGGAGGAACTGTTACTGGACGAAGGTTCGCTCCAAGACTTTCGTTACAATGACGAAGACTCGGTGATCCCGCTCCTTTTCCAGTCGGGCTACCTGACGATTCAGAAGTACCTATCTGAGGAGCAGATTTACCAACTGGGCTATCCGAACGAGGAGGTTCGTTTCGGATTCCTGCAAGAACTCTTGCCCCTTTACGTAAACATCCGACGCGACGACGTCAGGGCTACGGTGCTGAAGCTCTATAGGACTCTTCAAAGTGGCGATATTGCAGGCGCAATGAAGCATATTTCCGCAATCCTCGCAGGGATCATCTATGGCAACATTCCCAGCGGCGAGCAGGGACGTCCGTTGCGCGAACAGTATTACCAATCGGTGCTCTATGCCGTTTTCCGTCTGTTGGGCATCCATGCACAAGCGGAGGTGGTGTGTGCCACGGGGCGCATCGATATGCTGGTCACCACGCGCCAGCACGTCTACATCTTCGAGTTTAAGGTCGATACACACGGTTCGGCACAGGACGCTATTGACCAGATAAAGGATCGGGAGTATTTCCATACGGTTCGTGCTGAGGGTCGTCCCGTCCACCTGGTCGGGGTGAGTTTTGATGAAAAAGCGCGTAATATCGGAGAGTGGAAGGAGGAGGTGCTCGCGCTAGAGCGCTAAGGACAGACGCCCCGTCATAGTGACGAAAAGACAGGATATAGGGATAAAGTTTATTATTCCAATAATCGGTTCTATCTTTGCGGGCGGAAACAACGATAATAGAAACAGAGACCATGACACGACTACGCCTCATAGGGGCTGCTAGCTTAGACGTAAAAGCTCGTATGCGCCAGAGGTTTCTAGTTACCCCCCCCAATTAAGTTATCTTAACAGTACTGTAAAGTTTCTGTTAACAGTGGTGCGCTGCACAATCTCTGGTATTGTGCGCGCTTTTTTTGTGTCATTACAGCAGGTATAGTCGCTTCGTAAGAGGCTGACTATGCCTGCTTTCTTTTTGTCATTCAATCAAAAAAATAAGGTCACATGAAAAGATTCGTCATGATGTTTGCCCTACTCTTGGGCGTAGTGTTCTTTGCTGGTGCACGTAGCAAAGATGCGAGTTTCGTAAAAGGGAATTCACTCATCAATGCCAACCTTGGTCTCAAGTATATCGTAGTCCCCAACTTTGGGGTTTCATATGAGTACTGTATAGCGAGCGGCTTTTTTAGCAGTGGACGCGGTTCGTTGGGCGTAGGGGGTTATTTTGGGACAACCTTTGGAGCGCTTTATGCCGTCAACAGTCGCGTGACCCTACACAACCAGTTTAACAATCTAGACGTCTATGTAGGGGCGCTCAATGGGGTGAACTTTATCCATGTTCCCGCAACGGCGCTTACCGAATCAGCCACCCTTCCCTATTATGGATTTGACGCCTTTCTTGGCTTCCGTTGGGCTTTCACAGAAAACTGGGGTATCAACCTCGAACTCGCGCCCATACCCGCACCGACCTTTACCTTGCCTTTCTGGTCAGTCGGTGGTAGTTTCCGTTTCTAAATAAACGATCTGTCGTAGAATGAAAACACGTTTACTACTCATCCCTGCGGTTCTTCTTCTATTCTCGCTCACGGGGTGTAAAAAGGATGATGTGAAGCCTCTGACATTTGAGGCTGTTTTGGGCTCCTACGAAGGGGATCTGATCACCAAGACTTCCCTCTTAGGAGAACGAACCACCACAGAGAAGAAGACGGTCACGATTGAGAAAAGTAGTGTGGAAGGACAAGACGGTAAAATTACAGGACAAGGTTCTCTTGCTGCTGGCTTCAAAATCACAAAAACCGAAAAGGATAAAATCTCCTTTCAGTTTACAGGTGTTCTCGCTCCGGGCGATGGCTATATCACGAGGTCAGAGCTTCACTACAAGCGACAACTCCCATTAGGCACAAGCGAGGAGTTCTCAGGAAAGAAAAAGTAACCCATCGACCTTTCCTACAATACAGAAACGGGGGGCTATGCATAGCCTCCCGCTTTTGTATCTCCCCCCAAGAGGCCTAGTTACGGCAAGGCGTCTTTTTTCACAGCAAGGAGTTGAATAGCATGCTTCTCACATACCGCGGCGAGTTGAGTCTGAAAAGCCTCGGCGATACTCCCGACCATCTTCAGGGAACGACACTCTCCTTGTACATTCGGTACGACGAGGGTGGTAACGAATTTCTCCATCCCCTGTTCTACCAAAGCCACGCAATAGGGATCTTCAATATGCCGACTAAGGAATGGGGTAAAGCTCGCTAAGAATTGGTTCGGACGCTCGCCCCGGAAAAGACGCTGCATCACGGGTTCGGTAGACAGCAAGAGATGCCCCTCTCGCTTTAGCCCCAATTCCCGCCCATAGTCTTCGAACATGGCATTGGCAAGGTTCGGAGAGAGGAGCCCATACAGCCAATCGCGTACGAGATGGCGTCCGAACCATGCGCCACTGCCCTCGTCACCCAAGATATACCCCAATGAGGGGCGGGCATAAGAGATAGTATTCCCGTCGTAGAACCCCGCATTGCTCCCCGTACCAATAATACCGACAATCCCTGACGTAGAGCCCCAAAGCAAGCGTGCCGCCCCCATCATGTCCGAGTCAACAATGATCGTCGCATTCGGGAAAACGCGTTGCAAGGCAGCTTCCATCCGCCAAGGCGCTTGGTCTGCAGCACAGCCAGTACCATAGTACTCCACACGCACAACGCGCATACAATAGTCAGAAGCTGGGAAAAACAACCGAAGCTTAGCCTCCAATTCTCGTTCTGATAAGTAAAGCGGACTCAAACCGTCCACGCGAAAACGATACTCGATCCCCGTAACCTCATCCTTCAAATACCACTTCGCACTCGACCCACCCGCATCTGCCAATATACTTAACCCCATCACGCTCAAGCTCCTTTCCTACTAAAGATATGGAATAAGTGTATCTAAACCCACGGAGTGCGACCCCTTCAATAGCACAAGCCCTCCGCTATAATGCCCCAACTGAAGATGACGAATACACTCCTCTGAAGTAACGAAATAAAGCGCCCGAGGTTTTCTCTCCCACGACGCGCCCACATACCAAACCTCGTAGTCAGAAAACCCCTGTAACTGTAGCTGTACTGCTCGGTGCGCCGCCTGAGTAGCCTCGCCCAACTCTCGCATCTCACCTAAAATGAGTAGCCGCTTGGCAGCATATGGGATCTGAAAAAAACTCTCTATCGCAAGCCTCATACTGGTCGGGTTGGCGTTGTAGCAATCCACGATCAGGCGATTACGCTTGGTATCCAGAAGTTGGGAACGATGAAGTTGTGGCGTATACGCCTCCAGTGCTTGACAACCTTCCTGTAGCGGCACATTGAAATAATGCCCTACGTGCAGGGCAGCCAAAACGTTTATCGCATTGAAACACCCCACCAACTGCGTTTTACATGAAAAAGATTGACGCTGCCACTCAATCCGCAACGCTAGCGTCCCCGTAGGCATGAGGCGCGTCTCGACCTGATACCCTGCAAGGGAATACTTACTTGCCGAACAACCGAGGTGTACTCGTTCCGCCTCCCGAGCTACCCAAGGGTCATCCTCGCGCACAAAACCCAAGCCATTGTGCGCTTTGAGGTAGGCAAAGAGCTCACTCTTGGTATGCGCGACCCCCTCTATCGAACCAAACCCCTCGAGGTGCGCCTCTCCGACCGAAGTGATCAACCCATGCGTAGGCTGGGCGATCTCACACAGCTGTGCAATCTCTCCTGGATGATTCGCGCCCATCTCGACAATCGCGATCTGCGTATCCCGAGGAATCCGAAGGAGGGTGAGCGGCACTCCGATCAGGTTATTGTAATTCCCCTCAGTTGCCGCGACACGATATCGCGACGAAAGGACGGCGCGGAGGAGCTCCTTGGTCGTTGTCTTCCCATTAGTCCCCGTTACTGCTAGCAGAGGACAATGAAGCGTTTGGCGATGAAGGTTAGCCACCTCCACCAGCGTACGTACCACATCCTTTACCACCACGACCCCTGGGATGCCCTCTAAAGCAGGAAGATCCACCACGGCTAGCGCCGCACCTTGGGCGAGTGCCGCCTCGGCAAATTCTCCTCCATTGACCTTTTCGCCGGGAAGCCCGAAAAAGATCATACCAGCCGCAACCTTACGGCTATCTGTCGCTACGCCTACGGTGTAGTAAGCATAAATCTGTTGAGAGATAGGGTCTATCAGCATCCGTTCCTCCTTCATAAAAACGTACACAAAGGTACACAGATCGGAGAGGATAAGCTCAGGGGGCACGTCCACACTCTTTAGAATCAATCTTTATAGTACTTTTGCTTCCAAACAACGAACTAACGGACATTATACACACGAAAAGGAACGATGAAGCAGAACTTACTCTTATTGGTAACACTCTGTGCATTGGCTTCTCTCTGGCATCCTGTATGGGGACGAGAAGCGCAACGCGAGACCACGATTTACGGCAAGATCAGCTGCCACGGGAACGGTATACCCCTCGCCACAATCGCCTTGGTAGGGACGCACTCTGGTACCTCCTCAGACACCGATGGTCACTACTGCCTACGAAATGTACACGAGGGGACGCATACCCTAATGATACGCTGTATTGGCTATCACGACGCGTCGCAGGAAGTGCACCTAAGCCCGGGAGAACAACTCGAGCTGAATATTGAACTGAAAGAGGATTTGTTGGAGATGGATGCCGTGGTCGTCACAGGCGACAAAGAGGCGCTCCGACGACGCGAGACCTCGACGATTGTCAATACCGTCAGCCCTCGCATCCTGCGGGCCGCAAGTGCTCGCACCATTAGCGAAGGACTGACCTACATCCCTGGGGTGAGGATGGAGAATAACTGTCAGAACTGTGGATTCAACCAAGTACGTCTAAATGGGTTAGCGGGCGAGTACACCCAAATCCTCGTGGACGGATACCCAATATTCAGTGGGTTGATGGGGGTGTATGGTATGGAGCTTATCCCCGCCAATATGATATCGCGCATAGAGGTACAACGTGGAGGCGGTAGCGCGCTTTACGGGAGTAATGCTGTGGCGGGGACGGTGAACATTATCCTACAAGACCCTCAGACCAACACCTTCGAGGCGGGTGCTAGTAGCGCCTTCTCTGGCATCGGTGTGCATAAGGGGGGGAAGATAACCCCTGATTACAACGTTTCCTTCAACTCCTCGAACATCTTGGAAAATAACAAGACGGGGCTAGCCGTCTATGGGAACTATCGTCACCGAGAAGCCTATGACACCGACGGGGATGGGTATTCCGAATTTCCACGTCTCATCAATGGTACTATCGGGGCACGCCTCTTCCAGCGACTTGGAGAACGGGGGAAGCTTTCCCTCTCCTATTTTCACATCAGTGAAGATCGACGGGGAGGAGATCAGTTCGACAAACCTGCACATGAAGCCAATATTACGGAACAGCCGCGGCACAATGTCAATAGTGGGGCGTTAGTATACAACCTCCTTACTCGCGCCAATGACCAACTTACGGTAAATGCTTCTGTAATGAACGTAGCGCGCGACTCCTACTACGGCGGGTTGTCGAGTGGACATCCGTTGAAAGACTATGGTCTTACGGCAAACCTCAGTTACAGTCTTGGCTGTCAATATTCTGCCCACTTTGGCAGGGGGACATTATTGGGAGGAGTTGATGTCAGTGGGGAGGAGCTTCAAGATACAAAGCCAGGGAATAGCGATTATAGCACCGTACCGCCCAAACAAAATCCGACGCTCGTAGTCGCAGATCAACAAACCCAGACCGTAGGGGCTTTTGTACAGTACAGTCACAAAATCGGGGTGACAACCCTCACCCTAGGCAGCCGCCTAGATCATTACAACATCTACGAACGTGGGAATAAGCAACAGGGCTCGTCCTCATCCGCGCATCAAGGCGCATTGGTTCCCGTGCCTCGCGCCAGTGTACTGGTCAATATTCTGCCCACGCTACAGCTGCGTGCCAACTATTCGATGGGCTATCGGAAACCACAGCTTTACAACGAAGAGCTACATGTAGAGGTGGCTGGTGCGCGACAAATCGTGCAACGAATCGCCGCGGACCTACGGCGGGAGCACTCGCACAGTGGGATGCTCTCCCTAGACTATAAACGAGAGATGGCGAAACACGGGATAGGAGTGCTGCTAGAGGGTTTTTATACGCGACTCAATGATGCTTTTATCAATATCCGTCATGACGAAGACTCGGAAGGGGTCGTCTTGCTAGAACGGAGCAATCACAGTGAGGGGGCACACATCTATGGGGTAAATCTAGAGGTAAACTATGCCTATGCCCCGAACTTTGCACTGAAACTCGGCAGCACCCTCCAGCGGGGGGAATTCCTAGGAAAGGTTCCTGCGGCGCTCAATAGTGGGGAACGCGCCTTCCTACGCGCCCCGAACGCTTACGGATTTCTCATGAGCAGTTGGCGTTTCTATCACGGATTCTCGCTCGACGGGACTTTCAACCTTACAGGCCCGATGCGCGTGGTCTACGAAGGGGTTGCTGCAAAAGACGAGGCTGAAAAAGCGGTATTAGCGCGAGAGGGATATTCGCTTCGTAGTACGCCATGGTTCTATGATCTGGGACTCAAACTAGGCTATGACTTTCACCTCTGGGGTGCAACCTTCCAACTTTACACGGGGGTAAAGAATCTCCTCCATTCCTACCAAGAAGATTTCGACAAAGGGGCAGAACGAGCCTCCAGCTATGTTTACGGCCCCATGTTACCACGGACGCTGTATATTGGCTTTAAGCTAAGCCACTAAGAGTAAAGCCACGAAACGCGTAAGAGGGGGGGGACAAAACAATTGTCGCCTCCCTTTTTTCTAAAAAGCCTATTGAAAATTAAGGGAAAAGAGTGCATTAGGAGCGCATTATGCGACTGCCCACAAACATGTGTAACGGGCTGCCTATCGATCCGCCTACTGGCCGTTCCTTCTCCACACCTTGCATACTACAAATTTAGGGAATCATAAACCCGCATTTACATACAATTTACTCAATAACACAATACAGAAATAATGGAATATACCATAAATATAGGCTATTTTTCTACCGAATTTACAGGGGGAACAGTCGGTGTATAGTCGGTGTACAAAGGCTCTACACTCGCTCTCCCCCGATCCACCCCGCGGGGAGTATAGTGATTTAGGAATATATAAAGCTTTATAAGCTCCCGCGCTCCTACCAGATCCTGCGATGCTTACCCACTCTATTTAGAACCGTATCAAGGGGACACAACCATACTGGAGCAAGGGGGCAGGGCAACCGCATCAAAATTAGTAGAGTCTCTCTACCTTTGACCCATGAAAGC
>CAUUCP010000020.1:0-38179 GCA_963543925.1 uncultured Bacteroidia bacterium | reverse complement strand
CGCTGGAGGAATGAGTGACCGTGGCGCTTACACACTTTTACGGACACTACCTAAATACCTTGCATAGCCTTGGGGTTACTCCCTCGCTTTTGTACACACAGTGCAGAGTACGACTTTAGAAATTACTAAACCTATATTTCTATACAACTATCTAAATAATGCTGTGTAGAAATAATTGAATATCTCTATAATTTGGGCGTTTTTTCTACAGAATTTGCAGGGGGGAACACAGACGCTACATAGAGGGAACATGCGGGGAACATGCGGGGAACATGCGGGGAACATGCGGGGAACAAAGGCTCTACACCCGCTCTACCCCAGCGGTTGCCTAGTATATTTAGGAATATATAAAGCTTCAGTAGCCCCCCCAATCGCCTACCAGCCCCCGTGGCTTACACGCGCTTTGAGGGCTGTAGCGTACGGTCCGATGTTGTCTTAAAAAAAAGTACCTTTGTCCGTAACCAATCCAACGCGGGACGAGCATGGCACTAGTGAAGACCTTTGGCAGCGCTGTACACGGCATCAATGCACAAACTATAGTCATAGAAGTGGTCACAACCCAAGGGTTACGCCTTACGTTGGTTGGGCTTCCGGACAATGCCGTCAAAGAGTCCGAACACCGTATCCGAGCGGCATTCGCATCCTGTGGTTACACCTTTCCGCGTCGTGCGATAGTCATCAATATGGCGCCAGCCGATCTACGTAAAGAGGGATCGGCTTATGACCTCCCCTTGGCGATCGGCATCCTTGCGGCATCAGATCAGCTCCCCGAGGAGCGGCTGGGCGACTACGTCATCATGGGCGAGCTCTCGTTGGATGGTAAATTACAACCCATACGGGGGGTGTTGCCCATGGCCATCGGCGCGCAGGAGGCAGGGTTCAAGGGGCTCATCATTCCAGCACAGAATGCGGCTGAGGCCGCCGTCGTAGCAGGGCTAGAGGTCTATGCCGCTGAAGACCTCGGGCAGGTGGTCTCCTTTTTCCTAGGAAATCAAGAGGCGATCCCACGCGTACAACGCGATATTCGTGAAGATTTTGAGCGCGCCCGTGCAAACATCGAACTCGATTTTTCCGACGTACGTGGGCAGGAGTACGCCAAGCGGGCATTGGAGATCGCCGCGGCGGGCGGGCACAACCTCATTATGATAGGTCCTCCTGGGGCTGGAAAGACCATGCTGGCAAAGCTATTGCCCACAATCTTGCCCCCACTCACCTTACAGGAAGCCCTCGAAACAACCAAGATTCACTCCGTGGTGGGGCTCATCCCCTCAGGGGTCGGATTGGTTACCGAACGCCCCTTCCGGAGTCCACACCATACCATCAGCGACGTCGCGCTGGTGGGCGGAGGACAGAACCCACAACCCGGCGAGATCTCATTGGCGCACAATGGCGTCCTCTTCCTCGACGAGCTCCCGGAGTTCCGAAAACAGGTGCTCGAGGTGATGCGACAGCCCCTTGAGGATCGGAAGATCCTCCTCTCCAGAGCACGGGGCAGTGCCGAGTATCCTGCGTCGTTTATGCTGGTCGCCTCTATGAATCCGTGCCCCTGTGGGTATTACAATCATCCGACCAAGGAGTGTGTCTGTACCCCATCCATGGTACAAAAGTATAAACACAGGATCTCGGGACCGCTCCTCGACCGTATCGACCTACAAGTGGAGGTGGTCCCCGTCCCCTTTGAAAAGTTGTCGCAGAAGGTACAGGCCAAGACCAGCGCCTCTATCCGAGAGCGTGTCATGGCGGCGCGTGAGCGACAAGCTCAGCGCTTTGCCGGAGAACGGATATACTGCAATGCGCAGATGGGAAATCAACTCCAAGATCGTTACTGTCAACTCTCGCAGGAGTGTAGCGACCTCCTAGGGAATGCCGTCAGTCGGATGTCACTTTCGGGGCGTGCGCATCGTATAATACTGAAAGTGGCGCGTACCATTGCCGACCTAGAGGGGGAAGAGCAGATCCTACCCTCGCATATCGCCGAGGCGATACAGTATCGTTCCTTCGACAAGGAGACTTGGGGGGCAAGCTAGACTCCCAGATCATTAAATATCTATAATACACAGTTGTACCACTATGAATACGCAAGAACTACAGCCCGACTACCTATTCGAGGTCAGTTGGGAGGTTTGCAATAAAGTGGGGGGGATTCACACCGTAGTCTCTACCAAGGCGCAGAGTATCGCCAAGATGTACGAGAGCGCCTATATCGCCATCGGTCCAGACCTGTGGCGAGAGTCAGGGGCAAACCCCGAGTTCGTAGAACAAGAGACCCCACTCACCGCTTGGGCACAGGAGGCCGTACAAGATGGCGTGCGGGTGCGTGTCGGACGCTGGAACATCCCCTCTAGCCCCTTGGTGATGTTGGTAGACTTCTCTACCCTCTTTGCACGTAAAGACGAGATTCTCACCCAACTCTGGGAACAGTACAAGTTAGACTCCCTCGCGGGACAGTGGGACTATATCGAGCCGCTACTCTTCGGTTATGCTGCGGGACAGGCGATAGAGAGCTTCGTCTGCCGTCGCCTCACGATGCGTCACAAGGTCGTCGCACAATTCCACGAGTGGATGACAGGGGGAGGACTCCTCTACTTGCGGAAGGCGCTCCCACAGGTGGGCACTGTCTTCACATCGCATGCTACCGTCCTGGGACGCTGTATGGCGGGCAATGGGATGTCGCTCTATGCACAACAAGATCAGGTAGATCCTGACCAAGTGGCGCGCGATTTTAATGTCGTTCCCAAGCATTCCCTAGAACGCCTGAGTGCCTTGCATGCCGATGTATTTACCACGGTCAGCGATCTCACCGCGCGCGAATGTAAAGCCTTGTTGCGCAAAGAGGTTGACTGGGTGACGCCCAACGGCTTTGAACCCACCTTCGTACCAGAACCCTATGCCATGCAGGTGCAACAGACGGCTGCACGTAAAAAGTTCCTCGCCGTAGCCTCGGCACTGCTGGGCTGCACGTTGCCTGAAAACGTCTTCTTGTTCGGAACGAGCGGACGCTATGAGTTCCGAAGCAAGGGGTTGGATGTCTTTATCGATGCCCTCGGCGAGCTCAATCGGAAGGCTGACTCAAAGATGCGCCCCATGGTCGCCTTCCTACTCATCCCTGCTGGGAACAGAGGCGCAAGGGAGGATTTGCAGCGCTGTCTTGCCGAGGACGTAGCGGCAGAGTCCTGTCACGTGGCGGGAGAAAAGTTCTGTACCCACACCCTAGAACAGCCAGAGAATGACCCTATCTTGCGGCGTCTCCACCAACAGGGATTGCACAATGCCCCAGAGGATAAGGTCAAGGTCATCTTTGTACCGAGCTACCTCCAAGGAAATGACGGCATCTTCAACATCCCCTATTACCAGCTCCTCCTAGGGCTCGACCTCTCGGTCTTTGCCTCCTACTACGAACCGTGGGGCTACACGCCGCTGGAGAGCTTGGCATTCGGTATCCCGACCCTCACGACCACACTGGCCGGCTTCGGATTATGGCTTCAAGCCTCGGGAAAGAATTTGGGCGAGGGTGCGTACGTGATTAAGCGTGGCGAGGGTGATGACCCGCAGGTGAGCGCCGCAATTGCCGCAAAGGTCTTGGCATACTCACAGCTCTCCCCCGAGCAGACCGCACAAGCGCACAAGCTGGCGCGCGAGTTGTCGGCGTTGGCGGAGTGGTCGAACCTCGTGGTGCACTATCGCGACGCTTACAGTCGAGCCCTTGCGGCAACAAATGCACGAAGTAAGGAATTTGCTCCATTGCAACAACGACAGGAGCAGGGCAAGGTCGATCTCCGTGCAAGTGTGCCTGCACCCCGTTGGACACGTATGGTGATCCAACGCAACATCCCCGAGAAGCTTATCCCACTCGACGAGTTGGCAAGCAACCTCTGGTGGTGCTGGCAGCCAGACGCCGAGGAACTCTTTGCCTCCATCGATCATCAGGCTTGGATTGCATGCGAGGGAAACCCCATGATGTTGCTTGACCGTATCCCCTACGCACGTCTAGAACAGTTGGGACAAGACAAAGACTTCCTGTACAGATTACAGGGCGTATACGAGCGTTTCCAAGAGTATATGGCGGAGGGCGAAAAAAAGTCCTCGCCGAGTATCGGATACTTTAGCATGGAGTACGGACTCCACTCTTCGCTAAAGCTCTATAGTGGCGGTTTGGGCGTCTTGGCGGGGGATTACCTCAAAGAGGCTTCGGATCAAAACCTCAACCTCATTGCTGTCGGCTTGCTCTACCGCTACGGGTACTTTACACAGCAGCTCTCACTCGGCGGACAACAGCTCGCCTCCTACAACCACCAGAACTTTAGTCAGACCCCAGTCTTGCCAGTACGAGATGCCGAAGGGAACTGGATCACCATAGAGGTCGCCTTCCCCGGACGTCGGATTCAGGTACGCCTCTGGCGCGTAATGGTCGGTCGTATTCCGCTCTTCCTACTCGACACGGACTTTGAAGGGAATAGCGAAGAGGATCGTACCATCACCCACTACCTCTACGGAGGCGACCAAGAGAACCGATTCAAGCAGGAAATGATTCTCGGGATTGGTGGGGTACGCGCGCTCCAAGCGGCAGGGTGCGAGACGGAGCTCTATCACCTCAACGAGGGACACGCAGCCTTTGCAGCTTTGGAACGCTTGCGCCTCCTCATGCACGAGCAACACTATTCGTTCGAAGAAGCGAAGGAGCTCGTACGTGCCTCAACCCTATTTACCACCCATACTCCAGTCCCGGCAGGGCACGACGCCTTTACCGAAGATATGGTGCGGATCTACATGGCACACTATCCAGCGCGCTATAACATTAGCTGGGAAACCTTTATTGCCTTCGGGCGCGTCGACCCAGCGAATTCCCAAGAGCGGTTCTCTATGAGTAACCTCGCGGCAAGCTTCTCGTCGGGGATGAATGGCGTGAGTCGGGTACATGGCGAGGTCAGTCAAAAGATGTTTGCTGGGCTCTGGCCAGGTTACTATCCCAGTGAAAACTATGTGGGCTACGTCACCAACGGGGTGCACTTCCCAACGTGGACTGCGCCCATCTGGAAGGCAAAGCTCTGTGATGGGCAAAAAGGACTCCCGAACTGGGATCGGGTAAAGGAGATGTCCGTAGAGGAGATCTGGAATATCCGAAAAACACTCAAGCAACAATTGATAGACCATGTGGTGACCTCCATGTCGTCGCCTGCTATGGTGCGCTTCCATCCACCAAAGCACTTGGTAGATATCGAGGAGAAGCTCAAACCTGAAGTATTGACCATCGGTTTCGCACGACGTTTTGCTACCTACAAACGGGCACACCTTCTCCTGAGCGACCTCGATCGTCTCTCTGAGATCGTGAATAACCCACGGCGTCCCGTACAGTTGCTCTTTGCAGGTAAGGCGCACCCACACGACATGGCGGGGCAGGAGCTCATCCGGAGGATCTTCACTGTCTCCCTCATACCCCAGTTCCGCGGTAAGCTCATTTTCCTACCGAACTACGATATGGATCTGGCGCGCCGTATGGTACAGGGGGTTGACGTATGGCTCAATACCCCGACACGTCCGCTCGAGGCATCGGGAACCAGTGGTATGAAGGCCGTGATGAATGGCGTGCTGCATTTCAGTGTCCTCGACGGTTGGTGGGTAGAAGGGTACGAAGAAGGTGCTGGATGGGCGGTGACCAAGGAGCGTACCTACGAGGCACAGGAAATTCAGGACGAACTCGATGCCGAGGTACTCTACTCAACCATAGAAAACGAAATAGCTCCCCTCTACTACGAACGCAATCAACGAGATTGTCCCGAGGGCTGGGTGCGTGCCATACAGAAGAGCATGAGCGTCATCGCGCCCAAGTTCTCGACCACGCGTATGCAGGCAGACTACATCACACAGTATTACAAACCGCAAGCTGCGTATCAACAAAACCTCTTGGAGGGCGATGCAAAGGTCTTGCGCGAACTCCTAGCATGGAAGGAGCGGATGTTGGCAAACTGGGACAAGGTCAGCGTCATCCGTGCCGAGGGCATGGGCATGGGCTCTCAAGCTGTCCTCACGGGGCAGGAGTACACGTGGAGTATCATCCTAGACCTCGCCGATCTCTCCCCAGAGGATGTCGGTGTTGAGTTGATATTTACCGAGTTACGTCCCGGAGAAACCGAGGTCGTTATCCATGGGACGCTACCCTACGTCTTCGATCATAGCAATGGTCCGCGTGCCGAGTACGTATTGCGCTTCGTGCCTCCCTCCCCAGGGGTCTTCGATGCAGCCATCCGTCTCTTTGCCAAGAATGAGCACTTGCGCCAACGAATGGATTTTGCACTCGTGCGATTCGTATAGCGAGGCGCGAGAATCGAAGTGGCTCAATAGAGACTAAAAAGGGCGACCTAGAGAACAAGGAAGATTCTATCGAGTGGATGCGCTTCTTTATCGAAACGTACGGCTGTCAGATGAATAACAATGACAGCGAAATCGTCGCCTCCCTATTGGAGAGTACGGGCTTCCAGCTCGTACCCTCCAGTGAGGAGGCGGATATCATTCTTATCAACACGTGTGCGATCCGCGACAACGCCGAACAGCGGATCTACGGGCGCATTGCCCAGTACAAGAAGCTCAAACGTACTACCCGTAAGGGGCTGGTGATCGGGGTACTCGGCTGTATGGCGGGGCGCGTAAAGGAGGAACTCCTCTCGCCACGCGTGGGCGCAAATGTCGTAGTCGGACCAGACGGGTATCGTTATTTACCCGAGCTTTTGCGGGAGGCTGCCACGGGGACGAAGGGGCTCTACACACGTCTCTCCCGTACAGAAACCTATGCCGAGATCGAGCCTTTGCGTTACGGAGGAAATCGCGTCTCGGCATTCACCTCCATCATGCGGGGGTGCAATTATGCTTGTACCTACTGTGTCGTTCCTTTTACACGGGGTCCCGAACGAAGTCGCGACGTCGCTTCTATCTTGCAGGAGGTGACCAAGTTGGCTGACCAAGGTTATAAGGAGGTGACCCTTTTGGGACAGACCGTAGATAGCTATCGCTGGAAGTCGCCCGAGGGGCGGATTGTCCCCTTTGCCGAGCTCTTAGCCCGTGTCGCTGAGGCGATGCCAGCATTACGTGTCCGTTTTGCCACCTCGCACCCGCATGATATGACGGAGGAGGTCTTGCGCACCGTGGCTGCGTACCCCAACATTTGTCATCACATCCATTTGCCAGTACAGTCTGGCTCTACGGCGGTACTCCAGAGGATGAAGCGGCGGTACTCGCGAGAGGAGTTTCTCCTACAAATCGAGCGTATACGCACCCTCCTCCCCGATGCGACCGTGACTACCGACATCATCGCAGGGTTCACTGGCGAAACACAAGCGGAGCACGAGGAAACCCTCTCGCTCATGGAAGCCGTGCGGTTCGATCTCGCCTACATGTTTAAGTATTCCGAGCGTCCCGGTACTTATGCCCAGCGACGGATGGGAGACTCCGTACCCGAGGAGGTGAAAAGTGCACGTCTGCAAGAGATTATCGACTTACAACAGTCACATTCCTTGGCGGTGAACCAGAGTCACGTCGGACAAATCTACGAGGTACTCGTCGAGGGATTTTCCCACAAATCGCAGGCTGACCAGTGTGGTCGTAATCCGCAGAACCAGATGATCGTTTTCCCGTCTACGGGCTGTCCCGTGGGGACGTTGTTGCAGGTGCGCGTCACGGAGGCTACAGCAAATACACTATTGGGGGAAGTCGTCTCTTGACACGATGCATGATCTTTCGATAGCAATCCTCCAACCCGAAATCTTGGCAAGCGAACGGGAAGCAAAGCTTGCCGATTATTCCGATCGCTTAAAAGCACTACCCAACGGGATCGATCTCCTGCTTCTCCCCGAGATGTTCCCTACGGGGTTTCGGATGGACGTAGCGGCTACCCAACCTGCGCGCTATTTTGAGTCGCACGAAGGACGCTCCTTTGTGTGGATGCAAGCACTTGCCCAACAACATGACTGTGCGGTGGCGGGGAGTATTGCCGTCACGGAGGGCGGACGAAATTACAACAGGTTTTACCTTGTAGAACCCAACGGCGCGAGCCTTTACTACGATAAACGTCACCTCTTTCACCTTGCGGGCGAAGACAAGCTCTTTACTCCTGGCGAAAAACGCGTGGTTGCGACCTTCCGCGGGTGGCGCGTGATGCTGCAAACCTGCTTTGATTTACGATTCCCCGAGTCGGCTCGCTCGCGCGGCGATTATGACTTGTTGCTCTACGCAGCTTCTTGGCCTGCTGCGAGGGATTTTGCTTGGCGCTCCTTGCTCACTGCCCGTGCGATAGAAAATCAGTCCTATGTAGCGGCTGCCAACTACGTGGGGCACGACAACAAAGGATATCCCTATGTCGGGCATTCTGCCATCTTGGATTTCCAAGGGAACGTCATGGCTACATTGCCTGATGGAGAGGCGGGGATACTTCAGGCAAACTGTAATGCCGAACGACTCTGTAAATCAAGAGCTTCTTTTCCTCTCCCCGTTCCACAATCTTACTAGTTATTTCATATAAAAAGAAACAGCTACCTTTGTCCTAAACCATAACAAGAATAACTAGCAAGGAATGAAGAATTTAATGTATAGACAACGTTGTAGGGCGCTCTCCCTGCTGTTGTTTTTCGTAGGCGTGTCTGCGTCCTTCTTTAGTTGTAAGGAGGTGCAGGAGAGGGCTACCGACGGAGCGAGCAATAAGAGTGGGTGTATCACGTACAAGTTGCAGTGGCATGCACCGGGGTCGGAGGTCTTTCTCAATAGCATCTTCCCCTCAGAGCTTGTCCTTTACTTTGACAAGCCCAACCTCCGGATGGAAATGTCAAGTATGGGGGGGATCGGCAAGGCGGTATTCCTGCTCAATACCCTCTCGGGAGAGGGGAATGTGATGGTCTCCATCGTCGGCGTGCGCTCACGTTATCACGAGGTGTTGGTCGAGAAACAACAGTCTTTTCTATTTAGTGGGCAACACGCCATCCCGATGCAAGAGCCTAGCGATACACTCTTTATGGGAGAAAAATGCCTATTGACGGAAGCGGTGCTCCCTGCAAATAATCAGGAGCTCTATCGTATCATTTACTCCCCGCGCTTCGGTTGGAAGGAGGTGAATAACTTTAGTCCCTTTGAGGGGATTGAGGGGATTGTCCTCTCCGGACGTTTCTACCTCGGGCGTATCACTGTGGAAATGGAAGCCAAGGAGATTGTGCCTTGTCAGGTAGACCCAAAGCTCTTTCAGGTGGAGGCGGGCTATAAAGAGGTCAGTCGCTCGACCATGGAGCAGCTCTTGGGGTTCGGTTTCTAGACGGCGGGAGAACGCGCCACTACCTTACACTTGATACCTGATTGTGCCGATGACCATCTGTTTTCTAACGATATTTGCTTAACGTTATTCGCATTCATAGAGAGAGGTCTCCTCGAAAGGGGGGGCTTCTCTTTATTGAATTCTTCTACAATCACCTATCTTTGCCTTGACGTAAAACGATAGTATGGATATCAGAGAGGCATCGGCGCGTATTACAGCTTTGGTCGAAGCGCTTAATTCTCACAATAAGCTCTATTATGACAAGGGGAAGCCTGTAATCTCAGATTATGAGTTTGACCTCTTGAAGAAGGAGCTCGCGGAACTTGAGGAGGCTTTTCCACAACTCCGACGCGGAGATTCGCCGACACAGCGTGTGGGAGAGGATAGGGATTCCTTCTTCGAGAAGCGAGCGCACCGAATACCCATGCTCTCGCTCGAAAATACCTATTCCTACGACGAGGTCCGAGCCTTTGATGCGCGAGTCCGAGAACTGTTGGGGCTCTCCCCTGTCTATGTCTGCGAGTTGAAGTATGATGGGATGGCGCTCGCCCTTGTCTACGAAAAGGGACAACTGCAGTATGCTGTGACGCGTGGCGATGGGACAGAGGGAGACAATGTCACAAATAACGTCCTCCAGATAGAGACGATCCCTCATGAACTCCCAAACGTAGATCTCGACTTCGAGGTGCGCGGCGAGGTCTACATGCTCAACTCCTACTTCGAGGAACAGGCTGCCGCACCTTTCAAGTTGAAGACTCCACGGAATGCAACCTCGGGGACGGTCAAGTCTCACGACCCGAGCAAAGTCGCCGAGCGGCGGTTACAGTTCGTCGGCTATCAGTATTATGGGACGCCGCTTGCCAAGACCCATACGGCGACAATCGATCAGTTGAAGGAGTGGGGAATCCCTACGGGTGCGCTCCGAGCGCAGTGTCGGGACATAGAGGAGGTGATAGCCACCATCGAGGCGTGGAGCACTTTACGCCTCGAACAGGATTACGATACGGACGGTGTCGTGGTCAAGGTCGACGATCTCGAACTACGCGCCAAGTTGGGGACTACGTCGCACGCCCCCCGTTGGGCGATAGCTTACAAATACCCACCCGAGCGCAAGGAGACCCTTCTCAAACAAGTAGATTTTCAAGTAGGGCGTACGGGGCTTGTGACACCTGTCGCTGTGTTGGAAACGGTCAAGCTCAACCATGCCGATATCAGCAAGGCCACTCTCCACAATGCCGAGCAGCTGCTACGCCTAGACCTTCACGAGCACGATACCGTCATTCTCGAACGGGCAGGGGAGGTGATCCCTAAGATTGTGGGGATAAACCTCGATAAACGCCTCCCTGACGCGTCGCCTGTCGTTTATCCTGCCGCGTGTCCGTCGTGCGGCACTCAGCTTGAGCGTCGCGAGGGGCAGGTCTTTTATTTCTGTCCCAATGCACAAGGGTGTATGGCACAGCGTATTGCGCAGACGATTTACTTCGTATCCCGTGTCGCATTGGACATCCGATCGGTAGGCGATAAACGTGTGGAGGAGTGGTATCAGAGTGGGTTGATTCACTCCTCACTCGACCTCTACGATCTTACCATAGAACGCTTGGTGGCCTACAAAGAGGCACAGTTTCAGGACAGCGATTACGACTATGGTTTTGGAGAGCGCGTATTGAAAAAGAAGGCCGCTATGCATCTCAAGCTTTATACGGCGACTATGGAGAAGCTCCTCGACCAAATCGCCCTTTCAACGCATCGTCCTATCGAGGCGCTTTTGATAGGGCTTGGAATCCCAAATCTGGGCGAGGTACAGTCGGAAGTCCTCCTGACACATTTTGGCTCGCTCGCGCGTCTTGCAGAGGCGAGCGTAGAGGAGATGCAAGAGATCCCTGGGGTGGGGGAGGTCATGGCTATGGATGTCTGGAACTACTTCCATGACCCCAAAAATAGCGCGTTGTTGCCTCGTTTGCGCGCCGTGGGGTTCGACTTGGAGTATCACCCCCATGCCCCCTTATCGGATAGCCTATCGGGCGAATATGTCGTCGTTACGGGCAAGTTTAGCCAAGTGGGAACACGCCCCGAGGTGGTAAAGCGTGTCAAGGAGATGGGGGCGACCGTACAGAGCAGTATCACGGCGACCACGACCCTCCTGATCGCTGGCACACGTCCGAATGACAAGAAGCTCGCACAAGCCCATGAACGGGGGGTACGTATCCTCACCGAGCAAGAGTTCACTGATTTATTAAGCGACTAATCCCCCGCACAAGGATGTTTACTGGACTAAAACGTTGGTGGAGTTTCAAACGATTGGCACACCTGTCGCCTGTCAAGCGTGGGGCGCGTACCTTGCGACGCTGGGTGTCTTACAACTCCTTTCTCTTACTACTAGATCCTGAGGATCAACGAGCCTCGGAAAATATACAGCTCTTCGTTGCCGAGCTCAAGAAGCAAGGAAAGCAGGTCGATGTCTGTACCTATTCCGATGCCAAGGAGCTCCCCCCACACCTCAAGGTGCTTAATTACATGACCATCTTTCGACCCATTGATGTCAACTGGTACGAGCGTCCGACCTCCGAACGGATGCTCTACATCGCTGGGCTTTCGGTAGATTTGCTTATTGACTTCACGCACGAGGCCTCTATGCCACTGCGCTGGATGTGTGGTCTCTCGGCAGCGAGTCTCAAAGTGGGGTTCTATCCGAACCCCGGGGTGGCGTACGATTTCACTATCGAGGCGGGCGACCGCTCAAGTACTCGCGAACGTATCGAGCTGCTAAAGCAATACTTGGGCGAGGGATTGAAAGAGTAACCCTATGGGGTAAGTGTTTACTCTAAATCTCGCAGCAAAAGAGAGAATAGTAAAGAGAACAGAAACATCCCTAGATACGATAAACGATGGATTTACAAGGTTTGGGCGTGGCACTCATTACGCCTTTTGATGCCTCGGGGGCTGTAGATCGCGCGGCGACCGAGCGTTTGGTGAACTATTTGTTGGACGGGGGAGTCGATTTCTTTGTCGTCCTCGGTACGACGGGGGAGACGCCCACGCTTGCACCAGAGGAACAACAGGCTTATCTCGAGCATGTGATCCAGCTCGTGGGCGGTCGGAAGCCGATTGTGATGGGGAAAAGCTCCAACAATACGGCGAGGCTGGTACAGGACTTACAGACGATGGATTACTCTGGTGTGGATTATCTCCTCTCTGCCGTACCTAGCTATAACAAGCCGAATCAGGAGGGGATTTATCAGCATTTTGCTGCGGTAGCAAAGGTGGCAAAGCGCCCGATAGTGCTCTATAATGTACCAGGACGTACGGGGGTGAATATGACAGCGGCGACGACGCTCCGTCTGGCACGTGACTTCTCGAACATCGTGGGAATAAAGGAGGCGGCGGGAAACCTAGACCAAGTGAGCGAGATCTTGGCAGGGCGTCCAGCGGGCTTTGCAGTGCTCTCGGGGGATGACTCCCTCACGCTTGCGATGATGGGACTTGGGGCGCGCGGCGTGATCTCCGTGGTGGGGAACGTTGCTCCCACGCTCTTTGGTGGTATGGTGCATGATGCTGCGCAGGGACGTTGTCAGGAAGCCGCTGCGGCTCATCTACGTCTGACGCGATTCTACAAGCTCTTGTTTGAAGAGGGGAATCCCGTCGGGGTAAAGTGTGCTGCGGCACGTCTCGGGATTTGTGAGAATAGGTTGCGTTTACCCTTGGTCGCAGCATCGACGGACTTGGATCGCCGTATCGGTGAGGAACTTCAGAAGCTCAAAGCCTAGGCGGATGGCAACCTTCCTCCGCTACCTTACTCTTTACGTAAAAGGTTTCTGTATGGGAACCGCAGATCTTATCCCCGGCGTCTCTGGGGGGACGATTGCGCTCCTTACAGGTATTTACGAACGGTTGGTAGGGCACATCGGGGCGATAGCGAAACCAGCAAATCTCCGACTCTTGCGTCACTTGCGTCTCGGAACGTATTTTCGTGCCGTGGGGGGAGGCTTCTTGTTGAGTGTTGGGCTGGGACTCCTGTCGGCGGTCTTCTTGTTAGCACCGTTGGTGCGTTATCTGTTGGCGACGTTCCCCGTGCGTGTCGATAGCTTCTTTTTTGGACTGATGCTCGCCACAGTAGGGGTGGTCGGACGAAAGGTGTCGCGGTGGTCGCTCTCCCATATTCTCTTAGGTGGCGTGGGGATCGGTTTGGGACTCCTGCTGAACTTCGGCACGCCGATGGCTGGGGGCGACTCTTACTGGGCGTTCTTTTTTGCAGGCTTCGTGGGGATATGTGCGATGATACTCCCCGGCATCTCGGGGAGCTTTATCCTGATCCTCCTTGGGATGTATGCACGGGTACTGCAGTTGGTCGTCCTCTTGGATATTCCACACCTCGCGGTTTTTGCCCTTGGCGCAGTGTTGGGGTTGCTGAGTTTCTCGCGACTCCTTGCATGGCTTTTTGCCCGTTTTGAGGCAGGAATGCTGGCCACGCTCGCGGGCTTTATCCTCGGCGCTATCGTCAGGTTGTGGCCGTGGAAGGTCACGGCGGGAGGAGGAGAGGACTATTCCCTCCACCTCCTCTCCCCCGATGCTTACGCCCAGACCAACGGTAGTGCCCAAACGGGATGGGCAGTGTTCTTTTTCTTAGTAGGTCTTACGGTGGTCTCTCTCCTAGAGTGGTGGGGAGGAAAGAAGGCTGTTGCGAAATAAGGTTTAGTGATGATACTCGAAGAAACGCCGATTAGCCAGTGTGTCCTCCCCTCGGGGTTACGTCTCTTTTTTGCTCCGAGCAAGCTGCAGATAGGCTTTGCGGGAATCTACGTCTGTGCAGGAGCGCGCGACGAGACGGCGCACGAGTTCGGTGTGGCACACCTCGTAGAACACATGTACTTCAAGGGGACGGAGAAAAGGAGCGGTTTCCAAGTCGCGAGTCGGATCGAGGACATCGGTGGCGATCTCAACGCTTATACCACCAAGGAGGAAACGGTCATCCATGCGAACTTTATGCCCACGCACCTAGATCGCGTCCTAGAGCTCCTGGCCGATGTCCTCTGTCATGCCAGCTTCCCAGAGAAGGAGCTAGAGCGTGAAAGGGAGGTCGTACTAGAGGAAATCGCCTCGTACAAGGACGAACCTGCCGAGCAGATCCTCGACGACTTCGAAGACTTGCTGTACCAAGGAACAGAGCTCGGGCATAATATCCTCGGGACGGCGACCGCCGTACGAAAGTATAAACGACAACAGCTCATCGGGTATCTACAACGTTCCTATGGGCTCGACAGGATGGCAATCTTCGTCACAGGACCCTTTGAGTTCAAAGGGGTAGAGCGCTTGGCAGCGAAGTACTTCGTTGCGATCCCCTATGCGTCACAGAGTCAACAACAGCGCACTAGGATTGTCGAACGCTCCCTGCCATCCTATACCCAGCTGCCGCGCCGCACCACGCAGGCACACTGTATGCTGGGGGGCTTTGCGCCGACCTTTGGGCATCCGCGCCTGTTTGCTTTTCGTCTCCTGTGCGAGATCTTGGGAGGCTCTGCAACCTCTGCGAGACTGAATAAGCGCATGCGCGAGAAGCTCGGGTTGGTCTATTCGGTAGAGTCGCAGATGGCTGCCTTTGTGGATACGGGCTATCTTTCGATCTATTTTGCTACGTCCCGCGACCAATTGGCACAATGCCTAGATATTGTGCATGACGAGCTCCGCCAATTGCGAGAGAAGCCCGTCTCGGCGGCACAGCTCAAAACGACCAAGGAACGCTACATCGGTCAGTTCTGGTTGGCGAATGAGAATATCGAGGCGAGTGTCTTGACTTACGTGCGCGCCACGCTCGACCATCTGCCCTACCTCCCTGCAGCACAGCTAATCAAGAATTGGCAAGGGGTCTCGCAAGCCGATATCCTCGCCTGTGCCAATGAATACTTGCAGCAGGAGCAGCTTGCCACGTTGGTGTACGGAGCTTAGGGGGCGCAACGCCCTGCTCGAGTCCTCTTCCCGCCTCGCTTGAGTTCTCGTCTTTCGTACTTCTGTGCGACGCCCGTTGAGGTCGTATAGAAATAAGCCCGAGCCTATAAGAGATCCCTTAGGAATTTACACATCTCTTCCCGCCACTTTTGCGCAAAGGGAAGATCGCCTGCAGGACAATCTATGAATAGGTCTACTGTTGCCTCTATGGGGCGCTTGTCGATATTCCACGACTTGAGAGACTGGTTAAAGGCGGAGCAATGATAGAACATCCCACGCAGGTCGGTTCTTTTTCGCACCTTCCACTTTTCCAAGGGCTGGTTAAAGGAGCTACAGTTTGCAAACATAGCACCCATGTCGGTGACCTTTCGCACATCCCACTGCTCCAAGGGCTGGTTAAAGGCACTACATCCTGAAAACATAGTGCACATGCCCGTTACACTCCCCACGTTCCATTTTCCCAAGGGCTGGTTGAAGGAGCTACATTCTGCAAACATACCGCTCATGTCCATCACCTTCTCCACATTCCACTCTTCCAAGGGCTGGTTAAAGGTGCTACAACCTTGGAACATCTTGTTCATCTCCAGCACGTTCCCCACGTTCCATTGTCCCAAGGGTTGATTAAAAACACTACAACCGAGGAACATCTCTTTCATCTCGAGTACATTCTCCACATTCCACTGTCCTAAGGGCTGGTTAAAGGCGGAGCAACCGAGGAACATACCGCTCATCTCGAATACATTCCCCACATCCCACTGTTCCAAGGGCTGGTTAAAGGCACTACAGTTGGTAAACATGCCGCTCATATTCATCACCTTTCCTACATCCCACTGCCCCAAGGGCTGATTAAAGGTGGAGCAGCCCCAGAACATCATGCACATATCGTTCACCTTTCCCACGTTCCATTGTCCCAAGGGCTGGTTAAAGGAGCTACATTCTGCAAACATGTTACTCATATCGGTCACCTCTCCTACATCCCACTGCTCCAAGGGCTGGTTAAAGGCGAAGCATGCTGCAAACATGCTACCCATGTTGGTGACCTTTCTTACATCCCACTCTTCCAAGGGCTGGTTAAAGGCGGAGCAGCACCAGAACATTCTGTTCATATTGGTGACCTTCCCCACGTTCCATTGTCCCAAGGGCTGGTTGAAGGCACTACATCCAAAGAACATCCTGGACATGTCGGTCACCTTTGACAGATCTGGGATGTCTATGTCGTGGGCAAAGGTCATTTCTTGACACCCTTGGAACATGGCATACATAGAGCGCCACTCCACCGTTCCGAATTGTAGTACTTCGAGTAGCGATGAGTTGCTATTGTACCACTCCGACATCTGCATAGATTCTACCCCTTCGGGACCTGCTTCCACGGTATAGATTCCCGTGGCGGGAAGAGGCAGAAGATAAGGGTGCGCTGCATCGGGGATCGTCACTTCCTCATTTACCACCTCTTGTCCACGAGCATCCTTGATCACGAGCTTGTATTGTCCTACGATCGGGATTTCCATCACCTCGCCCTTTACCCTTTGCCATCTTGTGATAAAGGGGCGTCCTCCCTCCTTTGCTATACTTGTCATTTGTTCAACGGTTTTGTGATACGTGGGTAGATGGCTACTTGCGAATGCTTTCGCTGTTAAGGATGAAAAAGTATAAGGTTCTCAACCATGCCATCCCCCCCCCTCTCTGTGGTATTCCCTATCAGCTAAGGTAGTAAAAATGGATGGACGTACCATTGTGTTGCACATTACAGGATGCGCCCTTGTGGCAGTCTCTGAAACAGCACATCCCCCACCTTTTCGAGTAAAAGAAAACCGCCTCTCTACTAAAGCGACAGAAAGGCGGCATTTTATGCAATAAGATGCACAAGTACTACTAGGATACTATCAAGGCGTTTCTCGCGCCATTTTGCGCCTCTAATACGCGAAATAAACACTTGTAGGGAGCACCTCTGTATCCACCATAAGCTCTTTTTCGATACTGTCCTAAAAGAGTGTGTAAGCTCCTCCACAGCAACGGATAGAAACACGGGAAAATTCCGCTTTATGCTTTCCTCAATTCCCTATCCCCAAACAAGGTATGCTAGGGGTACACCATGGATACAGCGCGGATACACCGCTGCTACACGCCTGCTACACGCCGCAAACTAGGTAAAATTACCTACCCCAAAATAACCCATATTCTATGCGTATTCCTTTATTCCCACGCTATATTATTTTGTCCATCGTATAGAAATACCGCTTTAGGATTTCTTAAAGTAGTAGTCTACACTATGCGTATAAAAAACAGCGGTAGACCCGAAGATAGGGAGCGTCTTTACACACTGTATAGGACTGTATCATAGTATTACCCTCTCCTTTCGCTAAGCTTTTTTCCCTACCTTCGTGTCAAGAAAGGTAAGGAATGGGCTATGGCAATGCAGCAAAGCAAGGAAGCGGGGCGTAGCGGGGGGCGTGTACCTAAGTTGCCGTCGCTTCTCCCCGAGATAGATCCGTCAGCAAACCACCTTCGCGAATATTTGGAACACCTCTTTCCGCCAGATGATGCGCTCTTGCACGCACTTGTGCAGGAGACTTATACCCTCACACAACACCCGCGGATGATCGGAGATCGGTGGCTTTGTGCCCTCTTAGAGGCTTTTCTTGTCGGTCGTCCAGAGGCGCGTGTACTGGAGTTGGGCACGTTTACGGGTTATACGACCATCCGTCTTGCGCGGGCTGTGACCCAAGGCGGGCATGTGACTACCTTGGAATCGAGCGCCCTCCATGCCGATATCGCTGAAAAATATATCTCTCTAGCGGGCTTGGAGGGGCGAATTACCCTTTTGCGAGGGGATGCGTGTGAGTTGCTAGGCGGGCTGCCCTCCTCGCCGACCTTCGACCTGATCTTTGTCGACGCGGACAAGGGGGAGTATCCCCGCTATTTCGATCTCGTATTGCCCTTATTGTCCGAAGGGGGACTCTTGGTGGCCGATAACGTCTTGTGGGGCAATAAGACTGCAGACCCTACCGTGCATGATCCGCGTACAGAGGCCTTGCGAACCTTCAATGCTGCCGTTTTTGCGAGTCCTGTGTTGCGGGCGACACTCCTCCCTGCGGGCGATGGCGTGTTGGTGGCCAAACGGTGTGGAAAATAATGTTTCTTTTTACCTCTTTCGTTAATTTTGTCCCATGAAATGGGGGCTAGGACATCGGGTAAGCGATTGGGGGAGCGCCGCTTGCTTGCTGATCATCTTCGGGTTTCTTCTTTTGGGAGGAAGCCTCCTTTTTACGCAATGTGCACGTGTGGTGTCCCTGAGCGGTGGCGCGCAGGATGTGCAGCCGCCGACGCTCGTTCGTACTAACCCCGTGAACCGAGCAACCCACTTTACAGGAAAGCGCATTAAGTTGACCTTTGACGAGTACGTCAATCTGAAAGACGCGCAAAAGGAGATCTATTTTTCCCCACCCTTTCGTTGGCCATATGGTACTACCCTGCAGGGGCGTTCACTGGTGTTTGATATCGTCGATACGCTCCAGAGCGACGTCACCTATCGCTTGCATCTTGGGGCTGCGATAGAGGATTTGACCGAGAAGAACCCCTTTCGCGATACGCTGTTTGTCTTCTCCACGGGCGCGACGATTGACACGCATATCTTGCACGGCACCGTGCGCGATGCCCTATTGCATAGCCCCGTCAAGGGGGTCAAGGTGATGCTCTACCGAGAGAACGACGACTCGGTGGTTTATAAGCAGTTACCCAACTATGTGGCCGTCTCCGATGCTACGGGGCAGTTCCGTTTTGACAATCTCCCCGCTGGGGGGCGTTTCAAACTCTTTGCGCTCGAAGATGCCAATGCCAATTACCATTATGACCAGCCGCAAAAGGAGCGTATCGCTTTCTGTGACTCGCTTCTTGTTCCCCTTCCTGTGGGAAAAGACTCGTTGCAAACGAAGCTGACGTTGGATCTTTTCTCCTATTTTCGTCCACCTCTGGTGATAACCTCCGCAAAGCGTCCGACTCCCGATGCGTTGCAGGTCGTTTTCTCCGCTCCTGTTGGCGATACGCTCGCTTTACGCACCTTGGAGGGAGGGGCATCCCCTGCATTTGTCGCGGAGCACTCCTTTTGGGGCGATACCGCCCGATTCTGGTTCACAGATCCCTCGCTCGTACGAAAAGATTCGTTGTACTTTACCCTTCGTTATTCAGCTGGGCGGCTTGATACGCTTCGTCTCGGGTATAAGTTTACGACTCCCGATCGGGACTCGCTCGGAACTCTCGTACCATTGCGACGCCGTTTGTCAGATTCCGTGCTCCGAATCTCAATGCTGAATGTGCAGAAGGGCTTGCCCGCCGAGGATAGTGTACGGGTCGAGCTCTCGGCCGCCGTCGCTGCAGTGGATGCATCACGTCTGCGACTCCTGCCAGACTCGGTCGGCGTATCTCTTGTTGCCGAGCGTAATCATCCCCGTCGTTTTATGCTCCGTGCGCCATGGAAGCCTCGTCGGGGCTATAATCTGCTGGCATACCCTGGGGCTTTTGTCGATGCCTTGGGGCGTACGAACGACACGACAGTGCTGCACTTCAATACCTTGAACCCGTCGCAGTATGCGATACTCCACCTCTCGTTACTCCATTTTCCACAGCATGCGCTGGTGCAGGTATTGAGTGGAGATGGAAAAAATACACTCATCCGTTCTGTGCCCGTCCGTCCTGGACAGCAGCGTCTGGATATACCCTATCTCACACCAGGGAGTTATACGCTTCGGATTGTCAACGACCGTAATGCGAATGGTATTTGGGACACGGGGAATTATCTCCTACACCAACAGCCTGAACCAGTACGTTATTATAGAAATGAAAAAGGACAGTCCACGCTCTCCCTTCGTGTGAATTGGGAGTATGACGTTACGGTGGACTATACAACTCTGGAGGAGTAGATTGATGTCGGTACTAGTGAATTTCTCAATGTTCCCCACGGACAAGACAGGTAGCATGTCGCCCTACGTCGCGAAGATCGAACAGGCGATTCGTCGCATGGGCTTCCCGAGTCAGTTGGGGTCTATGAGTACCGTGGTGGAGACGCCCACGCTGCGCGAGGCATTTTCGGTGATCGAGGCCGCCTATGCGGCATTGGAGGGGTGTACACGGGTGTATATCAATGCTACGCTCGACGTGCGTACCGATCGGGACAATAGGATGGCTGCGAAAGTGGCGTCGGTTGAGGAGAAAATAGCACAGCTCGATAAGTAATAGATGCGAAAGTGCTGCGTAGTCCTACTCGTGCTCTTGGGGCTTAGTCTCTTGGCTTGGTCTCGTGCGCAGGCGCAGCAGCGTGGTGCGCTGGAGTATGCCGTGGGCGTGCGCGGTGGGTATGGGCGTTCCAACATTACGTTCCAACCTTTTCAGAGTCACAGCCAACGCCCAAGTAGGGAGTTCGGGGTTGCTTTCCGTCTCGCGAACCTGCGTCTCCTTGGGCTCTCGGTAGAGTTCCTCTATTCGCGCACTGCCTATCAGACTACAGAGTACCAGCCGCGTCGAGAGGGGCAGCCTGTCCCGTTGGGGCAACCCCTAGAGTGTGAAAATACTTGGCTGCGTCTCCCTTTGCTCCTGCACCTACGTCATACGCTCGGGCTTCTGCATGTCGATGCGCTGGGAGGTGCCTATGTCGACTATCTTCTTGCCGAACGTGTAGGACCTTCTGTTGCCGAGCTCGCACGTCAATCGATTTACCTTCACACGCACAATCCCTTGGGAGTCGGAATGGAGGCGGGGGGTGGCATCGGCTTTGTCTCGACTTGGGGGACGTTCATGCTTGAGTACCGTACTTGGTATCGTCTCACTAGTTTGTACGAACGTCCCCGTATCCCAAAACAGGATGAACCTCGCTCCAATGCACGTAACCAGACCGTCGGGCTTGCGTATTACTATGTGTTCCATTAGTTCTCATTAAGACTATTAAGATGAAAAGAACGGTTTCGCTCATCCTCTTTTTACTGAGTAACCTGCTCCTTCTGACATTCTCAAGTGTTTTTGCACAACAGAAGCCTTTTTCGCAAGAAGGACAGTGTTCATACTATGCCGACAAGTTTCACGGACGCTCCACGGCCTCTGGAGAGCGATACGATAAGACGCAGTTTACCTGTGCGCATATGACCCTCCCATACGGCACGAACCTGAAGGTGACCAATCTCGCCAACGGAAAAAGCGTTGTCGTGCGGGTGAATGATCGGGGTCCCTTCTCGCCGAATCGGATCGTTGACGTCAGTCGGGCTGCCGCCGAAGCCTTGGATATGATAACGGCTGGGGTCGTAAAAGCGCGTATAGAGATTACCTCAGAGCAGCCTCCTGCAGCAGTGGCGGCTACCGAAAAAAAAAGCACGGATGTCCAAAAGTCCGATGCCGAACGTGGCATCGCGGAATATAGTCCGAAGAAAGAACCCTTCCTAGATTCAAAACCACAACAAGAATTGCCCCCAATCGAGGAGCCTGTAGCGACCCCTCCTGTTACCCCAAAGCCTGCTGGGGGCTCTACCGCCTCTGCTACCACTGCTGGCGCGCCAGTTGCGGATGTCCAGCAAAAGGCGGATCTCTATTCGGTACAGGTGGCTAAGCGTAATGTGACGGGGTTTGCTGTTCAGATAGCAAGTTTTAACGGCGTCGGCAATCTTTTGGCGCGCATGGCAGATTTTGATGAGAGTGTAAAGTCCAACCTCTTTCTCCTCACAGTAGAACGCGATGGGGTGGTCTCCTACAAAATCCTCTACGGTACTTACGCCACCCGTCCCGAGGCAGAGAAAGCCAAGGAAGCCATCGTGGGGAAGTACCCAGATTGTTTCATCGTGACATTGTAAGGGGCTGTCGGAGGGAGTGGAGGCGCTTCTTCACCTGTTGGAAATCGGAAATAAATCTCTTCTATGGATACTACAATACAGACGCCGCCACTCGTGGTGAGTGGCATCCGCTCTACGGGGCATTTGCATCTGGGGAACTATCTCGGCGCGTTGCAGAATTTTGTCGAGATGCAGGAGCACTATCGTTGCTATTTCTTTATAGCCGATCTCCATTCCCTTACAACCCATCCGACCCCTGATCATCTTCAAGACTCGGTGCGTGACATCTTGGCAGAGTATCTCGCGGTGGGGCTATCCCCAGAAAAGTGTGCCCTCTATGTGCAGAGTGATGTGGTGGAGACGATCGAGCTTTACCTCTACCTCAATATGAATGCTTACCTCGGAGAGCTCGAGCGCTGCACCTCCTTTAAGGACAAGGTGCGTAAGAATCCGAACAATGTGAATGCTGGGTTATTGACCTATCCCACCCTCATGGCAGCCGATATCCTTATCCATCGTGCCGACATTGTCCCCGTGGGGAAGGATCAAGAGCAGCACCTCGAGATGGCGCGTACCTTTGGCGATCGCTTCAATCGGATGTACAATACCGAGCTTTTCCCTGCCCCGCAAGCCTATAAGTCTGACAAACCCTTGGTAAAAATCCCAGGGCTAGACGGGAGTGGAAAGATGGGGAAGTCCGAGGGGAATGCGATTTACCTAGTGGACACCCCCGAGGAGATCCGTAAGAAGGTCATGAAGGCGGTCTCCGACCTCGGGCCCTCAGAACCCAATCAGCCCAAGAGTGAACCCGTGCAGAACCTCTTCACGCTGATGTCTTATGTCTCTACACCCGATACCGTGGCGCATTTCGAGGCATTGTACAACCAGTGCGAAATACGTTACGGGGACATGAAAAAGCAGCTTGCCGAGGATATGATCGCCTACCTCGCTCCCCTGCAGGAGAAAATCGAGTACTATCGTCACTCCGAACCCCTCCTCTCTGAGGCGGCACAGATCGGTGCTGAGAAGGCGCGTGCGAATGCGCGGCAGACACTGCGTCTGGTACGCGAGGCGATAGGGATAAAAAGCTTGTAGTTCTTTTCTCCAGTCTTTTGTCGCGGCAAGGTCTCTCTCTTTCAACCTCTCTCGCGCTATCTGCGAGTTGTGACAGACCTAACCTAAGTATTTACTTAATTGAATGTCGATCATCGACCACGCAGTAAAACGCATGGCGCGGCGTCACTTGCGCCGAATGGCTTCTAGCCTTTCAAGACCAGAGCTCGCACAGTCATTGGCTCTGAAGCAGCTCATCCAACAGCTTCGTCATACACAGTACGGAGCGCAGTATGGTGCAGATTCTATTTCTGACTATACGCGTTTTGCAGCGCAAATCCCGTTGGCGAACTATGAGCTACTCGAGCCCTACATCCAGCGGATGCGCACGGGAGAGCCAAATGTCCTCTATCCGGGACGTGTGCGTTGGTATGCCAAGTCCTCGGGGACAACCTCGAGCAAGAGCAAGTATATCCCCGTGACAGACGATGCGCTCAAGCGTTGTCACTACCAAGCGGGGCGTGACATCCTGGCGACCTACCTCGACCTTTACCCCAAGTCGCGTTTCTACATGGGAAAGGGCTTAACCCTCGGGGGGAGTCACCAGATAGAATCTACCAAGGGCTTGACGCGTGACGGTGACCTGTCGGCTATCCTACTGCAACGTATCCCCGCGTGGGCGGATTGGATACGAACACCCTCGCGAAAGGTCGCCCTGACCGCCGACTTTCAGACCAAGCTCGCGGGTATTGCCCGAGAGGCTATGCACCAAAAGGTGACGAGCCTAAGTGGTGTCCCGTCTTGGAACTTGGTGATGCTCAAATATATGCTCGAAGTGTCGGGGAAGGCAAACATCTCGGAGCTGTGGCCCGATCTGGAGGTCTTCTTTCACGGGGGGATCAGCTTCACCCCTTACCGTGCACAGTACGAGGCGATTATCCCCTCCGCCAAGATGCACTACATGGAGACCTATAATGCGAGCGAGGGATTCTTCTGCATCCAGACCGACCCTACGAACTCCGATATGCAGTTGATGCTCGACTATGGGATCTATTTCGAGTTCATCCCCATGTCGACCTTTCATTCCCAAAATCCGGAGATCGTGCCCTTGGAGGGGGTAAAGACGGGCGTAAACTATGCCATGGTCATTAGTACCACCTCGGGGCTCTATCGGTATGTTATTGGCGATACGGTGCAGTTCTCCTCGGTACGTCCTTACTTCCTGCATATCACGGGACGCACGAAGCACTATATCAATGCTTTTGGTGAAGAGTTGATTATCGACAACGCCGAGCAAGCACTCAAGAGGGCATGCCAACAGACGGGGGCTGTCGTGGCCGAGTATACGGTCGCACCACGCTTTATGGCACAGAATACCCAAGGGGCGCATGAGTGGTATATAGAATTTGCGGAGCGCCCCGCGGACGTACAGACCTTTGCACGTATCCTTGACGAGGCGCTCTGCTCCCTCAATTCCGACTACGAGGCGAAGCGTACCAACAACGTGACGCTTGCCCCACTCGTGCTGCATGACTTGCCCACGGGGACGTTTATCGGTTGGATGGCGCACCGAGGGAAACTCGGGGGGCAGAATAAAGTACCTCGTCTCTCCAATGACCGCACCTACGCAGACAGTCTAGAAGACTTTTTATCCACCTCTAAAACGCTGTAATGATGAAACGGCTGGTCGTGCTCTCGGGAGCTGGAATGAGTGCCGAGAGTGGAATCCGAACCTTTCGCGATTCCAATGGATTGTGGGAAGAGTACCGCATAGAGGATGTGGCGACCCCCGAGGGGTGGGCGCGTAACCCCGCCTTGGTACAGGATTTCTACAATCAGCGGCGCAAGCAACTCTTAGAGGTCGCCCCCAATGCCGGACACCGAGCCTTGGCAGAGGCGGAGGCGTGGCTGGATGTACAGATTATCACGCAAAACGTCGACGATTTACACGAACGCGCTGGGAGCTCCCACGTGCTGCACCTCCATGGAGAATTGAAGAAAGCTTGTTCTGAACGCAATAAGAAGCTCGTCTACGACATCGATGGATGGGAACTCCGTATGGGAGAAAAAGCCGAGGATGGGGCACAGCTCCGCCCCTTCATTGTCTGGTTCGGAGAGCCCGTGCCGAATATCGAGCCCGCGGCAGAGGTGGCGCGTACGGCAGATTATTTCGCAGTCGTGGGAACGTCACTCAATGTCTATCCAGCTGCGGGATTGACGGCGTATGCACCTGCAGAGTGTCCGCTGGTGATAGTAGATCCGAATGCCGTAAATTCGCCTATGCGTCGTGTGCAAAAGGTCTTTGCTCAGCCCGCCTCGACAGGGGTAACGGCGATGCTGGAGTGGATAAAAGGCTTGTAGGAAGTGACCCTGACGGCTGGGGGGCGGAGGCTGTTTGGGGAAAGAAGATAGGACTATCCCCGATAGGTAAATCGTTGAAAGCCACGGATTCCTACGCGGTGAGGAGCAATCCCCTCGAGGGTAAAGAGGAGTCCCCACGTATAGAGATCCACGACAACGCCCCCCGTGTGGTGAAGATAGGCAGTCCTCCATGCATTCCAAGAGATGGTATCGTGCCTAGGTCTATTGACAAGGGTCACGTGAACATGGGGGTAGTGTCGGGAAAGATAGACGTCGGTAAGACGTAGGAGCTCGTCGGTCGCCTCCGCGTGGCGCTGTCTCTTATCCCCTTGTTTACCACAACCTTTTTTACGCATAAAGTGCTTAAGAGGAAGGAGCACCTCGCAACAAAATCCGTAGAGGAAGGGCGAGTGTACGCCGTGCCCCTTAGTGGCGTGCGCATGTAACCAGAAGGAAACGCGTCCCCGTCGTGGTGCTGCCACACAGACCCCACGTGCAAAGAAGGAGTAGGACATATGGGATGATTTTCGTGCGTGTCGGGTATCGACGTCGTCTATAGGAGTGGTGGCAAAGGTAGGCTATTTCGCTAAGAGGCGGGGGCTCATCCTGTTGAGGTGGATCTCGTGGTCGGAGTTGCCTGTTTTCCCTATCTTTGTAGAAACCAAGAGGATTTGAAATGAAAGCGTCCAGACGCTTACCTATAAGTACCCAGACCTTCGAACGACTTCGTAACGATGGAGATCTTTATGTGGATAAGACGCAATACATAGAGAAGCTCCAAAACCTCGGGACTATCTTCTTCCTCAGTCGCCCCCACCGTTTCGGAAAAAGCTTGTTCCTCTCTACACTAAAAGCTTATTTCGAGGGAAAGAAGGAGCTCTTCGAAGGGCTCTATATCGCAGCGCACGAAGAGGAGGTCGCACGTAGTCTGAATCGTGCCCCATGGGAGGCGAGCCCCGTGCTCTACTTCGACTTTAATGCAAAAGATTATGCAGACGAGAATACGCTAAAAAGACGGCTGCATGAACAATTGGAGGATTTCGAACAGATCTATGAGATTAAGGGGCAGGCTATCGATCCTGACGACCGATTTATCTATTTAGTCAAAAACATTTACAGGAAGACAGGGAAGCAGGTCGTCATCCTCGTTGACGAGTACGATAAGCCCCTCCTTGAGACCTTGCAAGACGAGGAGCTCAACAAAACCAATCGCGCGACTCTACGTGCCTTCTACGAGGTACTCAAGAATTGCGACGCTTATATCCGCTTTGCATTCCTGACGGGGATTACCAAGTTCAGCAAAACAACCCTCTTTAGTAGCGTCAATAACTTAAAAGATATCACCCTCTTAGATAACTATGCCGCCATCTGTGGATTTACTGAGGAGGAACTCACCACCTACCTTGCTCCCGAGATAGAAAGGCTCGCCGCAGCTCAAGGGACTACCGTAGAGAAAACACGAGAGCTCCTTAAGAAGACGTACGACGGTTACTGCTTTTCTTACAAAAATGAGCAAGTCTATAACCCCTTTAGTTTGCTGAATGTCTTGGCGGATAGCCGTTACGGTAATTATTGGTTCGAGAGCGCCACGCCCAACTACGTCGTGCAGTACTTGAAGCGAAACGCTTACTCTATCCCCAAGCTAGACAAAGGGGTAGAGATCGATGTGGATGCGGTACAAGATTTTCGTTACGGCGAGAAAAGCACCATCCCACTATTGTTTCAGTCGGGCTATCTCACTATCAAAGAGTACATTCCTAAAAAGGAGTCCTTTATCCTCGGCTTCCCAAACGAAGAGGTGCGCAATAGCTTCCTAAAGAGCCTCGTACCGATCTACTCCGACGTAGAGAAGAGCGAGATGCGAGAGTCCATTGACAGTATTCAAAACGCGCTTCTCACAGGTGACGTCGCTGGGGTCATATCGTGGGTAACGCCCGTACTGGGTGCAATCAACTATGGCAATATCCAGAACGACGAGAAAGGACAAGCGCTACGAGAGTATTACTACCAGTCGGTCTTGAGCGCCTTTTTCTACGTCCTTGGGATGCAAGTGCGTACCGAGGTAATCTGTTCTACTGGGCGGATGGACATGGTCATCACCCTCCGCAAGCACGTCTACATCTTTGAGTTCAAGACGAACGCCCAGCAGAATAACGCCGAAGGCTCGGCACACGACGCACTCGAGCAGATCAAGAAGAATAACTACCACGCCAAGTATCTGAGAGGGAAGCGTCCCATCCACCTCGTCGGGGTGAGTTTTGACGAGAAGACGCGAAACATAGGGACGTGGGAAGAGGAGGTGATAGCACCCACAGGGGGAAAGGCGTAGCCTCTTGTAAACGCCCTCGTGTGGCTTTGCGTCTCAAATGTCTTTTCTAACTTTGCGGCGTGAAAGATAAAAGTAAGGATGCCTGAGAAGCTGGTCGCTAAGAACCGAAAGGCGAGTTACCTCTACGAGTTCGTCGATACCTACGTTGCTGGAATGGTGCTCACGGGGACGGAGATAAAATCTCTGCGTCAGGGGCACGCAAGCCTCGTAGATGCTTACTGCCTCTTTATCAATGGCGAGTTGTGGGTGCGCAATCTCCACATACCAGAGTATGGTTTTGGGACTTTCTACAATCACGCTGTTCGGCGCGACCGCAAGCTACTCCTCACCGCGCGAGAGTTGACCAAGCTCCAACGCGGGGTCACGTCGAAGGGGAACACCATTATCGCGACTCGTCTTTTTATCAACGAACGTGGGTATGCTAAGCTCGCTATCGCCTTGGCACGTGGGAAACAACAGCATGATAAACGCGAATCGCTTAAGAAACGAGATACAGACCGCGAGCTGCAACGTTACCGTCGACAAAATAACTAACGAAAATATCCCCCTCTTAATCTCTCCACCTTCCCACCTTGTTCTGTCATTTCTTTGAGATAACCATTTTAGGTAGAGGATTGAGAAAATGCAACGAGTAGAAACTTGTGAGGAGTTACGCCACCTCCTCGACGCTTACCGTGTCCTGTCCCGCACCATAGGGCTTGTCCCCACCATGGGTGCACTACACGCTGGGCATGTTTCACTGATCAAGCGTGCGATGGAAGAGAACGAAGTGGTCGTGGTGACGGACTTTGTCAACCCCACGCAGTTCAACAATCCCAACGACTTCAAAACCTATCCACGCGACCTTTTTAGCGACGCTAAGTTGGTCGAGAGCATCGGCGCTACCCTCTTTTTTACCCCCAGTGAGCAAGAGATGTACCCGACACCCGACACCCGCTCGTTTAGCTTTGGTACGCTCGATACTGTGCTCGAAGGGGAGCATCGTCCCGGGCATTTCACCGGGGTTGCGCAAATCGTGAGCAAGCTCTTTGAGCTCGTACAACCCACCCGTGCCTATTTCGGAGAAAAGGATTTCCAACAGCTCCTGATTATAAAAGAGTTGGTCAAGCAGCTTAACTTCAATATAGAGATTGTCCCCTGTCCTATTGTTCGCGAGGCGGATGGTTTGGCCATGAGCTCGAGAAACCAACTCCTGAGTTCGGAGTGTCGACGCGAGGCACCTGCCATTTATGCAACACTCGCCAGTCTAGGCGAAGGGCTTAAAACACAATCGCTAGAGCATGTCAAAAAGGAGGCCGTGGCAAAGATTGAGGCTAACACCTCCCTGCATGTCGAGTACCTGGAGATTGCGGATGCTACGACTTTGCTCCCGATAGAGGAATATCTTCCTGGAAAGACGCGCGTCCTGACAGCGGTACAAGCGGGGGCGGTGCGCTTGATAGACAATGTAGGTTATTAGGAAAAGGAAGGCGGAGGAAGAACGTATGCAAATCCAAGTACTCAAGTCGAAGATTCACCGCGTGCACGTGACCGAGGCGAACCTTGACTACATAGGTAGCATCACCATAGATGAAGCCTTGATGGAGGCTGCTAACCTCCTGGAGGGGGAGAAGGTCTCCATTGTCAACGTGAACAATGGAGAGCGTTTCGATACCTACGTCATCCGTGGCGCACGGCACTCGGGGGTAATCTGTCTCAATGGTCCCGCGGCGCGCAAGTGTGCCGTGAACGATATCGTCATCATCATAGGCTACGGCATCATGGATTTTGAGGAGGCGCGCACCTTCCGCCCTTCGGTTATCTTTCCAGATACTGCTACTAACCGCTTAGCTGACTAACGGCGCGCGATGACCTTGCGCCCCCGCTTCGCATGGGTTGGAGCGTTTTGGAGGAGCCCGATGGTGAAGGTCCTCTTGCTCCTCCCCCTGTCGATTCTCCTTCTATACTTTGCTTTTCGCGATATCTCGTTAGAGGGGTTTCTCGCTGCGTTCCACGGGGCGCGTCTCGATTGGATTCTCGTGGCGATATGTGTGAGTACAGTCTCCTTCTTCGTCCGTGCCGCCCGTTGGCAACAACTTATGAACGTTGACTGGCGGCGTGTTCCCTTCTTCGACGCCTTGTACGGTCTCTTGTTCGGTTATTTCATCAATCTACTTATTCCTCGTGCGGGAGAGGTGGGGCGTTGTACCCTCGTGGCACGTCGCTGTCCTATCCCATTGGAGACTGCCATCGGCACGGTGGTCACGGAGCGTCTGATCGATCTCCTCTCCTCGGTTATTTTGACGTTGCTAGCGATCGCGCTCAGTCTCGACCGATTCGGAGACTTCTTAAAATCGCGCGTAATCGCCCCATTTCTTGAGAAACAGAGTGCAGTTGGTGTAATTATACTACTAATGGTAGGAACGGGGCTTCTTGCCCTTGTACTGCTGTTTTGGTGGCTACTCCGTACAGGACGCTTGGGTGAAAAACGACAGGCGTGGTGGAATCGAACGCGTGAGGGGCTGCGTCTGGGACTCATGAGTATATTGCACTTGCGGCACAAATGGGGATTTTTGGGCTATACGTTCCTCCTGTGGGGATGTTATTGGCTGATGGCATATACCATCTCGCTGGCGTTGCCCGCTACGGCGCATCTCGGGCTGGGGGCTGCACTTGCCATCTTGGTGGTCGGTACCTTTGGGATGATAATACCAGCACAGGGGGGGCTCGGTTCCTTTCACTTGGCGGTGATGTTGTGGTTGAGTGTCGAGGGGGTGCAACGTACCGATGCGCTGGCCTATGCCACGCTTTCGCACGAGGGACAGGTGGCGCTTTACATCGCGATGTTAATCATCTGTTACGTAATGACTTGGTGGCGTCGAAAACATGGCGAAAGTAAAGAGTAGTTACGTCTGTCAGAACTGTGGCGCTACCTCGGTGAAGTGGCTGGGGCGTTGTCCTGCCTGTGGACAGTGGAACACTTATGTGGAAGAAAAGGTGGTCCAACCCACCGCGCATACCAAGGGGCTGATAGAGGTCTCGCGACAAGCACACCCGCAGAATCTGCGCGAGGTGCAGAGCAGTAACGAAGTCCGTCTCGACGCGGGCATGCAGGAGGTCAATCGTCTACTAGGAGGCGGAATCGTGCCGGGATCGATTATCCTGCTCGGCGGAGAGCCAGGCATTGGAAAGTCGACCCTCTCGCTGCAACTAGCCCTCCATTCCCTTTTCGATAAGATCCTGTACGTCTCAGGAGAGGAGAGCGCGAGCCAGATCCGGATGCGTGCCGACCGTCTCGGGGCGCTCCCACAGAATTGTCTTATCCTCAACGAGACACTCCTAGAGAGTATCCTACACCACTGCACCGAGACTGCCCCGGGCTTGGTCGTCATAGATTCGATCCAGACCCTCTATACGGAAACCTTAGACTCCTCGGCTGGGTCGGTGGCACAGGTGCGGGAGTGTGCCGCGGCACTCCTACGCTACGCCAAAACGAGTGGCGTGCCAGTACTCCTGATAGGGCATATCAACAAGGAGGGAACACTCGCGGGTCCCAAGGTCTTGGAACATATCGTGGACGTGGTGTTGCAATTCGAGGGCGACTCAACCCACTCCTATCGCCTCCTTCGTTCTATCAAGAACCGTTTCGGCTCGACCTACGAGCTCGCTATGTTCGAAATGCAAAGCTCCGGCTTGCGCGAAATTACCAATCCCTCAGAATTGCTCCTCTCACACCGCACGGAGGCACTCAGTGGCATCGCCGTGGGGGTCGTATTGAATGGGATACGTCCTCTGCTGGTCGAGGTACAGGCGCTGGTAAGCAACTCCGCCTATGGGACGCCGCAGCGCTCTACTACGGGCTATGACCCACGCCGATTGAATATGTTGCTCGCCGTATTAGAACGACGTCTCAATCTTCGGATGTCGACCAAGGATGTCTTTCTCAACATTGCTGGTGGACTCAAGGTAGAAGACCCAGCGGTCGATTTGGCCGTCTTGGGTGCTATCCTCTCATCGGTCTACGACGTCGCTATACCACAGGATTGGGCATTGGCGGGGGAGGTCGGTTTAGCTGGTGAAATCCGTACCGTAGCGCGCACAGATCAGCGAGTCCTAGAGGCGCATCGGTTAGGTTTCCAACATTTCCTGAGTGCCCCACTCCCACGCGACATAGCCGCCTCCCTCCCAGCAGGGCTCTGTCAAGGCGTGAGTAAGGTCGAGGGACTGACCAAGCTCCTCTTACAAAAGACCCCCACTGTCTCCTAACCAATAGTATCGATTGGACCGTAGTGCGCCCCGAGAGCGTTATTCTCTGTGTCCCAGCTCCTCCACGACCCGCGCTATGCAGATGGGCACTTGGTACGTAGAAAGCGTTGCAAGGGAAACCCGTTCGTAGGGAGAGGGGAGTAGGGCGGCAGTCTCGAGAAGGAAAAAACGAAGATGCAGCTCTTGGTGTGTGAGCCGCTGGATACGCTCTGGAGTGGTTTCTATGAGCCGATAAGCTTTTTCGCACAAAAGAGTTTCAAACGCTGGGGTGTGTTCCAGCTCAGAAAAGTCCAGCGGGGCATCCGTTTCGATTAACGGGAACTGGTAAAGCGAGTGCCAGATATCGCGCCCACGACGCAATTCGAGGTAAGTCTCCCCCTCATGCAGCAAGACGAGGTAGTGGAAATAACGTTTACGCAACTCGAGCTTTCGTCCCTTGACTGGCAGCTCGATCTGCTGTTCGTGCGCATAGGCATAGCAAAAAGAACGCAGCGGGCACGGAGTGCAGTCAGGAATCCCAGGGGTGCATTGTGTCGCGCCAAAGTCAATGAGCGCCTGATTGAAGTCTGCTGGACGCGAGGCATCCATCTCCGCCTGAGCCAGTTCCCGAAAGGCGCGTTGCCCCGCACCAGTTGCGATATCGTCGAAACGTCCAAAGACGCGTGACAAGACGCGATAACCATTACCATCTATGGCGGGTACGGGTAAGTTGAATGCAAACGAAGCGACAGCCCCTGCAGCATAAGGTCCTAGTCCCGGGAGCGCGCGCAACGCTTCGTAATTGGCTGGCAATGAGCCACCGTATTGCTCAACGAGTATCCGCGCCGCCTTGTGGAGGTTACGTGCGCGCGTGTAGTAGCCAAGACCTTGCCAGCATTTCAGCACCTTGTCTAGTGGGGCGTCTGCTAGAGACGCGATTGTGGGGAAGTGTGCAAGAAAACGGAAGTAATACAACGTACCTTGTGCGACACGTGTCTGTTGCAAAATGACCTCCGAGAGCCAAACATGGTACGGGTTGCCAGTACTTCGCCAAGGGAGATGACGAGCATGCGCTTCGTACCACAAAAGGAGTGTTGCTGACAGTTGCATCTTACTAGAAAGAAAGGGGTTAGAAGGTATAATCGAGCGACAGCGTAACGAGGTTGTTGTACTGTGCGCGCACTATCGAAGCAATGTCGATCCGTCCTCGAATCGGGAGTAGGGAGTACGACCCTCCCATGGTGGCGGTAAAATGGTCGTTGAACGCATAACTCACTCGCGCATGTCCTGCCCATTCGTAAGTGTTGAAACTCTTGCGACCGCCGACCAAGAGATTGCCGTACTGGTTGCTTTCGGAGGCGGATAGCAGATACCCTCCACTCACCCCGAGCCCTACGTACCACCCCTGCCAGACACGATACTCTAGCACCACAGGCAACTCCAAATAGTGTAGCGAAAGACTATAAATCTGGCGTCGTGCTGCCCCCTGACCTTCGTTGGCTAAGCTCCCCTTGCCGATATATCTAAACTCGAAACGAAGACGTAGCTTCGTACCAAAAGGACGCCTTACCCAAAAACCACCGAGCCCTGCAAAACGATGATACCCCGAGTGACGATCCCCGTCTACCTGTGCGCCTACACCCCCCACCACCAATCCTCCTTGGAAAGCATAGTCCTGCCCCCAAAGAGAAGGGGAGAGAAAAAGTAGAAAAAGAGGGAGTAGAAAAGAACAAGAGCATAGCCCACGCAACACAGTCATCAGATATAACTATTGGTGTACAAAGATACTCTAACAAATCTAAGGGAACTCCGTTATCTTTGTACAAAGGAGGTTTACGAGTAATGGACGATCACTCGCACTCGCGCGCCGAGCGTTTCCTCTCGGCATTCAACCAAGTAGAGGAGCTCTTGCAACACCTAGCAGGGGGGAATGGACATGCGCCTTTCATCTCATTGTTAGATTCCATGGCGCGCCGTCACCCTACGGTACGCCAATACTATTCCGAATTGACCCAGTATGCACGCCTGCGCAATATTATGGTCCATACCATGCGCGATGGCTACTATATGGCTGAGCCTCACGAACAGGCAGTTACGCTCCTAGAGTCCATTGTCCAGCAGCTGAGTCACCCACCGATTGTCGCCGATTTTATGACGCCACGTCCTTTTTCCGTGCGCACTACCGACGCCCTCTCGGTGGTCGTCGATGCCTTTCATCGTTACGGGTTCATGCGTTGTCCCGTATTAGACGAAAAGGGAATTGTCGGGCTTATTACCGCCAAAAGTATTGCACGTTGGCTTGCTGTGGCGGGGAGTGAGGAGGAGGGAAAATACCTCTCATTACAAGGAGCCTTGACACAGCCCGTATCCGTGCTCCTAGAGTTCTGTGCTGCCGACGAGTTCGCGATTGTACCCCGAGGGTACACCCTCCCCGACGTCATACAGATGTTCCAAGAGGGCGTCGCACGCGGAAAGTATCTACAGTGTATCTTGGTCACCGCAAGTGGCGGAGCACAGTCGCCACTCGTCGGAATCATCGCGCCCTCCGATTTACCCAAGTTCTACGAATGAGAAACTCTTTTTACAAGGGACTGGGACTCTTCCTTTGCCTCCCCTTCCTCTTCTTCTCCTGCCTCTCGCGAAACGATGTACCCCCTACCCCAGAAAAAGTGTCCGACAAGAAGGAGCTCTTCGAACGCATGAATCAGCTCAGTGCCGCCCATATCGATATGCAAATCGAGGGTTACATTCGTCGAGAAGGACTCACCGGACTCCGCTCCGATGGGCGAGGTATGCACTACAAGGTGTGGGGTTCTCCACAAGGGGCGCTCCCCAGGGAGGGCGTACGACTCGGCGTGGTCTATTCGGCGGAGCTCCTCGACGGTACATTGTGCGAGTCTACCGATACGGAACATCCATTGGACATCATCCTCGGACGACGACAGCAGAGTGTCGGGCTAGAGGAACTCCTCCTACGTATAGCGCCAGGGCAACAGGCGATAGCCATCGTGCCCCCACACCTCGCTTATGGTGTCGTGGGGAAGGGGCAAACGATACCGCCGAATGCTACCTTAGTGTATAAAATCTACGAAGTCAAGTATTTGAGACAGTAGGATATAGGGAAACGTTTTCCCCTATCTTTGTAGAAACCAAGAGGATTTGAAATGACCGCACTCCAACGCTTGCCTATAAGCACCCAATCCTTCGAACGACTTCGTAACGATGGAGATCTCTATGTAGATAAGACGCAATACATAGAGAAGCTCCAAAACCTCGGGACTATCTTCTTCCTCAGTCGCCCCCACCGTTTCGGAAAAAGCTTGTTCCTCTCTACACTAAAAGCTTATTTCGAGGGAAAGAAGGAGCTCTTCGAAGGGCTCTATATCGCAGCGCACGAAGAGGAGGTCGCACGTAGTCTGAATCGTGCCCCGTGGGAGGCGAGCCCCGTGCTTCATCTGGAATTAAATGCCGAGTCTTTCTTAAACTACGAGGCACTGGAGGATTGTCTAGATACTTACCTCTCTTCTTGGGAGAGCCTCTATGGCTCTGATGGCGTTGCCAAGACCCTCTCTGGACGCTTCAAGGCTGTAATAAAACGTGCATACGAAGCGACAGGATTAAAGGTCGTCATCCTCGTTGACGAGTACGATAAACCCCTCCTTGAGTCCTTGCAAGACGAGGAGCTCAACAAAATCAATCGCGCGACCTTACGTGCCTTCTACGAGGTACTCAAGAATTGCGACGCTTATATCCGCTTTGCATTCCTGACGGGGATTACCAAGTTCAGCAAAACAACCCTCTTTAGTAGCGTCAATAACTTAAAAGATATCACCCTCTTAGATAACTATGCCGCCATCTGTGGATTTACTGAGGAGGAACTCACCACCTACCTTGCTCCCGAGATAGAAAGGCTCGCCGCAGCTCAAGGGACTACCGTAGAGAAAACACGAGAGCTCCTTAAGAAGACGTACGACGGTTACTGCTTTTCTTACAAAAATGAGCAAGTCTATAACCCCTTTAGTTTGCTGAATGTCTTGGCGGATAGCCGTTACGGTAATTATTGGTTCGAGAGCGCCACGCCCAACTACGTCGTGCAGTACTTGAAGCGAAACGCTTACTCTATCCCCAAGCTAGACAAAGGGGTAGAGATCGATGTGGATGCGGTACAAGATTTTCGTTACGGCGAGAAAAGCACCATCCCACTATTGTTTCAGTCGGGCTATCTCACTATCAAAGAGTACATTCCTAAAAAGGAGTCCTTTATCCTCGGCTTCCCAAACGAAGAGGTGCGCAATAGCTTCCTAAAGAGCCTCGTACCGATCTACTCCGACGTAGAGAAGAGCGAGATGCGAGAGTCCATTGACAGCATCCAACAAGCCCTCCTCTCTGGCGACGTTGCTGGGGTCATATCGTGGGTAACGCCCGTATTGGGTGCAATCAACTATGGTAATATCCAGAACGACGAGAAAGGACAAGCGTTGCGGGAGTATTACTATCAGTCGGTCTTGAGCGCCTTTTTCTACGTCCTTGGGATGCAAGTGCGTACCGAAGTGATTTGTGCAACTGGGCGGATGGACATGCTCATTACCCTCCGCAAGCACGTCTACATTTTTGAGTTCAAGACGAACGCCCAGCAGAATAACGCCGAAGGCTCGGCACACGACGCACTCGAGCAGATCAAGAAGAATAACTACCACGCCAAGTATCTGAGAGGGAAGCGTCCCATCCACCTCGTCGGGGTAAGTTTTGACGAGAAGACGCGGAACATAGGGACGTGGGAAGAGGAAATTATAAATCCAGCCTGAGAAAAAAGCTTAAATATTACCTTTGTTCGTAGAAAAAGAGCCTCTTAGAAAGAAGAGACCCGTAAAAACGACTTGGTAAAGATGTTGAGTGAAAAACGGGGCGGTATGCTCCACGGGGTGTTGTGGATCGCACTCTTCGCCCTCGTAGCATTTTATGTCGGAGGGATGGAATGGGCACACCTCCTCTCTATAAGCCCCATGATTATTGGGATTGTCCTAGGGATGATCTACGCCAATACTCTACGCCCATACCTCCCCACCACTTGGACGCCGGGTATTACCTTCTGTGCGAAAAAGGTGTTGCGTATCGGGATTATCCTTTACGGCTTTCGCCTTACCCTACAGGATGTTACGGCGGTCGGTCTACCTGCCATCGTCATAGACGCCATCGTCGTCACAATGACCATATTGGGCGGCGCAGCCCTCGGCAAATTGTTGAAAATAGACCGAGATATCGCACTACTTACCTCCGTGGGCGCTGGCATCTGTGGGGCGGCTGCAGTATTGGGAGCGGAAGGTGCCATTAGTACCAAGCCTTACAAGACCGCTGTGGCGGTCTCTACTGTGGTCATCTTCGGAACATTGGCGATGTTCCTATACCCCATTCTCTATCGAAACGGTATCTTAGAACTCCCTCCTCATGCTATGGGGATCATGACAGGGTCCACCGTACACGAGGTCGCGCACGTCGTGGGAGCCGGCAATGCCATGGGAAAGGAAATCTCCGACGTGGCGATTATCGTAAAGATGATCCGGGTCATGATGCTTGTCCTAGTGCTGCTCGTCCTCGCTGGGTGGGCCAGTGGTAGAAAAAAAGAGGATGACTGTGAAGGAGAGAATACCCCTAAACGTAAACTCGCCATCCCGTGGTTTGCTGTCCTTTTTCTCGCGGTGATCGGTTTTAATTCCTTCGACCTACTGCCTACTCCTGTAATAGCGGGGATCAATACCTTCGACACCTTCCTACTAACCATGGCGATGACGGCACTCGGAGCAGAAACTAGCTTCGATAAGTTCAAAAAGGCTGGGGCAAAGCCCTTCCTCTTGGCGGCCTTACTATTCCTCTGGCTATTGGGGGGCGGATACCTGATGGCCAAATACTTGTTGCCCATCCTGAGCTAGCTCCTGCCCTAGCTATGGGCTAGAAACGTCGTCTCTCTGACCCCCTTGTCTCCAAAACATGGCTTATCTACTCCCAAGGTAAGCTCTAGTGTCACAAAAGTAAGCGTCACAGACCTCCTAGAAGAGGGCTGATGGCGCTTTATATTTTCCTCACCCCCCTTACCCCGAGCACAGAATACTGTCCATAAACATGGATACTGTCCTAAAAAAGTGTGTAAGCTCCACTTTTAGTAACTTGGTGTTGAAT
>CAUUCP010000019.1:0-39509 GCA_963543925.1 uncultured Bacteroidia bacterium | reverse complement strand
AAAAAAAACGTTAACACAAAATGGCGCGTAGCAGGGGAGTAGGGGGCGCGTCCCCCAAAGGCAGACAGGAACTGGGATCAAAGGCGATAAAAAATATTTTCGGTAATTGTCGTAGAAAGGCTACAACGGGGGGAAATCGCTTTCTTTTTGCTCTCGTATTGCTGGGAAAAGAGGGCGATTTTCGATACTCTTTCTCCGAAAATACATTGCCCATAGAAGTGGGTAACAGGGGGTCTATTTCACTGCCTCTTCTCCCCCCATTTCATACTACCACTTTAGGAAATCATAAAGCGCTATTTCTATACAACGTACTAAATAACGTGACGTTGAAATAATAAAATACGTCAATATTATAGCCTATTTTCCTACCCAATTTACAGACGCTACACAGAGACTCTACATAGACTCTACACCGACGCTACATAGACGGAACAGCGAGGAAACAACGACTCTACACCCGCTCTACCCTATCTCCACCCCGTAGCTCGCCTAGCATATTTAGGTATACATAAAGCGTCATAAGCCCCCCCCCGCTCGCCTACCAGATCCCATCCGCTTACACACTCTTTTAGGGCACTACAAGGAAGATGTAAAGCTTTATAAGTTGCCGCTTTTAGAGAATCTTCTGCGTCTATCCACTCTTTTTCAGCGTTCGCCGAAATGCACGGTGGTCGTGCAATACTCGCTAGTGGAGTAACGTTCCTGTAGTAAAAGCCCACACAATGCCCACAGGAACTCGTTTTGGTAAGGTCTACCTCATCCCTTCGCCCATCGGAGCGGAGACCCCATCGCTTTCGCCAGAAGTACTAGAAATGGTGCGCTCTGTGCGCATTTTTGCGATAGAAGAACCGCGCACGGCACGCCGCTTCTTGAGCACCTGTGAGATGCCGTTGCCTATCGCAGATTTACGTTTTATCACCCTCAATAAAGATTCTACCGAAGAACCTGTATCTCAGTGCATCGCCCTTTTGCAAGAGGGCGAGAACGTAGGTGTGATTAGCGAGGCAGGGATGCCCGGTATCGCGGATCCTGGGGCGCTCCTCGTGGCAAGTGCGCACCGGCACGGGGTGGAGGTCGTACCTCTGGTCGGGGCGACGAGTATCATCTTAACGCTGGCAGCAAGTGGACTGAATGGGCAGCACTTCGCCTTTCTTGGATATTTACCCGTGAAAGTGTCGGAATTTCGTAACCGTGTCTTAGCCATCGAGGCGCGCTCGCGCGTCGAACATCAGACACAGGTTTTCATAGAGACGCCCTACCGCAACGACAAGATGTTGGCGGAACTCCTTTCTGTGCTCTCCCCCTCCACGCTTTTGTGCATCGCCAACGGGATTCATTGGTCAGGAGGGTCAATCCGTACCCGCCGCGTGCGAGAGTGGAGGGAGAATCCTCCGACATTGGGTAAACTCCCGACAGTCTTTGCCTTGCAGGCAGAAAGACACTAGTAGCGTACGTTTTTTTAGGAGGGATAGACCATCTGTTCTGGGGTGATGCATTCGAGCACCTCGGAGAGGTATCGCTGTGCCTCCTGTTTGGCTAAAGGGAGGTTGTGTAAGAGGTAGTTTCCACAATCCGAAGGGGTCGCTCCGGGGATCTCGCCCTCGTAGTTGCTTACGAATCGAAACGCCTCGCACAGCACGGGCACGAGTTCTTTTGGCGTACGCTTACCACTCACCAACAGATAGTTCCCCGTCTGGCATCCCATGGGACCCCAGTAAATGATGCGCGAGCCCCAGACGGGGTGGTTACGTAAGAAGGTGGCAACCAGATGTTCTAACGTATGGAGTGCCCCCTGATCCAGCACGGGTTCGCGGTTAGGGGCTTTCATTCGGATATCAAACGTGGTAATGGTTTCAGCACCGAGGGAATCTATGCGCGAGACATACACCCCACGCAATAGGCGCGTATGGTCTATCGTAAAGCTGGGTATTTTTTCCATGAGCTATTGTGTTATCGGAGGAGTGGGGCGAGGGAATATTCCTAGAACAAAGATAGGGGAAATGGTACAACCCCGCGTTTTCTCTCCCCCCCTGTTCTTCCCCACCCCTCGTCTTCCAAAACGGAAGATTTTTCCAGTAGTGTCCGTAAAAGTGTGTCATAGGCTGCCTATTTCTCCACCTATTGCTCGCTCTTTGTACACACAGTGCAGAGTACGACTTTAGGAATTACTAACCCCATATTCCTGTACAACTGTCTACGTAATGCTACGTAGAAATAATAGAATACATCAATAGTATGGTCTATTTTACTACTGAATTTACAGAGTGTTCTAAGGGTGCTCAGGGCGTATAGAGGGCGTATAGAGGGCGTATAAAGGGGCACTACACCCGCTCTACCCTATCCCACTCCGTGGGGAGTATAGTATATTTAGGAATATATATAGCTTTATAAGCTTACGATCGCCGCCCCATTCTCACCCCCATTGCACACTCTTCTAGGACGGTATCAATATTTACCCTCTTTTTAGAGCACTGCCCCCATTTTAGAGAGATCCCCGTCTTCGTGTTATCTTTGTGCAAACGTTTGAGAGATGGATACGAACCAGATTGCTATACAAGATCTTTACCCCGAACCCTATCGCCACTGCTTCGGGTGTGGACCAGATAACCCCGCGGGATGGCATATCAAGAGCTATCTCCGAGGCGACGAGGTTATCGCACACTATACCCCACAGCCCGAGTATACGGGGGGCGTCCCAGAGAATCTTTACGGTGGACTCCTAGCAGCGATTCTCGACTGTCACGGGACGGCCGCCGCTGCTGCCTTCTATCATAGGGCACAAGGTTTTGAGCTTGGTCGCGAACCCCTTATGCGTTGCGTTACAGCGTCGCTCACCGTGAACTACAGAAAGCCGACCCCCATGGGGCAGGAACTCGAGTTGGTGGCAAGGTGTCTCAACATCGAGGGGAGGAAGGTGAGTCTCGAGCTCCTCGTCCGCATCGGGGACAACCAGTATTGCGACGGCTCTATGCTGGCCGTACGTGTCAAAGAATAGTACCGCGTGCGCCCGATGTACAGGTTGCTCCTCTTGTCGCTTTTGGCGATTATTGTGCACTCCGCTGCGGCGCAAAGAGGGGGGGAAGCGGCGTTTGCCTATTTGAAGCTCCCCTCCTCTCCGCGTATTGCAGCCCTCGGGGGGCGTGCCCCAGGCTACGGGGGGGAAAAAGAGCTCTCCTTTGCTGTGAGTAATCCTGCCTTTGCTACCCAGAGTCTGCATAATGCACTAGAGGTGAGTGTGAATACACTCTTCGCTGACACCAAGTACAGCACGGCAACCTATTTCTACGCGGTGGATAGTGCCCTCACCTTCGGGGCTCACCTCCGCCAGATGTGGTATGGAAGTTTTGAAAGACGAGACCCACAGGGACTGCAAGACGGAACTTTCGCCGCCCACGAGATGGCGCTTGGCTTACAAGCATCCTATCGTTTGGCGGGGGGATGGAGCATCGGAGCATCCATTACTCCACTTTACTCATTACTCGAGCGTTATTGGTCCTTTGGCGTGGCTACGAACCTCGGTCTGGGATACTCCGATCCTGAGGGGCTCTTTTCTGCGGGGCTCGTCATGCAGAACCTCGGGACTACCCTCAAAACCTATTCGGGGAAGCAAGAGTCCACTCCGTTTGAACTCTTGGGCGGTGTGAAGATTCGTACCCGTCACGCCCCGTTGGTCTTCCTCTTCACCCTACAGCATCTAGAGAATTGGGAACGGCGCTTTTTGAGAGAAAAAGCTTATAAGCCTGCACGAGAAGACGGGGTGAACCCAAAAGACAAGGGCTCGCTGGGAAACGATATCGCGACCGAGCTTCTTGCACACCCTGTCATCGGGATCGAGTTTCACCCATCGCGCTACTTCTTTGCTCAAGTGAGCTATAACCACGCTCGACGGATGGAGATGCTCATACCCAATCACTACTCTACCGAGGGTTTCGCATGGGGGTTTGGGGTGCAGGTACAGCGCGTAGCCGTGCGCTTTAGTCGCTCTCTGTACCACTCCGCAGGAGCTACCAACCATTTTTCTCTCGCTATTTATTTCAGTGGAGGGCGCGACGCCGCCATGCGTACTTATCGTCCTGTGAAAGAACAAAAGCCTACTCCTATAGAAGGAGAAAGCACAGAAGAGGAGCTTGATCAATGAAACGAGGAATTACAATAGCCATCGATGGCCTTTCGTCTTGTGGCAAGAGTACATTTGCCAAAGCCTTAGCGCGCAAATTGGGCTATACCTATGTCGATACTGGAGCCATGTATCGTGCCGTCACGCTCGCATTTCTACGGGAATCGATCGCTGACCCAGAGAAGCTCACCCCCACCGAGGTGCAGGATTTCCTCGCTCAACATACCATCGCCTTTCAACGCGACGGCGAAGAGCAGGTAGTCACCCTCGACGGCGAATTGTTGGGGAACGCTATCCGAACTGCCGAGGTGAATGCCCTCGTGAGTCAAGTAGCCTCGATACCCATGGTGCGACAGGCGCTGGTGCGTCAACAACAGGCATTGGGAGTAGACGGCGCCATCGTCATGGACGGAAGAGACATCGGACAGACGGTCTTCCCACATGCCGAGCTCAAAATCTTCATGGTCGCGACCAACGAGGTGCGTGCACAGCGACGTTTTGATGAACTGAAGGCTAAAGGAATGCCAGCGAATTATGAAGAGGTTTATAACAACCTCGTACTACGCGACCAAATCGATCAGAACCGCGCCTGTGACCCAATGCGTAAAGCCGCCGATGCGATCGAACTGGATAATTCTGACATGACCCCTGCACAGCAGATGGAGTGGGTGCTCCCCTTGGTACAAGAGCGGGTAAAAGCCTTGGTGTAACACATGGTCATCGAGATAGATCCACAGTCTGGGTTTTGCTTCGGGGTTGTACGAGCGATACAACTCGCCGAACAGGAGTTGAACCACTCTGGGGAGCTCCTCTGTTTGGGAGATATCGTGCATAACGGTGCCGAGGTGCAGCGCCTACAAAAACAAGGACTGAAGACGATCTATTACCAAGACCTCCCAGCATATACTGCCGAGAGATTGATGTTCCGTGCACACGGAGAACCACCCTCTACCTATGCTACCGCGAAAGCCTTGGGTATGGAGATTATCGATGCCACTTGCCCCGTGGTCTTACAGTTGCAGCGTAAAGTAAAACGCAGTGGAGAACGTCTGAAGGTGCTCCACGGACAGATTATACTATTCGGTAAACCCGATCATGCCGAAGTGAATGGTCTCCGAGGACAAACCGATTGCGACTGTTACGTCGTACAGTCCAGCGAAGATCTCGACGCGCTAGACTTTCGTCGCCCAACCGAATGCTTCTCACAGACTACCATGAGTGCGCGTGACTACAAAAACATTGCCGAACAAATTGCGGAGAGGATGCGTGCCGCATTACACGTCGAAGACAATTCGGACGACACCCTCCCACTCGTTGTACACGCTAGTACGTGTGGGCAAGTCGCGAACCGGCATGAATCATTGGCAAAGTTCGCAAAACTGCACGATGCGATCTTCTTTGTGAGTGGAAAAAAAAGCTCGAACGGTAAAATGCTCTTCGGTGAATGCTTGCGGGTGAATCCGCGTACCTATTTCATTTCTGGTATTGAGGAGATCGATCGACAAGCGCTTGAGGGGGTCGAGAGCCTCGGCATTTGTGGGGCAACCTCCACACCGCGCTGGTTGATGGAGGAGGTCGCACAGAGGGTGCAGGAGCTCGTGGCTGAAAGATAACCCCTCCTCCCTAGCAACCTTATTATTATGGTAAAGACGCGAGCCAAACTATATCCTCTTCTTTTCCAGCCAGTGGATGTCCCGCGGATATGGGGGGGCACTAAGCTCGGAAGCGCGATCGAGGGGATTCCCATCGGAGAACGATGGTTGCTCTCGCCCCTACAAGGAAAGGAAACCCTTGTAAAGAATGGCGTCTTGGCGGGCGAGAAACTCTCCACTCTGGCAAACCAGTACGGAAACGACCTCTTGGGGGAAAAAGGAACTTGGGATAATGTACCACTGATCAAGTGGATCGATACGGAGTTGCCACTCTCTATCCAAGTACACCCCAATAACCTTTTTGCGCAACAGCACGGTGAAAAACACGGTAAGAGTGAGATGTGGTACATCCTCTCTGTCGCACCAGAGGCGGAGATCTATCTCGGTACCCCAGAGGGCTTCTCTACAGAAGACTTGAAGAACGCCGTCGAGGAGCATACGTTGGAAAAAACACTCCACGTCTATCACCCCGCTCCTGGCGAGGTGTACGCTGTCCCTGGAGGGGTACTCCACTCCTTGGGCGGAGGAATGCAGCTACTGGAGATACAGCAGGCAAGTGATACCACATATCGCCTCTACGATTGGGAGCGCGTGGATGCCAACGGAAAACGACGTCCACTGCAACTAGATTGGGCTTACAAAGCTTATGATCCGCTGGCGCGACCTACAATCTTTACTCCGCAGGAATTACAAGAAAAACAGGTCTACCTACCCCAAGCGCCCCTCTCGCTGGCGTGTTACAAGACCCAGCGTCTGGACTGTAAGGAGAATAGCGCGGAAAATACCGCACACATCTATCTGGCGCTCCAACCCACAAGATTGGAATGGAAAGACGAAACAGGGCGCTGCCAAGACATGGAGCTCCCCGCGATGTCTCCGCTTTTTATCCCCGCCGCGATTCAAGACTATTCGCTCATTACTAAGGATTTCAAGACGCAGAGCACCCTTCTGGCTTGTAAAATCTTATAGCCGCGATAAGGGGGGGCATGTGCTTGAGTAAGACCCCATATCTCGCCTAAAGAGCACCTCTTATCGCGATCCCTGCACTGGGCAGTCTTTCGTCCAAACTCGGCGTGATCTTAGTGCCCCGTACGTTGATTATTCTTACCTTTGTCGCAGGTAAGAATTGATAAACAGCGAAGGCGATGTATGGTAAGATGCAACAGCACTTGGCGAAGGAGCTGGCCGCTATAGACGAGGCGGGACTCTACAAGCGCGAAAGAGAAATAATTACCTGTCAAGGGGCTGAAATTAAAGTAAGCTCGGGTGCAGATGTGCTAAACTTCTGTGCAAACAACTATCTCGGTCTCTCCGACAACCCTACGGTGATAGAAGCCGCGAAACAAATGATGGATCGCAGAGGATACGGGATGTCCTCAGTGCGTTTTATTTGTGGTACACAGGATATTCACCGTGAACTCGAGCGTGCCATAGCCTCTTATTTTGGACTCGAAGACTCGATTCTCTATGTAGCCTGCTTCGATGCCAACGGCGGGGTATTTGAGCCCCTCTTCGGCGAGGAAGATGCGATCATCTCCGATGCACTCAACCACGCATCCATTATCGACGGAGTGCGCCTCTCCAAGGCAAAACGTTACCGCTACGCAAATGCGAATATGGAGGAGCTCGAAAACTGTCTAAAAGAAGCCCAAGCGCAACGCTTCCGCATCATCGTCACGGACGGGGTTTTCTCTATGGACGGTAACGTCGCACCACTAGACAAGATCTGTGCGCTGGCAAAGAAGTACGACGCACTCGTGATGGTCGACGAAAGCCATTCTGCGGGAGTGGTCGGAAAAACCGGGCATGGCGTCACCGAGCTCTATAACCTGCGTGGAGAGGTGGATATCATCACGGGGACTCTGGGAAAGGCTTTTGGCGGAGGATGCGGAGGATTTACCGCCGCACGGAAGGAGATCGTTGACCTCCTACGCCAGCGCTCAAGACCCTACCTCTTCTCCAACTCTGTACCGCCACCCGTGGTAGGAGCTAGCCTTGCGGTCTTCCAGATGTTGGAAAAAGACGATGCACTCCACGCCAAGCTCATGGAAAATACCGAGTATTTCAAGAAACGGATGCTCGACGCGGGATTCGATATCAAGCCTAGCCAGAGTGCCATACTTGCCGTTATGCTCTATGATGCCAAGCTATCGCAACTCATGGCGGCGGACATGCTGGCTGAGGGGATTTATGTTACTGGGTTCTACTACCCCGTCGTACCAAAGGAACAAGCGCGTATCAGGGTACAGCTCTCCGCGGCTCATAAGCGTGAGCACCTCGACCGTTGTGTGGATGCTTTTGTCAAGATCGGTAAGAAGCACGGTGTGATAAAGTAATCCATCTATGACGCATCTCCAGCTACCATATCTGATCGGGTAGATGGTGGCTCTCCTGCTTTTTTACGCGAGTTCAGAACCCCTTTCCGCGGGGTACTGGGCTCGCGTTTGTCTCTCTTGGACGTACAATCCTTTCTTTCTACATGCCTAGCAGTATTTTTCCTGTCGCTATCTCTTTCTTCACCCTCATCGGGGCGCTCGGTCTCTTTCTGTATGGAATGAAGCTTCTGAGCGAAGCCCTTCAGAAAGTCGCTGGTACGCGCATGCGTAGCCTGCTAGCCGCCATGACAAGTACCAGACTCAAGGGAATCCTTACGGGGATCTTGGTTACGGTCGTCGTACAGTCCTCATCCGCGACTACCGTCATGGTCGTGAGCTTTGTCAATGCGGGATTGCTCTCACTCGTACAGGCTGTCGGAGTGATCATGGGGGCGAATATCGGGACGACCGTCACTGCGTGGATTATCTCTTTGCTAGGATTCGAAATGAACCTCGGCATGATGGCACTCCCCTTCCTCGGGCTTGGAGTCCCATTGCTCTTCTCAAAAAGAAACAATCTACACGCTGTCGGGGAGATGATCCTCGGATTCTCGCTCCTCTTTCTTGGATTGACTTTTCTACAAGATTCTGTCCCCGACCTCTCCCAGTACCCCCATGTTCTAGAAACCGTGTCGCACTATACACAACTCGGTATCTGGTCGGTACTCCTTTTCGTGCTTATCGGGATTGGGCTCACCGTCGTCGTGCAGTCCTCCTCGGCTACTATGGCGCTCACACTCTTGATGTGTGCCAATGGTTGGATAGATTTCACCATGGCCGCCGCGATGGTCTTGGGAGAGAATGTGGGGACGACGATCACCGCCGTCATCGCCGCTGCCGTCGGAAATACGTCGGCCAGACAAACGGCGCTCTTTCACTTGGTCTTCAATGTCCTTGGGGTCGTATGGGTGCTCCTACTATTTTACCCGTTCCTCAATTTGGTCGATCGTTTGGCGCTCGAGAGCGGTATCGGATCTCCGATCCTCGACCCCTCAAAAGCACCGATTGCACTCTCGCTCTTTCACTCAAGTTTCAATGTCGTGAATACCCTTGTCATGGTCTGGTTCACTCCACAGCTCGTCTCTTTGGTGAAAAGAATCTTACCCCAGAAGGAGAGCGAGGACGAGGGATACCGTCTCCGCTTCATTGGACACGACTATATGCCTACGGGGGAGATTGCCCTCCTCTCCGTATGGAAGGAGGTGGCGGGATACGCCAGACGCGTACACAGGATGTTCGGATTTGTACAGAGGATGCTCGACCCCGCCAACGAGAAGGAATTCCAAAATACGTACGAGCGAATCCTGAAATATGAGAATATCAGCGACCGCATGGAGGTCGAGATCGGTAACTACCTAGGGCGTCTTCATACCTCGGAACTCAGTGATAGTGCGCGACAGCAGGTCAGTGCCCTCATGAAGATTATCAGCGACATCGAGTCCGTGGCTGACTGTTGCCACAATGCGGGGAAAATTATCAAGCGTAAAAGCGAAGCCAACCTCTGGTTCAACGAATATATACAGAAACACGTCGACCAGATGATGGATTACGTCGACCAAGCATTTACCGTGATGACGCAAAACCTAGAAAAGGGAACCGATGCCGATTTAACAGCAGCAACACACTGTGAGGAGCAAATCAACAGATACAGAAACGAATTGAAGAAAGAGCACCTTAAAAACGTTGAAAACGGAATATATACCTACGAGGCTGGCGTATTCTATTCCGATCTCTATTCGCAGTGCGAGAGGATGGGGGACTATATCATCAACGTCTCCGAAGATATCCAAGAAATGGGCTTCGTAGATAAAGCAATGCCAAAGGAGGAGAAGGAGGAAGAGGAAGAATAGCCAACCGAGAATCAAAAACGGAGGCGCACGATACCTCGACGACGCAGACTGCGGGGGGCTTCTCATAGAGGGGAGTCCCCCGATTTCTCGACTATTGTCGGAGGCTGGGAGCAATTTACGGATCTTTGCCATACAACCAATAAAGCTAGATGCGATCATGATTTATGGCTATATCCGAGTCTCCTCTGACAAGCAAACCGTCGAAAATCAACGCTTTGAAATCAACAATTACTGCCTGCAACAACACATCGTTATCGACGGGTGGATTGAGGAAACTATCTCTGGTACAAAAGCTTTCTCGAAACGAGAATTGGGAAACCTCTTGGACAGAATACAGAAGGGGGATCTCATCATCTGTGCAGAGCTCTCCAGACTGGGACGTAACTTATTTATGATCATGGAGATCCTAAATATCTGTATGCGCAAGGAGTGTCGCGTTTGGACGATCAAGGATAACTACCATCTGGGGGACGACATACAGTCGAAAGTCCTAGCCTTTGCTTTTGGATTGAGCGCCGAGATTGAACGAAACCTTATTGCACAGCGTACAAAAGAAGCGCTCGCAAGAAAAAAAGCCGAAGGTGTTGTTCTGGGGCGTCCCAAGGGACGACTGAGCGCGCCAAATCGCTACAAGCTTTTTCCTAGAAGAGAGGAGATCGTACACCTACTCAACTGTGGTATCTCACAACACAAGATTGCCGCCCTGTGTGGGGTCAACAGAAATACGCTGGCGCGTTTCATCAATCACTTCGTCACGGTATACCATAACGAAACATCAGAGGCTCTTTGCGAGACTACAGAAAAGGGAATTTCTTACTCCCTACGTAACCTTTAGTATCACATTTCAGTAATAATCTTTACTTTTGTAGGTAGTGTGTGCGGGAATGTGCTCGTGCCATGATCCCCTTCGTGGATGAATAAGAGACGACCAAGACATCATATCGTGTATCGCATCGTAGTCTTTACGGTGCTGTTGTGCTTGTGCCTCGGGAGGGGGGGGCAAAGCGTGGCACAGCCTATCTTGCAGCTCATCTCCCACAACGTCACTGAGCGCTGTCCAGAGGTCGGAAAACATTACGCTGCTACTGTAAAGATCAATGGGGGAGAGCCATTTACCTCGGCTACAGACCCCGCTGCGCCACCCTATTTCTACTACGCTATCACCAGAGATGACGTGACCGAGGTCGACAAGAATAGCATAGCTGCCGAACTACTCCAAGGGACTGAAAAGGAATTCGAACTCAAGCGCGGAGTGTCCTTGCTCTGGATATTTGATAAGAATTATACAGCCTATTCGTTTCAGCTCGCCGATTACATCAAAGATGGGGGAGGAAACCTACTTTCGATCCCCGAGGTCGTAGAACCGAATATGAACAATGTCGTGGTGGACAGTGTGTTGTGTAATGGTGGACATTCGGGGATCATCTCCGTGCGAGAGCCTGGGAATAATGTGCGATATATCCTCTTTGAGACTCAAGAAGGAAGCGATCCCAAGGTGCAGACACCCACGGATGTCGTCAAGGGGGTGAATGGTAAAGGGGTTTTTAAGGGGCTCGCGGCAGGGGTCTACAAGTTGTGGGTCGAGGACGCTAACCAGTGTATCTCTTCCTATCCGAGTCTGTTGATGATGTACGAACCCGAACAAGGATCTGTGGATAAGACCTTCAAGGGTGAAGAGAAGCTCCGCTGTCCAGGGGACTTGGTCGAGCAGGTGATACTTACTCCCAAGGGAGGATCAGGCAAGTTCCTCCGCTATACGTGGAAGTATAGCGACGTCGCTGGGATCGCACATCCGTCGGTGGTAACGACAAAACCTACCCTTGATAGTGTTATGCCCGGAAATTGGACCGTGACCGTGATCGATAGTAAGGGATGCGAGTTTACAGAATCTATGGTCGTCCCCGGTATCCCTGGGTACGCGCTTAAGATCCCCCCCACAGTGATTGAACCCGCTGCCTGTGAACGCTATAACGAGAATGAAGAGATCTCCAAGGGGAAGATCTCCAACATCACCATCGTAGGTGGAAAAACCGAGAGTCGTAACTATGTCTGGGGGGAGGTTCCTGCGGTGGTCAAAGAACTCACGGGACAGAAGGTGAACGTCGGCTCTGCGACTCCCTATGAGTTGCCCCATGGTGACTATCAGATTCTTATCAGTGAGGGCAGCTGTGTCACGAAGTTCTCCTTCAACATGCCTTATGACGATACCGATCAACCCAAGATGGAGATGGTTGGCATCCCTCCTGTGGTTTGCTATGGCACGGAAGTGAAGTTCCGACTCAACCTCAAGAATGCTTCGCTTTTGAAAACGAACGGTCTTACCAAGTATGTCTTTCGGGTTTTACACGACCTTGACGGGGAGAAAGTCGTCACGGGACGCGTGCTTGGGATGGGCGATAGAATTAACCATCGCATAGAGTCGAGGATTTACGACAGAACCTCTGTAGCGGTCTCGGGGATTAGCCAAAAGGGGTGTATCGTCTCCGATATCAAGGAGATTCGAGTCATCCCCCCCGTCTCATTTGCTTATGACGTCAATGTTTCTCACGCGGGGCTTCTTTTCAATGGCAAGACGGTAGACAGTGTGCGGAGTCGAAATCTCGGGAAAGAAGATCAGCTTATCCGTTACAAGGATAGTCTGGCGCTCGGGGTTCTCGAAGGAACGAAGACCGAGGTTGGGTTTCTTATTGCGGGAGAGGCCGACCGAGTGACATTGGATATACGCCCTACGGGTATCTTGACGCCTTCGCGTACTGGGAAGGCCTATCTGTATGACTTGAGACTCCCAGAGGACGTCTTTAGTAATGAACTTTACAAGGTCGTCACCGTCTCGAGGCATGGTTACACTTACGACTTCCTTCGTCTCTCTACCAACCTCATTTATACCATGCAGAAGGAAAAACAAACCTGTGTAACGGAACGCTATATTTACATCCGTCTGGTCGACAAACTCCGCATTCCAAACGTATTTACCCCTAATGGCGATGGTATAAATGATCGGTGGCTCTATAATGGAGATGAAACGAATGTCAACCTCTATTCGCATCTCCAAGACCTATTGCCTAACCTAGAGGTGGAGGTCTTCACCCGTGCAGGAGTCAGCGTCTGGTATGCCAAGGGGAATGGGATTGGACAGGGATGGGATGGCACCCATGCAAATACTCCATTACCCACAGGTACCTACTATTACGTCATCCGATTCAATGCGTCGGGGGGAGGAAAAAAATGGAAGCCCGTCTCTGGCTCGGTCACTATAGTGCGCTAAATTATGCCCAGACGTAGTATTGCTTTCATTGCTCGACTTTGGCGCGTAACCCTCCTAGGGCTGGGGGGATTGTACCTTTTGTGCTACCTGACCCCCTCGCAGCTGCGAGCACAGCAGATGTACCAAGTGACGCAGTATATGATGAACAACTACGTCGTAAATCCTGCAGTGGTAGGTACATTCAACTATTTTCAAGCACGTACGCACCACAGATTCCAATGGGTCGGGGTCAACGATGCCCCCATTACGAACGTGGTCACTGTGTACGGTCCATTGGCGAAACAATCTATGGGCTTTGGGGCGCTTTTCTACAACGATCTCACAGGCCCTACCTCGCGTACTGGACTCTCTGGCTCTTATGCCTACAACCTAGCCATAAACAGTGAAATGAGACTCTCGGGGGGTCTCTCGTTTGGTTTTATGGCATTTAAGGTCGACGGTTCGAAGTTTGATCTAGGCGATAATACTACGTCTGTCCCAGACCCTGCGCTTTTGAACAATGAGTCGCGTACGAGTATCATCCCAGACGCCTCGCTAGGGATTTATCTCTATGCCTCGCATTTCTATACGGGGATTGCTTCGCACCAACTCTTTGGAAACGATCTGACCTTGTATGGTAATCCCGTAAAATCCAATACCTTGAAACGGAGCTTTTTCCTTCACGCAGGGTATTTGATCTACTTGAGTGAGAATTTTGAACTTGAACCCGCTGCGATCTGCAAGCTCACGGCCGCCTCTCCCTTCCAATTCGATGTGAATGTGAAGGCCACCTATCTCAATCGCGTCTGGGCTGGATTTTCCTATCGGCACGGAGATGCTGTGAGCTTCCTGATTGGCTATAAACACGACAACCGTATTATCTTTGGTTATAGTTTCGATTATAGCTATACGCGACTCCGTAACTATTCGGGGGGCTCGCATGAGTTAATGATCGGATATCAGTTTGATAAGCTCAAGTAGCAAAGCGCTGAGCGTCAGTACTGCGAAGACGAACTCCTACGCTATTTCCCCTCACCCGCTGGGGAGTGTTTACTCGTCTACTTTTAGATGTATTTCGCGCCCATCCCCTCCGATGAGCCCCTTCTTTTTTAAGGAGGCAAAGCTACGGCTTACTACTTCGCGAGAGGTGTGCAAGAGATCGGCGATTTGTGCCTGTGTGAAAGGAAGTTTGAACTGAGGTGAGTGGAATACCCTACTACTCAGGTAGTGGAGAAGGTAGGTACAGCGCCTCTCTATGTCCGCATGAAGCAGTTTTTCGGTCTCGTCATAGAGTTTTTGACTCTCGGTGGCAAGAGCATGCATCAGATTGATGGAGAATTGTGTGTTTACCTGTGCCAGAGATAATAAACTGGCATAGGGGAGGTGTATGAGAACCGCGTCGCGATAAACTTCGAGACCCCACGGCTCGGGATCGCCTGCCACCGTGTAGTTCAGGAGTAGCCACTCGCCAGATGAGAATAAATGAGGACCAAAGCGACGACCTGCCGCCGAGGCATTCCGTACTCCCACTAAACCGCTGACTAGGTAGACTGCGGGGCGGGGGGGGATCAGACCTCGGTAGTAGATCCCGCCACTTGGTATGCGTTCCAGAGAAGCCTCGCTCGCAATTCGCAAAAGTTGTAAGCCGTCTAAGCCACGAAAAAGAGGAACTTGGGATTGAAGGGAATGAGTTTCCATAACGTGGTGTAACTAATGTCACAAAACTAGCAAAAAACTTAATGAGGAGACGGGCAAGGGGAGCGAGCTGTGTAAAAAAATATGTTCCTTTGTCTGAGAAATGAAACGAATGGATACGAACGAGACGACGACTACCACGACGGGAGAAACGCTACCTATTGCGCCGCAGAAGGTTTGCACTGTCCCAGAAATCGTGGCACTGTTTGAGAACGTAGACCTCAAGATCCAAGCCTTGCACCAGTGCTCGGCAGATGACTTCTTGGGACTCAATGCGAAGTTCAAAGTCTTCTACAAGGAGTCAAAGAATGTCTCGAAGGACGCCTCTGCGCTCCTCGAACTCTTTTCTCGTGATAAGAATGAACAGTTGAAAAACGACCTCGATCGCTGTCGTACAGAGTTACAGCAGAGTCTGCTGGCGCTCAAGGAACAACAGTCCGAAACGTTGCGGATTGTGAGAGAGCTCAACGACTCGCTCGAGGAATATCTCTACCCGCTACGACATATCAACAATGAGTTCGCTATCCTGAACATGGAACTCATTGCCCTCGACGCGGTCTTCCGTGGTGGAGCAAATGGGAATAAATCCTATCCAAGTCGATTCGCGAGTATCATGCACGAGTGGGAGAACTTCGTGGTTGATATCGTCGAAACAAAGAAGCTCTCCCAAATCTTTCTACAAGAGCTCAGCTATTCCCTCAATCACATCGAGCTTATTGGAGGAAGGGGGATTCGTAGCTTGATCTCTTTGCTGGATCTGATTGAACAGGGAAAACATCTCTTTGAGGTGAAGCAACGAGAGTCGGACGAGAACCTCCCCGCACTACGCGCAAAGAGCGACAGCTGTGCTAAGAGTATTGCAGACGTCATCACCAGTCTCCAATACCAAGACATTATCCGCCAAAAGATGGAGCACATCCAGCAGGCGCATATCAAGCTCTTGGAGAACCTAAGGGAGACAGATCCCTCGGAAAATGAGGATGCGTGGATGTCCGTGCTCGTGCAGGTGCGAGATATCTCTTCACTACAAGCTGCACAGCTCTTGGCCACTAACAAGGAGTACCAAGTGGCAATAGAGGCAATCGCGCTCCATTTCCGTTCCATTGCAAAGGAAATGAGCGCCGTGGCGTCGATCTGTCGTCTGGCAATGAGCGAGGATGAGCACGTACGACGTACCTCGATCTCCGATCTCGCCGACCGTTTCAAACGGACTGATGCCCTCCTAGCACGAGTATTGGATGTCTTCCCAGAGTGTACACGAGAGGTGCTCTTTATCCGTGACGGAGCCAATACCTTGCAGAAAAGAATCGATGAACATTTAGAGACCTTTGCGAAACTCTCTACCAATGTCCGAACGATGCTCGAGCCCTTTAGGACGGCGGGCGATGGACGTTATGATCATTACCTCCCGCAGATCTACGAGATGATCGCTATCATGCACAAAAATATGGAGACGGTGAGAACACACAACCGTGTGATATACAACGCCGTCGAGGGGCTGGGGCTCTATGCACAAAAGCTCGGAGAGAGTGATCTCCTGTGGAATTACGTTCAGGTGAACGTCCACTGTGCTCACACCCTCTCCGAACATCTCTTGGGGACGGAGAGGGAGAGTAACGCACTCTTGGGGAATATTGAGAAAACATCACGAGCTATTTGCGATGATACGCAAGCTGCGCTCGCTGCCGTGCGTTACTATGATTTCTTTGAAAATGTGATCGCCGAGATCGTAAAGGGGCTCTCGGAGATGAGTAGTCATATCTGTGCCAATGTCGACCTCTCCATGCATAGCGATATGACCGAGGTCAGAGACCTCTATACCATGGAGAGCGAGAGAAGAATCCACGACCAATTTACTGGAGCTCCCGAAAATCCTACCGAGTCAGAAGAGAATGCCGAGGATGAGGACGACCTCGAACTCTTCTAGCCAAAAAGTAAACACCTCTGCTTGAATTTCTAGATACAATGAAAACTGCGCAACTTAATATGTCCGATGGTAAGGAGAGCGGGGAGGGGATACTCTCTCTCCAAGGAAACCTTACGCTGGATAATGTCGACCAAGTGGTTCGCTTCTTTCGAGAAGCGCTCGAGAAGTACTCAAAGATTTCCGTCGAGCTCAGCGATGTGGTTTCCCTCGACTTGGGATTCTTACAACTCCTCTGGAGTTTGGAAGAGGCGGTTAGCGAGAAAGGTGAGATGTTACGTGTACAGATGTCGCTAGACTCCGAACTCGAACAGCTTCTCCGTAACACGGGTTTTACGAGATGGTTGGGCTCTACGGCCTCGGCCACCAAACAATAGAAAGACGATGCCTAAGAAGATTTTAATCGTTGACGATTCAGAGAGCATCAGAGAGGTCGTGAGTTTCACCTTGGAAAACGAAGGTTTCGAAGTGTTGATTGCGAACGACGGCACGGATGCGCTTAAGTTCTTGGATGGGAGGGAGATTGACATGATCATCACAGACCTCCATATGCCAGAAATGGACGGTATTACTCTCATTAAACACGTGAGAGAGATGGAAGCCTACCAAAGAATCCCCATCCTCTTCCTGACCACTGAATCCCAGACGGCCAAGAAGATGGAAGCAAAAGAGGCGGGCGCCACAGGATGGATTATTAAACCCTTTGTGCCGGCGAAACTCATCGCCGCATTACAGAAAGTCCTTCGGTGATGGATGCTAGTTTAGATAACTTCAAAAAGAAGTTCATCGAAGAGGCCGTAGACCTTATCGATGATTTGGAAAAGACCGTCCTAGAGCTGGAAGAGAATACCGGCGACATGGACATCGTGCAGCGGATCTTCCGAATTATGCACACCCTGAAGGGGAATAGCAGTATGTTCGGTTTTGAGCAGATCGACCGCTTTACGCACCACATGGAGACGATTTACGACCAAGTGCGTAGTGGGGAGAGAGAGGTCACACAAGCCACACTCGACGCGACACTCCGCTCTGTCGATCACCTCAAGAATCTACTCGAAGAGGCGGGTAATGAGAGCGCATCGCTCATGCAGCAGCAAGAAGCGCTTATGCAGCAGATGGATGCGATCATCGAAGGACGTGTCGTAGCTACTGCACCAAAAAAGGAGGGGAGCACCCCCACAAAGACCCAGACAGAGCAGCCTAGCGGAGAAAAAATCAAGGAGGCAGAAACCTTCTTCATTCGCTATGCACCCGTCACGGACATATTTAACAACGGAACAAACCCGCTCTATCAGGTGGACGAGTTGCAGGCGCTCGGCGCTAGCAAGATTAAGGTGCATTTTGAGAAGGTGCCTCCGCTTGCCGAGATCGAACCATCGTTCTGTTACACCTCCTGGGAGATTATACTCGCTACGAACAAGGGACAGAATGCCATAGATGACGTCTTTATCTTCGTAGAAAACGATTCCGACCTAGAGATACAGCGACTCGACGCAGGAAACCTTTTGGAGAATCCCAAATTTGTCGCTGCACTCGACGACTTGTGGGCAAAGCAAGTAACTCCTAATATCGAGGATATACGAAGAATTATCCCACAGCCTGAGCAGGAAAAGCAGGTGGAGGTCTCTCCTGCCATAGCACAAGCGAATGCTAATGCGGCTAAACAAAATGCTGCGAAGAATGTGGCGATCTCCTCTATTCGCGTTGCGTCGGAAAAGCTCGACGAACTCATGAATCTTGTCTCCGAGTTGGTCACAACACAGGCGCGTCTGACTCTTTTTGCCGAAGAAAATGACTTGCCTGGACTTACCGTCATCTCGGAGAATGTACAAAAGCTCAGTCGTCAGCTCCGAGATATTGCCTTTAGTATCGTGCTAATCCCGATAGAGAATCTTATCACGCGATTCCATCGTTTGGTGCGAGACCTCTCACAGGGATTGCACAAGGATGTCCGTTTTGTCACCGAGGGATCGGATACCGAGTTGGATAAAACCATCATCGAAGGATTGGCAGACCCCCTGATGCACATCCTACGTAATAGCCTTGACCACGGGATCGAGGATGTGGAAACCCGTGAACGTGCTGGAAAGCCGCGCCAAGGTACGGTGAAACTCAAGGCCTTCTATTCGGGAACGAATGTTATGATTCAGGTCTCGGACGACGGGGCGGGGATCGACCCTGTAGCGGTACACAAGAAGGCGGTAGAAAAAGGTATCATCCCGCCAGATCGTAAGCTCTCGCGCCGTGAAACGCTTGATCTGGTTTTTATGCCAGGCTTCAGTACGGCAAAACAGGTAACCGATGTCTCAGGACGAGGGGTCGGGATGGATGTTGTAAAAAGGAAAATCTCCGAATTACGAGGCGAGGTCGAGCTCGATTCCGAACAGGGCGTTGGTACGACAATTACAATCAAGTTGCCGCTCACCCTCTCGATTATCGACGGGTTGTTGGTGAAGGTGGACGAGACCTCTTACGTGATTCCCCTCTCGGCTGTGGACAAGATCTACGCTGTCGAACATGAAAAGGTCGTCAATCAGTTTAACGATGTCGTGGTACTAGATGGAAAGCAAATCCCATTCTTCAATCTTCGCAAAGAATTTAGTCTGCCAGAAACGACACTGACAATGGAACAGGTCATCGTGGTGCATTTCGAAGAACGAAAGGTCGGATTTGTCGTCGATACGGTCGTTGGGGAGTATCAGGCTGTATTGAAACCCCTAGGACGTCATTACAAAAATCAGGATATGATCTCGGGGGCTACCATCCTAGGCGATGGGACGGTAGCGCTGGTCATGGATACGAATCGTATCATCAAACATTTCACCGCCAAAGAGGAGTTTGCGATGGGCTCGGTAAAGGTCGCAAACGAGAATAAACAGTAAGAGAAAAAAACGTCAGAGAGAAAGATGAGTGATTCGAATATTGCTAAGATAACGTCTTATTTGACGTTCAAACTAGGCGACGAAGAGTTTGCGGCGCACGTGGGTAAGGTCCTCAATATATTGGAGTTGACAAAAATTACCGAGGTACCAAAAGCACCAAACTATATGACGGGGGTCATTAACCTCCGTGGGTCGGTGCTACCAGTCATCGACACTCGCATCAAGTTCGGGATGACCCCTACGGAGTTCACTGCGAGCACCTGTATTGTGGTGATGGATATCGATCTTGAGGGGGAATCTGTACACGTCGGAGCCCTTGTCGATTCCGTACAGGCGGTGATCGAGATCGCGCCAAACCAAATCATGCCTCCGCCTTCCTTGGGGAATAAGTACCGTTCGGAGTTTATAGAGGGAGTGGCAAATGTCAATGATACCTTTGTCATGATTCTCAACATGGACGAGGTCTTCAGTAGTGAAGAATTGATGGATTTGGCGGGAAAGAACGTCGAATCCGAAATACTTCTCGCGAAAGAGGCGGCGAAAGAAAATGCCCAGAAAACGGCAAAGAAAGAAGAAGAAGAGGCCTAGTAACTAGTGTGGGTTACTATTTTGTGTAGAGTTTAGAGGATGTCGCAAGAAGAGTTCTCATTGGTGAGTCTCCCTGGGAGTTATCGTGCACAGCTCAGCGATGCTGAGTTTGCAAAACTGAGTGCATTTATTTACAACGTGTCGGGAATTAAAATGCCTCCCGCAAAGCGGATCATGCTCCAGAGTCGCCTCCAAAAACGCCTCCGCGAGTTGGGGATGGATTCCTTCAAAGAGTACACCGAATATGTCCTGAGTGAGCGCGGAAAGCAGGAGGAGCTCATACACATGCTCGACGTCGTGAGTACAAATAAAACGGATTTCTTTCGAGAACCCGTACACTTTGACTTCCTTAAGGAGACGGTTCTCCCGCTGCACGTCAAGGAGAATCCTGGAGCGCCCATCAAAATCTGGAGCGCTGCATGTTCGAGTGGAGAGGAACCCTATACCATCGCGATGGTAGTCTCCGAATTTATGAGAACGGGGGGCTTGCGGGATTACTCGATTCTGGGGACAGACCTCAGTACCAAGGTGCTTAAGATGGCTGAAAATGCCGTCTATAAGATGGAGCGTGTGGAGGGAATACCGCTGGAAATCCTCCACCGCTACTTCCTGCGAAGTAAAGATCGAGAGAATCCTACCGTGAGAATCATCCCCGAGTTACGAAAACATATCCGACTCCAGCGGATGAATTTCATGGATGACTCATACCCTGTTAACGAGATCTTTGACGTCATCTTCTGTCGCAATGTGTTGATCTATTTCGACAGGCAAACGCAGGAGCAAGTGATCGGAAAACTGTGTACTAAACTCAAAACGGGAGGTTTTTTCTTTCTCGGACACTCCGAGTCGATTATGAACATGGATCTCCCATTACACTCTGTAAAACCCACCATCTTTCGAAAGATATAATGAAAGAAGAAAACATAATAGACAACTCACAGTTGCAAGAAACTGTGCGCGACGGGGAGTCGTGTTCCCGACTCTCCGACACCGAGCTCTTGGAAGAACTCCGCCGACGTATTACGCGATCCAACCAAACCGTCGAAGAGTTGACACACCTCAATACCGAACTGCGAGAGGTAAATAAGAAGCTCGAAGAATCCGAGTCGCTCAAGAGTCACTTCATTAGTAACATCACTAATGAGATTATGAACCCCTTTACATCCATCCTCGGGTTATCAAGAGCAATCTTATCCGTCGACAAGGAGGCGTGGAAAAAGGTGATTCAGATGGTCGCGCTCATCCATGCCGAGGCATTTAGTCTTGATTTCCAGTTCCGCAATATCTTCTTTGCGGCAAAAATAGAGGCGGGGGAGCAGAGCCCAGAAATCTTGAATGTTGACGTCTTGGCATTGGTGGACGGATTGTTGGATAATTTCCGTTACGAGATCCGGAAGAAACACCTACGCGTCAATTTTCACGACGATAGCCCGTCGAAAGAAGCCGCGCTCTCTTTCAAAACGGATCCTCTCTATGTGAGACTGATTATGGCAAATCTATTGAATAATGCCATCAATTTCAGTTTCGAAAACAACGAGATTGACCTAGCGCTCTGTATTAAGGATGGAAAAATGACGTTCTCATTTACAGACCACGGAGTGGGCATTGCTGAGGATATGCAAAGAAAGATTTTCGACCGATTCTCGCGAGGGGACAATGGTATCAATTCTGTCAATCGCGGGCATGGGTTGGGACTCTCGGTAAGTAAGGCGATTCTCGACCTCTTGAATGGGGACATCTCTTTAGAGAGTAAACTCGGTAAGGGGTCTCGCTTCACTGTCAATATCCCAGAATCGGATATGCCTGTGGAAGGTTTTGCCGCCGAGAGCAATGAGATATTTTTTGACGAAGAATCATTTTAATCATGCCTACACGCGAGACGCACTTTCTTTATCCTGCCGCCCTCTTTGCGAGCAAGGATGCGGTGACGGTTTCGACGATTCTGGGCTCTTGTGTAGCAGTATGTTTCTTCGATAAAGTCAAGAATATCGGTGGAATTAACCACTTCATGCTCCCCTTGTGGAATGGACAGGGACTCGAGAGTCCAAAGTATGGAAATGTGGCGATCCGGAAGCTCCTACAAAAGATGGAGGCGCTTGGTTGTCGTAAAGAGGACTTGGTTGCCAAAATCTTTGGCGGTGGAGAGGTCATCGAAACGGGAACGCACTTCCAAATAGGGCAACGAAATATCCAGACTGCTGAGGATGAGCTTAAGAATCTAGGAATACCCATTATCGCTCGTAGTACTGGTGGAAAGAATGGACGAAAGCTTGAGTTTGACACAGAAACGGGAGCCGTCCGCCAACGTTTGATACAAAAGACAATGTAAAGCACCTCACATGACCAAACTCCGAGTCTTAATCGTCGACGACTCTGCGGTCGTACGTCAAACGCTAGCTGAGATCATAAACTCTGACCCGCAACTCGAGGTCATGGCAACTGCTGCCGATCCTTTTTTTGCGGCGCAAAAAATTGCCGAGGAGGTGCCAGACGTCATTACTCTAGATGTCGAAATGCCCAGAATGGATGGGCTGACATTCTTGAGGAAAATCATGAGTCAGCACCCCATCCCAGTGGTTATCATCTCGAGCTTGACTGAGCAGGGTACTTCTACGGGGATGAAGGCTTTGGAGCTCGGTGCGGTCGAGATTATCACTAAGCCACAGATGAATACGCGCCAGTTTATCGAAGAATCGCGCATTCGTATCTGCGACGCTATAAAAGCTGCGGCTTACGCACGTCTTCATCGCCCCACCAGAGGTACCACAGGGACTCCAGCAGAGGTGCATCACGTGGGACCGAAATACTCAGCTGATGCGATTCTACCTGCAGGACACCCTACGAGTATGATCAAGACCACGGAACTCGTCGTAGCCGTGGGTGCCTCTACGGGAGGTACTGAGGCGCTGACTACCTTTTTACGGCAGATGCCAATTGACTGTCCAGGGATCGTGATCGTACAGCACATGCCAGAAAAGTTTACCACCTCCTTTGCCAATCGTCTCAATGAGATCTGTCAGATTACCGTAAAGGAGGCCGCCAACAATGATGCTGTGCTGAGAGGGCAGGCGCTGATTGCACCTGGGAATTTTCACATGCTCCTGAAACGCTCTGGGGCAAAATACTACGTCGAAGTGCGAGAGGGGCCACTGGTTAACAGACACCGTCCGTCCGTAGATGTCCTGTTTCGTAGTGCTGCGCGTTACGTTGGGGCGAATGCTATTGGAGTGATTATGACGGGGATGGGGGATGATGGTGCAAAAGGGTTACTCGAAATGAAGGAGGCGGGAGCGCGTACCATAGCACAGGATGAAAAAAGCTGTGTGGTCTTTGGAATGCCTAAGGAGGCTATTAAGCTCGGAGCCGCCGATAAGGTTGCGCCCCTAGAACAGCTCGCTGGTGAAGTGCTAAAACTCGCCAAGGCATTCTAAGGACGAAACAAGCGGGGAGGATAACATACCCTAGTACCTTATTCCCGCACGGGCTATCCGACCATTTGGTATTATTCTTGTATCCAAAAGAAGAGGCGTAGTGCGCTGTACTATGTCTCTTTGTTGTTCAAAATAGATAGGTTTAAGAACGTTCACATGAAAAAGAAACTGTTGCTTCTCATCTTCTTTGTTATCTCGCTTGGAGCATTTGTCACGCCACAGGCTAAGGCGCAATACCATTATGAGTGGGGAGTGGGGGTAAAGTTCGGATCGCCTTGGGCAAGTATCAATGCAAAGCATTTTTTCAATAACCAAGATGCTATCGAAGGGTTATTACACCTCTGGGGAACGGGGATCGGGGTCACTGGGCTCTACGAAAGGCATTTTATGATAGATGCTGCTCCAGGACTTCGCTGGTATCTGGGCGGAGGAGCTCACTTAGCATTACAAGGGGGATCTGGGGTTTATAACCCTTATTCTGGAACGACGTATAGCAGTGCTTATCTCGGAATTGATGGAGTGATTGGCTTGGAATATTCTTTTGAAAAGTATCCTGTTGCCTTGTCTCTAGATGCATCGCCATTGTTCAATATTATTGGAGGTCCCTCGGCTTGGTGGAATACTGGTTTCGCTATTCGATACAAGTTTTAGGAGCGCTTAGAAGGGCAAAAAAAGGCTTTTTAGCCCTCTCAAGAAAGAAAAATGCCGTTATCAAGAAAATTTTATCTCGCTGATAGTCTTAAAGAAAGCAGATGGTATCCTATTTTTTAGAAGAAGGTCTTTTGCTAATTAGAAAAAGAGTTATACCTTTGCTTTCGGTTTAGGGGTTACGGATTTTCTGAGTGGCCCGTTCGTCTAGGGGTTAGGACGCAAGGTTTTCATCCTTGTAACAGCGGTTCGATTCCGCTACGGGCTACACAATTTCGAAGGTTTTGAATTGAAATGGCAAATATAAAGTCAGCAAAGAAGCGGATACGTCAGAACAAGAAGCATCGTTTGCACAATCGTTATTATGCGCGGACGGCTCGGAAGCTCGTGAGTACGATTCGTACATCGAAGGATTTGAATGACGTTGAGGCAAAGTTGCCTGTTGCAATGAAGCAGTTGGATAAGCTGGTGAAGATGAACATTATTCATCGGAACAAGGCTGCTAATCTTAAGTCTTCTATTGCGTTGCATGCTAATTCTTTGCGTGCTTAGACGCTAGGAGTGTTTACTTAGAGGAACTTAAAGGGGGTGTTGGTCAGACATCCCCTTATCTTTTTTGTAAGCTATTCATGGGAAGATGTAGTCGCTTTGTTAGCGACCCATTTGCTTCCAGCTCACGGGACACGGTTGCTTATTAGAAGATAAGTAGGCTTTATTTATGACTCTTTTCTACTGTAACCATCTTACGGAGGTGTGTAGCGAATGCTATGTGGAGATTTTACTCTCTAGTTAGGGGAGAAACGAAGTCACAAACTCTGGTCGCTGATATTGGATGGAGCTGTGTCGTAGAGAAGTGTTATCTTTCGTAACCTTGCTGTCTACTGTTGTATTTGTGCGAAGAAACAAAGACGATAGATTTTCAATGAAATCCAGTCGTATTCATGGGGGAGAGCAAGGAAGGTCACTATTGATGAAAATCGTGTGTTACGTATTATACGGGTCGTACTAACCAAACGGATATGGTGCACGGAGAAGCTTTGTTGCATGCGTTGTGGAGCGAATTGTTTCATTTGCAAGAAGAGCTTTTTACCATAGAGGGAAAACGTGTGGAGGTGCTCGCGCTCGGGCGTCATAATTGTGATGCTGGACCTGATTTCCAAGGGGTGCAACTTGAGATTGATGGCGTACGCTGGGTAGGCGATGTCGAAATGCATCTGCGGACGAGTGACTGGAATCTTCATGGGCATCATACCGATCCCAAGTATAATGCTGTGGTGTTGCATGTCGTCGCGGTACATGATGCCGAGGTGCAGACTTGCGATGGGCGTACCCTTACGACGGTGGTCTTTCCCCATTTGCAGATTTACGAGAAATACCAAGCCGAGATCGAACAGGCGCAGGGAATACCGCCTTGTGGAGAACGCTTGGCTCACGTTGAGCCCGCTTTACAAAAAGCGTGGAAGGATAAACTTTTAACGGAACGACTTGCTGAACGCGCGGTTAGGATAGATGCCGATCGAGCCTCGTCTACAATGGATTGGGAGGAGGCTTTTTATCGTTCAGTAGCGAGAACGTTAGGGCTTACGGTAAATCAAGAGGCGATGTATGATCTTGCCGTGGCTACCCCATTGAAGACACTGTATAAGGTGAGGGATGATCGGGCTATCGTCGAGGCGATCCTACACGGACAGTCGGGGCTACTGCCTTTGGATGGTGCAGGAGATGATTATTCCCAAAGGTTGTGCGATGAATACGCCTACCAAGGGGCGCGTTTTGGATTGACGCCCTTGTCTCCTTCCGTATGGAAATTTTTACGTCTGCGCCCCTCGGGATTCCCTTCCATACGGGTGTCTCAATTGGCAGGACTGCTCACGGGGCATGATCATCTGTTTTCGCAGGTGGTGGAGGCTAAAAGTGTACAGGAGTTACTGGGGCTTTTCACGGCGAGTGCCGAACATTACTGGGATTCCCATTATCGGTTTGGAGAGTTGGTTGGGCGTTCTCAAACCAAGCGTTTGGGGCGAAGTATGCAGGAGTTGTTACTACTCAATAGTGCATTGCCTTTTCGATATGCTTATGCCTTGTGTCAACAGAATCATGAGGCAATAGCGACGACCTTGTCGCTATATACCAAGCTCGCGGCAGAGAAAAATCAGATTATAGAGGGGTTTCGCTCCTCGGGAGTAACCGTCGAAAATGCAGGAGAGAGTCAAGCTCTTTTACAGCTACACAAAGCTTATTGTTGTGCGGGACGATGTTACCTTTGCCCAGCGTGGCGGGAGGGAAGGGGCTAAGAATTAAGTATAGACACTCTAAATTCCATGCTCCTCTTCGTTTTGTAAGGGACGGATGAAAAATCCGCCCTACCTTTGTTGCAAATATCCATGCGAATAGCATTTGTAATACGAAATAGATATGGGAGGAGGAATCTTTAGCAATTCTGTAGGGCACAAGCTCGTGATGGCTGTCTCGGGGCTCTTCTTGGTGCTCTTTCTTTTGGTGCACTTGGGTATGAATTTGACCTTGGTGCTAAACAATGTGTTCTTGTTCGGACACCAGTGGGGGGAAGGCGAACTCTTTAATACGGGGGCGCATTTTATGATCTCTACCCCGCTTATCCGGCTTATGGAGCCCGTGTTGGCTGCTGGTTTTATCTTCCATATTATTTATGCGACGTGGATCACGCTCCGCAACCGAAAGTTCCGTCCCGTGGGGTATGCTGTACGTTCGGGTAATCACCTCACCTCGTGGTCGTCGAAGAATATGTACATCCTGGGAGTGGCGATTTTGCTCTTCTTGGGCTTGCATATCTGGAACTTCTTCTACCGTTTCCGTTATACAGCAATGCCCGAAACGGTAGTTAACGGAGTGAGCATGGATAACTCCTACGAGGTTGTTGCTGCCTTGTTTAAGGGGAGTGTCCTCTATTGTGTACTTTACATGTTGGCGGGGCTTGTGTTAGGCTTGCACCTGTCGCACGGTTTCTGGTCGGCTTTTCAAACTGTGGGGTGGAATAATGTTCGTTGGATTTCGCGTCTACGTCTTATTTCTACCATTGTAGCCATCGTTATAGGGGTTGGTTTTGCCATCATCCCGCTCTATTTTTTGGTAGTGCGTTAAACGTCAAAGTGAAAGCAGGAGATTTGTTAGAATGAGTGTCGTATTAGATTCGAAAGTGCCCGAAGGACCTTTGGCGGAAAAGTGGGATCGTCATAAAGCGAGCCTTAAGTTGGTGAACCCTGCAAACCGGAAACGTCTCGATATTATTGTGGTGGGAACTGGATTGTCGGGATCGACGGCAGCCTCGGCTCTCGGAGAGTTAGGGTATAATGTCAAGGTGTTCTGTTTTCAAGACTCGCCACGCAGGGCGCACTCGGTTGCCGCGCAAGGGGGAACGAATGCTGCCAAGAATTATAAGAACGATAACGATAGTGTGTATCGTCTCTTCTATGATATGCTGAAAGGGGGCGATTTCCGTTCCAGAGAGGCGAATGTCTATCGAGCTGCTCAAGTGAGTAACGATGTGATTGATCATTTTACCGCTGTAGGAGTCCCTTTTGCTCGAGATTACGGCGGATTGATTGAGAATCGTTCGTTTGGTGGGGTGCAGGTTTCGCGCACTTTTTACGCCCAAGGTATTACTGGGCAACAGTGCCTCTTGGGTGCATATAGCACTCTGAATCGTCAAGTGGCGAAGGGGACAGTTACCGTTTATTCCCGCCGCGAGATGATGAATATTGTCGTGGTTGACGGACGGGCGCGTGGGATTATCACTCGAAATCTCGTGACGGGGGAACTCGAGCGTCACAGTGCGCACGCTGTGATTTTGGCTACAGGAGGCTATGGGACGATTTACTACTATTCTACCCTAGCGCTTAATAGCAACGGTTCGGCTGCTATGACTGCGTATCGTAAAGGTGCCTTCTTTGCAAATCCAAGCTTTATTCAGATTCACCCCACGGGGTTGCCGATGCTCAATGAGTTTCAGAGCAAGCTAACGTTGATGAGTGAGTCGCTCCGCAACGACGGGCGTATCTGGGTTCCTAAAAAGAAGGGTGATACGCGTAAACCGACGGAGATCCCTGAAGAGGAACGAGACTATTACCTCGAGCGTCGTTATCCAGCCTTTGGTAACCTCGTACCACGCGATGTGGCTTCTCGTGCTGCCAAGGAACGTTGCGATGCTGGCTATGGTGTAGGACCGACTGGGCAAAGTGTTTATCTTGATTTCTCTGAGGCGCTCTCCCGTTTCGGAGAACAGGTATTGATGGAACGCTACGGCAATCTCTTCGAAATGTATGAAAAGATAGTCGGAGAGTCGCCACTCAAAACGCCGATGCGGATCTACCCCTCGGGGCACTATACTATGGGGGGACTGTGGGTAGACTACAATCTGATGACCACCATCCCTGGGTTATTTGCGATTGGGGAAAGTAACTTCTCAGATCAAGGAGCAAACCGACTCGGATCGGCTTCCCTGATGCAGACATCAGGGGATGGGTATTTTATTATTCCCTATACAATAGCCAATTATCTTTCAGATCAGATTCGTGTGCCGCGATTTGATACGCAGACCAAGGAATTTGAGGAAGCCGAGGCTGAGGTGCGAGCGCGCATCGACCGCCTGATGGGGATCAAGGGAACAAAGTCGGCAACTTCATTCCACAAACGCCTCGGTAAGATTATGTGGGAGTATTGTGGAATGTCTCGTAACGAAGCAGGGTTGAAAAAAGCCTTGGAAGAACTTACTGCTCTTGAAGCAGAGTTCTGGAAAGACCTCCGTATCCTTGGAACGGACAAGGGGATCAACCAAGATTTGGAAAAGGCTGGGCGAGTGGCCGACTTCTTCGAAATTGGACGACTGATGTGTCTTGATGCGCTGAATCGTACCGAGAGTTGCGGTGCACACTTCCGTGAAGAGTCGCAGACCGAAACGGGAGAGGCTAAGCGTAATGATGCCGAGTTCTCCTACGTTTCGGCTTGGGAGTACAAGGGAAAGGAGCTGCCTGAGCTGCACAAGGAGCCCTTACAATTCGAGTTTGTGAAATTGGCGGAACGGAGTTACAAGTAGGCAAAGGAGATTTTGGACGATGGACATTACACTCAAGATATGGCGTCAGGAGAACCCTAAGGCGAAGGGGCGTTTTGAGAAATATCCGCTTAAGAATGTAGTCCCTGACATGTCGTTCCTCGAAATGTTAGACTACCTGAATTCCGAACTCCTACAACAAGGGATCGAGCCCGTAGCATTCGACCATGACTGTCGAGAGGGGATCTGCGGCTGTTGTAGCCTATTTATCAACGGTAAACCCCACGGACCAGAAACGAAAACTACGACCTGTGAGCTTCATATGCGTTCCTTCAAGGACGGAGCCACTATTACCGTTGAACCATGGCGTGCAGGTGCTTTCCCTGTGATAAAAGACCTGATAGTCGATCGCAATGCATTTGAAAAAATACAGCAGGCGGGCGGCTTCATCTCAACAAATATCGGTGCTGCACAGGATGCGAATGCAATTCTTGTCCCTAAACACAAGGCTGACGAGGCAATCCTCGGGGCAAGCTGTATCGGTTGTGGAGCCTGCGTCGCAGTGTGCAAAAATGCGTCGGCGATGCTCTTTGTCGCGGCAAAGGTCTCGCAATATGCGTTGTTGCCCCAAGGACGTCCCGAGGCAGAAATCCGTGTACAGCGGATGATCGCTAAAATGGATGAATTAGGATTCGGTGGATGTACCAATACGCGAGCCTGTGAAGCCGAGTGTCCAAAGGGGATCTCGATCGCACACATCGCGCGATTGAATCGAGAATTTGTCGTTGCGAAGTTGAGAAAATAAAAGCAACCGTGGTGCAAGGGGGCACGAGGAAAAGTGTGGCTATTTGGTAAATCCTGTGTAAAACACTACCTTTGCGCCGTAAAGTGTAACGGAAAGAATAGAAGGGTGCAACTATGTATGCAGTGGTAGAAATCGCTGGGCAACAATTTAAGGTGTCGAATAACCAGCGTTTATATGTTCATCGCCTAGAGGGTGCAGAAGAAAGCACTGTGAAGTTCGATAATGTTTTGTTAGTAGATCGCGATGGCGCTGTGACAGTAGGAAGCCCTACGCTTAGCGGTGCGAGCGTCTCGGCAAAGATTCTCAAACACCTCAAGGGGGACAAGGTGATCGTCTTTAAGAAGAAGCGTCGTAAGGGGTACAAGGTGAAGAACGGACACCGTCAGTGCTTTACACTCATTGAGGTAAGCGCTATCGAGGCATAACTACCATTGGTAGTATTGAGCTTCAGAGGAGTCCTAGAGCGGTTTCTGGAATATACGTTAGGAGAGTAATTGGAATATGGCACATAAAAAAGGGGTCGGGAGTTCGCGAAACGGTCGCGAGTCCCACAGCAAACGATTAGGGATTAAGCGCTTTGGTGGGCAGCTCGTCAACGCGGGTACTATCTTGGTGCGTCAGCGAGGTACGAAAGTAAAGCCCGGAGAATACGTAGGTGTAGGACGTGATCATACGCTTTATGCATTGGCTACTGGGGCTGTGGCTTTCGCAAGAAAGGCAGAGGGTCGAGTTTTTGTATCCATTCTCCCGCAGGAGGCATAGGACTCCGAAAAATCTCGTCTTGAGAATTGGCGCGCCTTGGCAGGTTGAACTGCTGGGGCGCGCTTCTATTGAAGGCAACTTTTGCTTTGGTCGTGCGTTTTAACGGTTGAACTAATATATATACTCATGAAAAAGATTCTGTCCCTTCTTTGCCTCTCTATTTTAGTACTACCTCTTTTGAGTGCTAAGGATATTATACGAGAGGATGATGTCAATACATTCCTTAAGAATCCCCTCTATGTCGTGTTAGACAATAACCCCATGTCTGAATGGACGATTAAGATACGTGAGGCGGTAGAGAAGGGATGGACCCTCACTAAGTATCAATTTATCAATGATGATGAGTTTGAAAAAATGCGAGGCGATATGGACAAGTCGTTTCTCGTACGCATCAAATTCCGTTTCCCAGATGATAAAGTGAGAGCATTCTACAATTTTATGACTTTTACCAACGGCTCGGCTGTAAAAGAGGTGGTTGATATGCCAGAGGTCTGTTCCTTACCGCTTGGTTACGATGCAGTGCCGCAAGACTCATGGAGCTATAAACTGTTGAGTTTTGTACGTTTTGCAGAGAATCATATAAAACTCATTCATCAGAACCCATCGCTTATTTCCGCAAATCCGCTAGACTACTATAATCGGAACATCCCAGATTTGAAGGATAAGGAAGTTTGGATGACCGAAAATGATCTCGTGTCGGATATGCGTTCGATCGTAAAAGTCCGCGATGCTTACTCTGGAATTGTACGTATTGTCAAACCAGAGGATATCGAACAAGCGATTGCTGAAAAAAAGGAGAACGTTGTCTATCTCCATAAGGTGGGACCAGAGGGAACTCGCATGCAGGCTCGTATTTATAAGGCTATTCTTGGGGCAGCCGATGACAAGCTCTACTATTTCGATTATCACATGATGAGTAAGAGTAAGGGCGACGGTTTTTTGAAGAAGGACTTCAAGCGGATAAGCAAACGCTAAGTACGTTTCTGTGAAATCTATAGTGATTGTACAGAAATATAGGCGGCTTTTTGGGGCATTCGTCACTGGAAATAGGTCTATTATACGATTTTTGTAGCCAATCTGTCGTAAGATACGTATCCTTGCATACCAGATCGTATGGAGGAGGGGAGGAGTGTTGTATAGGTTTGGAAAATGAAGGAGGCTTGGTAACTTCCGCAGAGTTTGATTGAGAGAAAAAAATTAGTTATAATGAAGGGTAGAAGATATGTTTATGGATTGCTTCTCTGGCTTCTCTTCTCCGTTTTCTGGAGTGGGAGTGTCTTGGGGGGCTATGATCCCGATGCTTTTGTTACGAAGTGGAAGGCGACGGGGAGTTCGATTGAAATAAGATTCTCTGGGGCAAGTCATGTGCAGGTAAGGGCATATTTGGTTTCTGCGACGCCGCCTTCAACGTTTCAATCAGTGCCTACAAGCCCAAATTGGAAATTTTCTACAACCAAAGACGCAGAATACATCGTGGAGGCGAAGGGAATGACCTCCCTCAATGTGATTTCTGTTACAGCACTACAGAAGATAGAACAGTGGGGGACTACACAATGGACAAGTCTGGCAGAAGCTTTTAAGAATTGTGTCAATTTGACTATCCCGTCAACGGCGGGACATCCTATTTTGACACATTGTGGTTCTATCAATTTTATTTTCTTGGGATGTTCGAAGCTTGAAATGCTGAATGCCAAGGATTGGGATGTGAAGAAAGTGAGAGGATTTTATCGTGCGTTTTATGGTTGTAGTCAGCTCAAAGACGATGGGTTTAAAGACTGGAAACTAGAGAGCGCAACGGATATTAGGGAAATGTTCTTTGGTTGTGGGTATTTTAAGGTGGATATGAGTGGCTGGAAGGACTATATTCTCCGATTGAATAGTCTTGCGGGAGTCTTTTCTGGTTGTTCTATATTTGAGGGGACTGGATTGGAGGATTGGAAAGTCGATAATGTGTTGTCTTTTGAGAGCACATTTGCGGGGTGTGAGAAATTTAAAGGAGACCTTTCCAAATGGAATACGAGTAAGGCGCGTAATATGAAATCTATGTTCTCTGGAAATAAGGAGTTTAACGCTGATATCACTAAGTGGAAAGTCAAAAACGTCGTCTCGTTTGATTATATGTTCTTTGGTTGTGAAGTTTTTAATCAAAATCTTAATGCATGGTTAGATCCTGCAGACCCACTAGGTATTAATAATGCTGGGGGAAATGCTGCACAGGGGATGGAAGCCATGTTTCAGAAGTGTACCAATTTTAATATGCCTCTAGATAAATGGGATGTGAGTGGTGTCACTTCTATGGGGCGTATGTTCTCGAACTGCATTTCCTTCAATCAAAAGCTTAATACTTGGACTGTCTCCAATGTGAAAAACATGTTAGGTATGTTTGAGGGGGCATCCACGTTTAATAAAGATCTTTCTTCATGGACTCTCTCGAATGTCACCACGATGCAGAAGATGTTCTTTGATGCGCAGAATTTTAACCAAGACATGTCGGGGTGGGCTGGTAAAACCAGTAAGGTTCGAGATTTCTCCGAGATGTTCAATAGAGCGAAAAAATTCGAGGGAAAGGGGTTGGAAGACTGGGATGTATCGCAGGGTGCCAATTTTCGAGCTATGTTCCATGAGGTAGGTCCTATTTTTCAAGGAAAACTTTCTAAGTGGAAAGTCGGGAATGCGACGGATATGAGCTTAATGTTCAAAGATTGCTCCGAATTCAATGCAGACTTGAGCAGATGGCGTCCTGTACAGGTGACAACCACGGAGTCGATGTTCTTAGGCTGTAGCAATTTTAATTCTCCGTTGAGCGAGTGGCGTATGCCCAACAATCTGAATATGTCCCAGATGTTTTATGGCTGTTCCAAGTTCAATCAGCCAATCGGGGATTGGGATGTGCGAGAAGTGCGTAATTTTTCGTCCATGTTTTATAAGGCGGCAAAGTTCAATCAAGATCTGAAGAATTGGAATACCGCAAATGGAGACAATTTCAGCTCGATGTTCGGTAACGCGACTGATTTTGCTGGGGACTTGAGTAAGTGGAATGTGGGGAACGCCATTAACATGTCGAGGATGTTTTATGCGGCGACGAATTTCAAGTCAGATCTTAGCCAATGGGATGTCTCCAATGTTACGGATATGACCTCGATGTTTGATGCTGCTTATGTCTTCAACTCAGACCTCACGAAATGGAATGTGGGAAAAGTCAAGAGTATGAAGAATATGTTTGCTAGCGCCAGAGAATTTGACTGTTCCCTTGGAGGTTGGGATTTGTCTAGTCTTAATGGGGAACTCACCTTGAGAGGATCTGGGATTGGGATTGCCAATTATGATCGTTCTCTTATTGGTTGGGCCGAAAAGGGAATTAGTGGAATTACTGTAGACGCCAGTGCTACCCCCCCGAAGACGGCATTGTGTTATTATAGCGATGAGGCTGATGCAGCCCATACTAAATTGGTAGATCCTGCTCAACTTAATTGGACAATTATCGATGGTGGTCGGAAAAATATTAAGAAAATAGAGCTTGTGCCGCGTTATAGCATTGTGCTTGACGAAGGGAAGACGTACAATGGGATTGAGGATTTGGAAATCCCCGTACTCTCAGGAACGCCTAAAAAATGGGAGCTACAGTTGAGTCAGAATGGAGGTGCGCCAACCAAATATTCTTTCTACAATGCGATTTGGAAGTCGTTGGATCCTAGTATTGTAAAGGTCTCGGTTGATAAGACGGCACAGACTTTCAAACTAGAGGCCTTGAAAGTGGGGCATACGACGATTCGTGTTTCTATTAGTAACGATGATCGTGTCTACGATGAGTTGATGGTCGATGTCGTGGTCTTGGTAAGTTCGCTCAATATCAATAGCTCTTATGATCTTCCATTGGGACATTCGCTTGATCTTAGAAAAGAATTGACTATCGAGCCCGCGAATGCATCTAACAAGAAACTCGAATGGGTGTCTGATCATCCAGAGATCGTCTCTGTAGACAAAGAAACAGGGATAATAACGGCACATACTACTGAGGGGACTGCTAAGATTACGGTAACATGTCTGGATCGTCCAGAATCTGACGGACGTGTCTCCAAGCAGATTACAATCCATGCAAAGCGTGTCCCCGTTAGTAAATTAGAAGTTTTCCCAGCTGCGATCTCATTGATCCCTGGTGGAAAGACGACCTTGACGGTTGATATCCAACCAGAAACCGCTACAGATAAAGCGGTGACATGGAGTTCTTCCAAAGGAAGTGTAGTGGCTGTAGATCCCGCGACTGGGGCGGTTACTGTGTCGGAAAGTATTGTTGAGGGGGATATTGTATATGTAACTGCTAAACATGCTAATGGCATGACGAGTACTTGTAAAGTTACCGTCTTGCGTAAAGGGGTGATTATCCCGTCTGGGATTACCCTCTTGCCTAAAACGATGGAGCTTTATATCAATGAAACGCAGATGCTCCGGTATTCGATCGAACCAGCGACGACAGAGTACAAGTCGGTCGATTGGAAATCTATGAACCCTGATATCGTCTCGGTCAAAGACGGACGTGTACGAGGGTTGGCTAAGGGGACTGCCGAGGTGAGGGTTTACTCCCGTACCAATCCGCAGCTCTTTGATATGATGGAGGTAACGGTAAAGGAGTTAGCCGTACTAGGAATAGAGATCAATAAGGATGTTCCTAATTATGAAAAGGGAGCGACTGAAGAAACGAGTTTCTTCAAAATCCCGAAGGACGTCCCTTCTACGATACCTTACTTCATCAAACCAAGTGCGGCTTCGGACAAGAGTGTCTCTTACGATACCGAAGGATCCGCGGATGTTGTCGTAGAGAAAGGCATGTTGGTCGGGAAAAACGTCGGTAAGATTGTAAAGGTTAAGGTGACTGCCAACGGAGGGTCGAACCAATACGCTTACTGCTATGTGAAAGTCGTGGAAGACAAGAAACCGACGAAACTTTTGCTCTCTAAACATCTTTCAGTACATCCGCGTGCGACGGGGACGTTCAATCTTGGCTTTGAACCAGAAGACGTTACTGACCGTCTTGTAAAATGGGAGTCGGATGATACCGAAGTCTTCAAGGTTTCTCAAGATGGTTCTTACGAGGCGGTACAGGCGGGATATGCCGTTGTGACGGTTTCGTTGATCTCCTCCTTGGGGCAGACGCCAGAGATTAAGGCGCAATGCCATATCAACGTATTGCCTTATACGCCAGTGACTGGCTTGGAGATGATTGCACAGGTGAAGATTGCTAAAGGAAAATTCTACACTTTCTCTCCAAAGATTACACCAGTAGATGCTACTGATAAAGCATTGGTGTGGAGAGTTACGGAGGGAGGAGATAAAATCCGTCTAGATTCCGAGTCTGGGACTATCGAGGGGATTGCTGTCGGAACGGCAAAGGTTGAGGTCTCGCTCCGGAGTAAACCCAGCATTAAGGCGGTATGTGACGTAACGGTAGCGGCGACCATGCCGACGCTCAAAGAGAATACGATTGCCTTTGGTAATCCGAGTCAGTTTGTCGGTGGTAAACGTACGTTGGAGGTAAAGGTGGGGAAAGAACAACCCGTGGAAATTACCTATGAAGAGACGGGAGCAACGCCACCTGCGATGCGTTATGTAAGCGAAGATCCAACGTATGTCTTGGCTTATGCGTCGTCAACGGACTTAAATAAAGTAGTCATCTACGGGCGTAGAGCGACGGATAACGATCGTCCCGTGAAAGTGAGAGGTTACTATAAGGAGAATACATGGATTGAGCTCTCAGTAACCGTCACGACAGAATCTTCGACGGCTACCGATCCTGCGCCTCTGACTTTTGGTGTCTTTTCTAGTCAACTCCGTCTACTCAAGGGAAGTACTGGATTTATCCCGCTCAAGGATGTGCCTAACGGTTGTGATATTAAGAAGTTAGATTGGACATCTTCGAACCAGTCGGTCTGTGAGGTTACACCAGATGGTGGCGTAAAGGCACTGGGAGTAGGAACGTCGACAATTACGATAAAGAACAGTAACCCTGGGGGAAGTTCTTGTCAAGTGAACGTAGAGGTGATTGACCCAGACGAGGTTGTGAAGCTCACGAACTTCGGTTTAGAGAAGGATGAAATGACACTCGTGGAAGGAAATTCAGGAATTCCTGCTTTCACTGGATTGCAACCCACCAATGGTAAGATCTCGTCTTTGAAGCACAGTATTGATATTGCAGGTGTTTGCTCGTGGGATTCCAATACTGGCGTAGTAAAGGCGATCGCGAAGGGAGAGGCTACGATTACGTTTACGACTGCAGATGATCTCTGTACGCACACTCTGAAAGTAAAGGTGATTGAAAACCCTGTAACCCCATCCGTAGAGGAGGTTACCGATTTCGACGCACCCACGGAGATTACCCTTGTCGAGGGAAATACTGTGAAGATCGAACTTACGAATCTCCAACCTAGTCCCAATGCATCTACTGATGCGCTGGTATGGGAGTCCGTTGATCATCTTGTCTGTGACGTGAACAAGGGGTTTGTAAAAGCAAACACGGTGGGCAATACGACGATTAAGGTCGGAAAATCAGGCGCACAGGAAGCGGATAAGAAGAAGATCCAAGTAACGGTACTGCCAAAGAATGGTGGAGGAATAGTTACTCCTTCCAAGCCGCTTGAAAAGTTCGAAGCTCCAGAAAATCCAGTAAGTGTTACGGTCGGAAATACGAACTTGGTGAAACTCAAGTTGACACCTACAGATGGCGATACCAGCAAGCTGAAGTGGTCGTCTGCTAATAGCGCTGTGGCAAGCGTAAATGACAAGGGGGAAGTGACTGGTGTCGCTGGCGGAGAAACTACGATTACGGTCACCGACGAGAATGGAAATAATCCGATCTCTTTCACAGTCAAGGTTGTCGACCCAGCTTCTGCCCCAGTAGATCCTACTAAGGAGTTGAAAAACTTTACCGTGCCTGATAAAACTGTGAGTGTGGTGAAGGACAATGAAACGACGATTAAGCTCGGTACCGATCCTGCGGATGCCGATACGAGTCACTTGCAGTGGTCATCGGATAAAGAATCTGTGGCAACCGTAGTCAATGGCGTTGTTAAGGGGGTAGGAGTAGGAGATGCGACTATCTCGGTCTTTGATCCTAAAACTAACATTACTAAGCAATTTACTGTAAAGGTCGTTGCTGCACCAAAACCCGAATTGAATAGCTTTGATGTTCCAGAGAATCCCGTGAGTGTGGTGAAGAACAATGAAACCACGGTTAAGCTCGGTACCGATCCTACGGATGCGGATACTAGCAAGCTGGAATGGTCTTCTTCTGATGAGTCTATTGCTAAGGTTGAAAACGGCGTTATAAAGGGGGTAGGTACTGGAGAGGCGACCATCACGGTACGCGATCCCAAGACTGGTACAACGAAGACTTTTAAAGTGAATGTCGTTTCTGGTCAAGAGAATGGTGCTACACCTAAACCTGAGTTGAAGGACTTTGAAGCTCCCGATAAGCCTGTAAGTGTAGTGGAGAACAACGAGACTGTGATTAAACTAAAAACCGACCCAGAGAATGCCGATACCAGTCGCCTACAGTGGTCTTCGGGAGACGAGTCTGTAGCAAAGGTAGAGAACGGTGTCGTGAAGGGGGTTGGTACGGGCTCTACGACTATCACGGTGTACGATCCCGTGTCGAAGAAGACTGTAACGTTTAATATCAACGTCGTTTCCAGCAATGGAGGTGGCTCGGGAAATAAGCCTGAACTAGAGTCCTTTGAGTTGGAACAGTCGGAACTTTATGTAGTACAGTATTATCAAGCACTTGTACCTCTTAAAGTTACTCCCGAGGGCGCTGATATCAGCCGTCTCCAGTGGGAGATTGAGGATCAGTCTATTTGTGAGGTAAAAGACGGTGTTATAAAGGGACTTTCCGTGGGTAAAACAACGGTGAAGGTAACGGACTACAAGACTAGAACTGAGTATACGCTGGAGGTTGTTGTCATTCAATCAACTTCTGTTGAGGATGCTATCCTGTCTCAAGTGACCGTGACGCCCAATCCCTTCTCATCAAACTTCCGCATCTTTGATGAAAAGTCCTCGGTAGACAGTTATGCGCTGATCAATGTAAATGGACAGGTATTGCGTGCGGGTAAAACCTCGGACACCGAAACGGTGGTTGAGGCGGCTAACCTCCCTGCGGGTCTTTACTTCTTACAACTGAAAACTGTAAATGGGGTCGCACGTACCGTACGTCTCATGAAGCGTTAGGGTCTGTAACGATTTGTTTTTCTCTTATATCAGGGGTGTGCCTCACGTGTGGGGCACACCTTTTTTATGTAATGTGCAGAGAGTATCATATGAAAAAAAGTGTGTAAGCATCACAGCAACGGATAAGAAATGGGCAGCTTATTCCGCTTTATATTTTCCTCAATTCCCTATCCCAAAACAAGCCATGCTAGGAGTATACCATGGATACAATAGGGATATACCGAGTATACACCGGGTAGTGTCCGTAAAAGTGTGTAAGCGCCACGGTCACTCATTCCTCCAGCGAG
>CAUUCP010000018.1:0-41895 GCA_963543925.1 uncultured Bacteroidia bacterium | reverse complement strand
GCGTACCGTTCTCGGTCGGCGCGAGCGTTACGACAAAGGTCTCGGGTTGTGGAGGCGTGTTGTTATCCTTCTTTTCAAACACCGCCGTGACGGTAGTAGCTGCCTTTACGGTGAATTTCAGTGAGGTCGTGATATCCTTGTCACCAGCCGTCAGACTCTTCAACTTGTACCCCTCTTTCTCAGTAACCGTCACGGTGAGCTCCGTGCCGTACGCTACTGCCGTTAGGTCAGCTGCACCCGCAAGCGCTATCGATCCCCACGCCTCGTTGTTTACACTGGTAGTTACGGCAAAGGTCTCTTTTTCAAATACCGCCTTCACTTCCGTAGCAGCCTTTACAATGAACGTCTTAGTCGTGGTGATATTCTCATCGCCAGCCGTCAGACTCTTGAGCTTATACCCCTCATCGGGCGTAGCCGTTACCGTCAATGTCGTCCCTTGTTCTACGGTGAGCGTGGTTTCCGTACCGTGTCCCTCGATAGCGATCTTACCGTGCTCGGCAGCTGCGAGTGTCACGGTGAATTTTGGGAGAATCTTCTTAAACACCGCCTTTACTGTGGTGGCTTCCTTGATAGTGAATTCCTTCGCCGCAAAGATATCCTTGCCGTTGGCACTGAGCTCTTTCAATTCCCAACCCTCTTTAGGTACAGGCACCACCTTTACTTTCATCCCGTAGGGCACAGCACTGATGTAGACGATGGGCATACCCGTGGCAGCATTCATGAACATCAAGTTGCACCCCTGGCCCGTAACATCTGGGGTAATCTGGAAGGTAAGCTGCTCAAACACCGCCTTCACTTCCGTAGCCGCTGTTACAGTAAATTGTTTCGAGTTCGTGATATCCTCATCGCCAGCCGTCAGACTCTTGAGCTTATACCCCTCATCGGGCGTAGCCGTTACCGTCAATGTCGTCCCTTGTTCTATGCTTAGCGTGGTTTCCGTACCGTGCCCCTCGATAGCGATCCTACCGTGCTCGGCAGCTGCGAGTGTCACGGAGAACTTCGGAAGAATCTTCTTAAACACCGCCTTTACCGTGGTGGCTTCCTTGATAGTGAATTCTTTCGTCGCAAAGATATCCTTGCCGTTGGCAGTGAGCTCTTTCAATTCCCAACCCTCTTTAGGTACAGATACCACCTTTACTTTTGTCCCGTAAGGCACAGCGCCGAGGTCGGTGATTGTCGCATTCGTGGCAGCATTCTTGAATGTCAAGGAGCACCCCTCGCCCGTAACATTTGGGGTAATCTGGAAGGTAAGCTGCTCAAACACCGCCTTCACTTCCGTAGCAGCCTTTACAATGAACGTCTTAGTCGTGGTGATATCCTCGTCGCCAGCCGTCAGACTCTTGAGCTTATACCCTTCGTTCTCAGTAACCGTCACAGTCAATGTCGTCCCTTGTTCTACCGTTATCGAGGTTTCCGTACCGTGCCCCTCGATAGCGATCCTACCGTTGTCGGGCTGAGTAAGGGTTACAGGGAAGGAGGGAACTACTACGGTGATTTCACACTGTTTAACTATCGTGCAGGTCGGGTCTAGACTTTTTACGGTAATGGTGCACTTCCCCTTCTTCTTTCCCCAGACGAAGCCGTTATTCACTGTAGCGACCGCTGGGTCGGAGGTGCTCCATACAAGCCCTTGTTCTGCATCGTCGGGTTTTACCGTTGCTGTTAATGGGACTTTTGTACCGATTGTGATGGTCTGTTTTTCAGGAATTGTGATGCTGGTTACAGGGGGGATTGCGTCTACTACAGTTACCTTACATGTTCCTTTGAAAATGCGTCCATATTCATTTATTTCTGCTTCGATCGTATTTATATCTGCTCTATGGGCAGTTACTTCTCCATTATTTACCGTAGCGCTCATGGTGTTATAGGATGTCCACCTCACCTCTCTTTTCGTAGCATTCTCTGGAAAGAAATTGGCTGTGAGCGTGAATTTCTGTCCGACCGTCATGGTCTTACTTGCAGGGGTAATAGTGAAGTGCTCTATGGGGACGTAAACCTCTATCTCGCACGTGCTGGTATAGGCATTATGAACCCCTGGTTTGGCTGCGATGGTGGCGGTGAGTTTACACTTTCCCTCCATGAGCCCCTTGATATGCACCCCTTTCTTGTCTGCAGTCAGTCCGTAGGAGATGATCCCCACCTTGTCGGTCGAGAGGGTGACCTCCTCTGTTTCCTCTATGCCCCATCTTTCTAAGACTAGAGTGACCTCTTTGTTGAGGGCAAGAGGTAAACTACTAGGGGTAATGGCTATGCTACTGGCTTGGTGGATATCTCCTTCAAACGTCCATCCTTTGCCGACGAGCGTTCCGCGCGCCGCTTGACCTTGGTCGTTATAAACGAGTCCTTTAACGTTTTCTCCGAATTTTAGATTACTCGTGATATCCGCTTGCCCTGCCCACCCGACAAGTGTCTTGGAATAGTTCGATGGGCTCATCGCGGTTTCGTTAAGTCCTCCTACTACTGTTTTTATCTTCCATGAGCCCAGTGGCTGGTTGAAGGAGCTGCAACCCTTAAACATCACGTCCATATCGGTCACATTGCTTACATCCCACTTGTCTAGCGGGCGGTTGAAGGAGCTGCAGCCTTTGAACATCTCTCTCATGCTTGTCACGTTGTTCACCTTCCACTTACCCAGCGGTTGGTTGAAGGTTGAGCAGTGAGAGAACATCCCCGCTATGTCAGTCACGTTGTTTACCTTCCAGTCATTGAGCGGATGGTTAAAGGCGGAACAGTAAGAGAACATGTAACTCATGCTGGTCACCTTGCTCACATCCCACTTGTCTAGCGGCTGGTTGAATGAGGAGCATTCCAAAAACATAAGGCTCATGTCGGTCACCTCGTTCACCTTCCAGTCATTGAGCGGCTGGTTAAAGACGGTGCAGTGTGTGAACATATTGTTCATGTTGGTCACCTTGCTCACATCCCACTTGTCTAGCGGCTGGTTGAAGGAGGAGCAGCCCCAGAACATACTGCTCATGTCGGTTACGTTGCTCACCTTCCAGTCATTGAGCGGCTGGTTAAAGGAGGTGCAGGATGCGAACATATTGCTCATGTCGGTTACGTTGCGCACGTTCCAGTTGCCCAGCGGTTGGTTGAAGGAGGAACAGTGAGAGAACATGTTACTCATGTCGGTCACGTTGCTCACGTTCCAGTTGCCCAGTGGCTGGTTAAAGGAGGTGCAGGATGCGAACAGCCCCATCATGTTGCTCACATTCCAGTTGCCAAGCGGCTGGTTAAAGGAGGTGCAGCTGGCGAACATCCAGCTCACGTCGGCTGCGTTGCCCACGTTCCAGTTATTGAGTGGCTGGTTAAAGGAGGTGCATTCGGAGAACATGTAACTCAGGTCGGTCACCTTGCTCACGTCCCAGTCGTTGAGTGGCTGGTTAAAGGAGGTGCAGGATGCGAACATATTGCTCATGTCGGTCACCTTGGAGAGGTCCGGGGTGTCGATCCCCGCTGCGAAGGTTATGTTCTTACACTTTTTGAACATATTTTTCATCGACTCCCATTTCACCGTCCCGAACTGCACTACCTCGAGTAAACTACTCAGATCGTCAATAGACGCCCCTCCATCCGTCCAAGTTTGCATATACTTCACCCCCTCAGGACCAGCCTCTACGGTGTAAGTCCCGTTTACTGTTGGAACAAAGACGAACGGATGGTCAGCATCCGCGACGATTGCCGTCATATTGACCTTCTCATTCCCACTCCCATCCTTGATTACTATCTGGTAACTTCCTACGATAGGGATCTTCAACGCCTTATTTGCCTCTCCTTTCCACTTCGTGATGAACGGGCGTTCCGTTCCCGACTGGGCAAATACCCACGACACGCCCCACGCACAGAGCAGTATCAAGCTCGTTACTACGATTTTCAACCACTTTTTCATGATCCTCAATGATTTATAATTAAGTATGAGGCAAGTTCTCAAAAAAAACGTTAACACAAAATGGCGCGTAGCAGGGAAGTAGGGTGAGCGTCCCACAAAGCCAGACGGAAACTGGGATCGAGGGGATAAAAAATATTTTCGGTAATTGTCGCAGAAAGGCTACAACGGGGGTAAATTCCCCTCTTTTTCGCCCTCGTATCGCTAGGAAGAGGAGGGGATTTTCGATACTCTTTCTCCGAAAAGACATTGTCCATAAAAGTGGGTAACAGGCGGTCTATTTCTCTGTCTATTTCTCTGTCTATTTCTCCGCCTACCGCCCGCTCTTTCTTCCCCCATTCTGTACTCCCTCTTCAGGAAATCCTAAAGCTCTATTTATATATAATTTACTAAATAACGTGACGTTGAAATGATAAAATACGTCAATATTATAGCCTATTTTCCTACTCAATTTACAGACGATACATGATACTGTCCTAAAAAGTGTGTACGCATCACTGCAACGGGGGAGAAAAACGGGGAAATGCAGCTTTATACTTTCCTCAATTCCCTCTCCCAAAACAAGCCATGCTATGGGGAGATACCTACTACACGTACTCCACACGCGCTCTACACGCGCTAAATTAGGTAAAATTACCTACTCCAAAACAGCTCATATTCTATACGTATTTCTTTATTCCTTCGCTCTATTATTTAGCTTATTGTATAAAAATAGAGCTTTATGATTTCTTAAAGTGGAGTAGGCACTATGTGTATAAAGAACGGGCGTTGGGCGGCGAAATAGGCAGCCTCTTACACACTTTTACGGACACTACCCACTACTGGACAGTATCTACCGAATGAACCGACCCTACCCCACAATACATAAAAAAAGGGGACGTGATCCACATCACGTCCCCTTATATCCAACCCCTCCCAATCCATAGGAAAGCGAGGGAAAAGACTCTACTATGCCCGAGGAGAGTTCGCCAAGATCTCTACAAGGAAATCCCAGAACAACCCCACCGTCTCTATATTCACACGTTCGTCTGGACTGTGTGGAGAGAGTATCGTAGGTCCGAAGGAGATCATATCCATACCCTCGTAAATCCCACCGATAAGACCACACTCTAGCCCAGCATGGATAGCCATTATCTTGGGCTCACAACCGAACTTCGTCTTGTAAACCGACTGCATGACCTTCAAGATCGGTGACTCCATATTCGGCTTCCAACCAGGGTAAGCCCCAGAGAATACCACGGAACCACCCACCATCTTGAAAACCGCCTCCATCTTCTTCGTGAGCGCCATCTTCGCAGACTCTACACTACTGCGCAGCAGACAAAGTCCCTTGAAATTTCCATCCTCCATGTGCAGCGCTGCAAAGTTGGTCGAGGTCTCTACAAGACCAGGCACAGAGTCACTCATACGAATCACCCCATTCGGGCAGTTATACACGCTACGCGTCAGTGCCAAGTGACTCTTCTCGGTCAACACCTTCGTCGGAAGGCTGCTCTCCGTAACGGTGATCTGTAGGTCGGGGTCTGCGCCCGAGATCTCAGAGCGAATATCAGCAATCGACCCTGCAAGGCGCTCCTTCAATGCGGCAAGATTCTTCGAAGGGACTACCACCACTCCCTCCGCTTCACGAGGAATCGCATTGCGCATATTACCCCCTTCTATACGGGACACTCGGATACCAAGATCTTCCGCCTCCACCAGAAGACGCATCAAGATCATAATAGAGTTCCCACGACCCAGAATGATATCCATCCCACTGTGTCCACCCTTCAGACCCGTTACCGAGATCTTGAGCGCCGTCATTCCTGTGGGGGTATTCTCCTCCTCATAGGGGAGCGTGATCGTGGCATCTACCCCGCCGGCACAGCCCACATACAGCTCGCCCTCGGTCTCTGAGTCCATATTGATGAGAATACGACCCTTCAATGCCGCAGGGTCTAGGTTCTCGGCCCCTGTCATCCCCGTCTCTTCGTCTATGGTGAAAAGCGCCTCTATCGGACCGTGTTTCAGATTCTTGGAGGCAAGAACCCCCATCGCTGCTGCTACCCCCATACCGTTGTCGGCGCCGAGGGTCGTACCCCGAGCACGTACCCACCCCCCGTCGATGTAAGCATCTATCGGGTCGGTAAGAAAGTCGTGCTGTGTAGCGGAGTTCTTCTGAGGCACCATATCAAGGTGAGCCTGAAGTACTAGGATACGACGATCTTCGTACCCTGCCGTTGCGGGTTTGCGGATCAGCACATTCCCCACCTTGTCTACATGGGTTTCCAGCCCTAGCTTCTTACCGAAGTCGGCCATAAAAGCCGATATACGCTCCTCATGCTTCGAGGGGCGAGGTATTTGTGTGATTGAGTAGAAGTTCTCCCAAATCTCTGCAGGCTTCAGACCTTTTATTTCTTGGCTCATTGGCTTAACTAGTTAATATATTAGACGCATTCCAAAGATACAGCTTTTTCTACGAAAAGCCCTACCTTGGGGAGCGAAACCAAGAAAGAGAGACGGGATTTGTGAGAGGGCGACGAAGGGACTACTCGCTATAGTAAGTGCGAGGTATCCGTGAGGATATCGAGCTCAGTACCTCGTAAGGGATCGTCCCCAACCATGCTGAAAGCTCATCGAGCGTCGGACGATCTCCAAACAACGTCACTACATCCCCCTCATGCACGTCAAGACCCGATACATCAAGCATGCAAGTATCCATGCAGATATTCCCGATGGTAGGAGCCAGTTGACCATTGATACAGACCTTACCAACCCCATTCCCCAAGCGACGACTATACCCGTCGGCATACCCCACGGGGATGGTCGCTATACGCCCTTTAGAGGCGATTTTACCGCGACAACCATACCCTACCGTCTCTCCCTCCCCGAGCTCCTTTATCTGCGCCACAAACGTCTTTAATGACGCTACAGGGTGAAGTTCCTTATTGCCACAGCAAGAGACCCCGTGTAAACCTATCCCTAGACGTACCATATCGTACTGCCATTCTGGGAAACGCTCTTGCCCTGCAGAATTAAGGATATGGCGCAACGGTTTGTAAGAGAGCGATGTTGTAACAAAAGAGGACATACGTTCGAAGCGATCAAGCTGTACTCGTGTAAAACTATCCAACTCCGACTCGTCTGCCCCCGCTAGGTGACTAAATATAGAGGCTACGCGTACATGCCTGCAAACACCAAGGGTCTCTAGAAGAGAAGGCAATTCGTCCTCCACGAATCCCACGCGGTGCATCCCCGTGTCCATCTTCAGGTGGATAGGAAAAACATCCTTACGCGCAGCAGTCGCCGCCTCTTCAAAAGCAAGAAGGAGATCACGAGAGAATATATTAGGCTCAAGGTCATACTCTAGCATACCTGCAAAGGCGTCAGGAGCTGGATTCAGAACGAGGATCGGAAGACTGATCCCCGCCTTCCGCAAAAGAAAACCCTCGTCTGCAAAAGCTACGCCGAGATAGTCTACGCCGTGATACTGTAGGAATTGTGCCAACTCTCCCAGTCCGTTCCCATACGCAAAGGCCTTCACCAGCACCAACAGCTTTACACCATCGCGAAGGCGAGAGCGAAACCAGTTCAGGTTCTGTTCCAGTGCGCCGAGATTTACCTCCATGACGGTACGATGAAGCTGTCGCTCAAGTTGTTGCGATACGCGTTCAAAACCAAAGCGTCGAGCCCCCTTTACCAACACTGCGTACCCATCACACGCCTCACGAAGGTCTGATGAGAGAAGTGACTCGGTAGTAGCATAAAAACGAGTGCGTGGAGAGAAACTCCCCATCGTGCAAATAGACTCTCCAACCCCTGCCAACAGCTCTACACCGTATTTCTCCAAAAGCCCCTGCACACGTCCATAAAGTTCGCGAGGAGCAAGACCCGTCTGCTCTATATCTGAAAGAATAAGACCACGCTTCGCACTCCCGGCTTGTTGACAGAGGAAACCGAGCGCTGCCTCCAAAGACTCAAGGTCGCAGCTATAACTGTCATTGATGAGCGCCTCGCCATTCACCCCCTCGCGACGTTCCATGCGCATGGCGACACTCCGTACGCGTCCAAGAGCCGAGATCGCATCCCCCATAGGCATACCCAGCGTAGCACTCGCTACCAACGTATGCATCGCATTCTCTACACTCGCGGCGTCAGAGGCGGGAAAAGCGCCAGAGTAGACACGCCCAGATGCGTCGGAAAGGGTAAAGGAACAACTCCCTACCTCCTGTCGCAACTGCCAGTCTGCAACAGCCTCCTGCCGAGACCACGTGACTAGCTCCACGCCATGACTACGGGAATAGGACTCCGCCAAGCGATAAACAACCTCCTGATCCTTACACACCACAAGCTTCTGCGCATCACGAAACAGCTTCAACTTCTCCTGAGCCTTGCTCTCTAAGTCCGAAAAATGTGCCTGATGTGCCAAACCAAGGTTGGTAAATATACCAAGCGTAGGACGGATGATCTCCCGAAGACGATCCATTTCCCCTACCTCAGATATCCCAGCCTCATAAACACCGACCTCGTCCTTCGGTGCAAGACCGAGCACTGACAGGGGAACGCCTACCTGCGAATTGTAGCTCTTCGGGCTGTGATTTACGCGCCAACGAGAAGAAAGTACCTCCGAAAGCCACTCCTTTACCACCGTCTTACCATTGCTACCCGTAATGCCTACCACTGGGATCTGGAAGCGTTGACGATGATAACTTGCGAGCTGCTGCAGCGCGCGGCGCGTATCCTCTACGAAAAGAAAGGTCGCCTCTGGAAAAGAGCGATACTCTTGCCAACCACGCGAAACCACAAAACAACGAACATGGCGCGTCGTATACAGAGACTCGATGTAGCGATGCCCATCATGATGCTCACCCTTTAGGGCAAAGAAAAGGAGGTGCTCACCCTCTGTGACAAGACGACTATCAATCGCTATCTCCCGTATCGGCGCTATATCGCGGCGACCACGGATATCACACGACGGTATAGCCCAAAGGAGCTCTTGGAAGGAGTACTGTATCATTAGCCCGAGTTGAATACACACATCCCGCCACCACAAATAGCAGGATCTACCAGAAATAGTGATACAAAAATATGGGTATTCTAGGAAATAAAGAGCGCAAGCTCCCTACACACCCTCAATCGACTTCTTGCTGATCGGATGCCCACTCCGCTGTACCGTGTGACACTCGAAGGAGGGATCACTCCCCGGATAATCCTCGCGATAGTGACCTCCACGACTCTCCGTGCGGAACGTCGCACCCTCTATCAACAGACGTGCTACGATGAGAAGGTTCTCACTCAGGTGCGTGTAAAGCTCTGGTACGGAACTCTGTAGAGAAACAAGCTCCGCCTCCAAGGTCGAGAGCGTGCGAGCCGCTGCGTCCAAGGTCGTTGCACTACGAACAATACCCACCCCGCGGGTCAAAAGGTCTGCGACTTGCCGACGGAGGGATTGGTAGTGTGCTTCTCTTGTCTGGGCGATCGTGAAACGCGGTGTAAACTCTGTCGGCAAGGGCAACTTCGACACCACGCGCGTCTGTTCTACCGCACGATGACCGAAGACAAGACACTCTATCAGAGAGTTCGAGGCCAAGCGATTAGCACCCATAATACCCGTCGATGCCAGCTCCCCACAAACGTAAAGGTTAGGTACTTGGGTCTGACCATAAAGGTTGGTATAAACGCCACCAACCATATAGTGTGCCGCCGGAGCCACTGGGATGCGCTGGCAAAGGTCATAGCCCACCTCGGCACAGTGACGAGCTATGGTGGGAAAACGATTTAGGATGTGATGAGGATCAAGGTGATGAAGATCAAGCCATACATAAGGTGCATCGCCATGCGAGATCTCCGAAGCTATAGCACGAGCCACTGTATCCCGTGGCTCTAGCTCTGCCAGAGGATAGCGCCCAGCCATAAAACGCTCGCCACGGGAATTGAGTAAATGAGCACCCTCACCACGTACAGCCTCGCTGATAAGAAAAGCATTACTCTCGTCAGAGTAAAGAGCCGTCGGATGAAACTGGATAAATTCAAAGTCATGAATAGGACACCCTGCCCGCCAAGCTATCGCTATCCCATCCCCTACCGTGGTACTGGGGTTCGTGCTGCGTGAGTAAATCGCACTTGTACCACCTATGGTGAGAAAAGTATGGCGCGCAACAAAAAGCTCCTCGCGTCCCTGAGGAACGTTCCATGTCGATACTCCCCAGCAAGCATGGCTGCGCTCAAGGATTTCAAGAACGATATGATTCTCAAATATCTCTATATTAGGATGCTCCGCAACCTTCTTCGCTAAAAAGCTCGTTACCAAAGCCCCCGTAGCATCCCCCCCCGCATGGAGGATACGACGGTGATGATGCCCCCCCTCAAGACCCAATGCCAGTGAACCATCGATGTGGTCAAAGTGCATACCACTCTCTATCAGCTCTTGGATACGATCCGGCGCCTCGTGAACTAAAACATCCACAGCACTCCAATCACAAAGACCACGTCCCGCTAAAAGCGTATCCGCGCGGTGCTCCTCTGGACTATCTCCTTGGTCGGTCACCGCGGCAATCCCACCCTGTGCATAGTAGGAATTGCTCTCGCGAACCCAAGACTTCGTCACGATGGCCACACGCCCATAACGAGCGGCACGAAGGGCGACACTCAACCCTGCAAGCCCACTCCCTGCAACTACGTAGTCAAAGGTCTGTAATATCGCTGATGATTCGAAAGGGGATTGGAGACGCTCCATTAAGCTTACCAAGTTTTTGGAATGCGTAAAGGTAATATTTTCCTCAATACTGTTACCTCTATCACTACTCGTCGCTGTGCTACGAAACTAGACCGAGAGCTCTACAAGGGTGATCCGACTCCCCTCTGCCTTCAGTATCCGAAACGAGTAACCATCGATCGTGCACGTAGACCCCTCCTCTGGGATGCTCGCATGGTGCGCAAGGATGTAGCCAGCAATAGTGTCATAATCATCCGACTCGGGTATCTCTAGGTCGAAACGATCATTTACCTCCTCTACCTCCGCACGCCCAGAAAGATGATATACCCCCTTGCGTACCTCGCTCATCTGAATGTAAAGATGGTCATGTTCGTCATTGATCTCTCCAAAAATCTCCTCCACCAAGTCCTCAAGTGTTACAAGCCCCGCCGTGCCGCCAAACTCATCCACTACTATAGCCATAGACGACGAAGAGTGAATCAAATCTGAAAGAAGAACACGCGCACTCATTGTCTCTGGGATAAAACGCAACGTCTTCATTATCTGAGGAATCGACTCTGGATGAAAGAAAAGAGACTTCGCATTTACATACCCGATGATGTTGTCTACCGTATCCTCATAAACGGGAATACGCGAGTAACTCGATGAAACAAAGAGTGAACGCAGCTCCTCCAAAGACTCATTCACCTCGATTGCCACAATATCCGGACGGGGGACGTAACAGTCGCGAACCTTAGCTTCATTAAATTCCAGCGCATTACGCATAAGTCGCAACGTATTACGAGAGGGATCTGGCTCATCCTCATCATCCTCTTCAGATTGCTGGGCTGCCTCTTCGATAAGGACATTAAGGTCGTTCCGACCAAAGATGGTGGGCTGTGGCGACGTAAGGAGATTACGACGAGTAAAAAGACGAACCAAGTGATCGGAGAGCAAGGTCATCAACTTGCTCAGAGGGTAAAAGAGGATGTAGAAAAGAAAGATCGGATAAGCAAAAATCTTCAGAAAGGCATTCGCGTGGATACGACCAATCGCCTTCGGAAGAAACTCTGCCAATAGTAACAAAAGCGTTGTGCTAATAAGGGTTTGCACCAAAAGCAAAAGCCAAGGATCTGAAGCTAAACCCGACAACCAAGGAGCTAATATCTCCGCGATCGCTAAACCATACAGTACCAACGCCACATTATTCCCTACCAAGATCACTGCTATGAAAAGAGGCGGGTTAGAGGTGTAGAGCGACAGGATGCGAGCCAAGAGGGGGTTCTGCTGTTTATCCAACTCCAAGCGGAGACGATTAGCGGTAAGAAAAGCGATCTCCGTGCCACTAAAAACGGCAGAAAAGAGCAACGAGAACCCAAATATCCAATAGACAGACAAAATCGTGTGGTATTAGTAAGGAACGTGAGAGGAGTAAAGAAATCCCCTTCCTCCTCCCCCTACATAAAAAACTATCCCCTACGTTCGCGTTGTTCACGTTTGCGACGTGTATAGTTCCTGAAAAAAGCCATCAAAAGCGCAACACCCGCCATGATGAAAAATATCAACGAAAAATGACCAGGAACACTCCAACGCGTGATCCCCAAATAGAGACAAAGGAGAGCCAGTACTACCCAGAGGATCTCCATTACAATCTGAAAATATCTCATAGTCTTGCTTTTTGTAACCCTACCGAGGACTCTGGAGAACGCTCCGATGGAACTGCGATCACGCCCGTAGGTTCTTTGATTTCCCAATTTATAAAACGATCGTCACTCTCCAACCCCTTACCAAAAAGAACGGCACTCGAGGTACGAATACGGACGTTCGCGTTCGTGTAGACACGACCCTGACTCTCGTCCCAAAAGATCTGCTCCGTTTGGATGGAGTCGCCCTGCTCATTGACTGCCACCACATGTTGACGAACTTCCCACAACTTATCACTACGTTGGTAAATCGCATAGCCAGAACAGATGCTCGAGCTAGGTGTACCATCACCATCAAAGGAATGAACCTCAATACCCCTTGAAAACTCGTCATATTTCTTCTCTTCAGAATCAAAAGACCGCATCACGGGAGCTTGCACGCGAACCACCACATTCCCGACTTGGGTTATCTGCAAATCGATGGAATCTGCTTCCATGACAGGCTCCGTATCTAGACGAGAATAGTCGTGAATTTCATCCTCACTATTCGTACAACCCGTAAAAAGAAGGGGGAGAAAGAGCAGGAGAAGTAAAAAAGAACCTCCACCGAGCTGGAACAAAAGCTCCACTCGGCGAAGGTTGTCGCTACTACGATAAAGTCTCAAATTACTTGGCACGGATCGTCGTGCGTTCGTTGATCCAACAGGGCACGTTGAAAGACTTCCCTACCTCAAGGTCTTGGAAGAAGATCTCTTCCGTCGACGGGAAGTATTGAGAATAGAAGGCTATCTGCTTCGTACAATCAGGACTCAGATTCGCATCGATACTCTTCGCCTGATTGAACTTATCTACAGCTGCCCAGTAAACCGACAGATTATCAATCTTAGAAGAACCACAGTTCTTCGTGTTCGCATACAGCTGACCTATCACGAAATAAGCATGACCCTGCGAAGCGTTCAGTGTGATTGCCTCGTTGGCCAACGAACGCGCACGCACCATATCGCCTAATACGGTTCCTACGAAACTCGCATGCTCTACCAACATGTTCGAGCGCTTCTCTGGGTCTTCCTCTGCCGCAATAGCGCGTTTAAAGATCTCGTCTGCTTCACTATTCTTATGCTTTGCTATGTAAATGCGCGCAATATCAAGACCCATGGTGGAGGTCGGTGATGCGTTAAAAAGCACAAGAGCCGTCTTCAAATATAACTCCGAATCATTACAACGCAGTGCACTCAGTTGATTGTAAATCGCACGCGCTTGCTCCAAATCATTGGGGTTTGCCTCGAACTTCGGTGTGTAGATAGAAATGATATTCTCACAATTCGCTACCCCTGCACTTGTAAAGAGCGCGTCAAGATTTTCCGACATCGGCTTCAGCTTCTCATCAGATGGATTGGCGGCGATCTTCTTCGCAAACTTGTCGGAAAGACGAGAGTAAACCGCTATTACAGTATCCGCAGGGACTTTCTGGTTGGCATACATATCCTTGATAGACTGCATCATCACTAGGTAAACCTGAGGCTCGGTCTGATCCCCCAATAAACGTTCCGAATGACTCAGGATCTCATAGATCTCTGAAGAACGCTCTGGACTCAGTGAGAAGAGATCAAGACCCTTATTGCTAAGGTTCGCCCCCTCTTTTCTGAAATGGGTGATACGCTTGTCATAAATCGACATCAAACTATCCACGAGCTGTTTCCGAGCTGCAGGATCGGCCGTCTCGCCTATCGCAGCCTTTAACATGACGATACCGCGGATATAAAGATTCTCAGAGGACTTCGGGCAAATCGTATAGGCGATCGACCACCCCTGCGCTGCGTCCTTATAATTCTTCTGCTTGTAATACTCCGAATAGAAGGAGGTATTCTTCAGACACTCTTCTCGTGTAGCGGGATCGGGACCGTACTTAGGATTATCAAAACGGGGATCCTTCACTTGCGCACACAGACTGCTCGCAAACACTAAGAAAAAGAGAGAGGCTAAGAGAAACCGTGAAAAGAATTTTCTAGACATCGCTACTTCAGTTTAGGATTCTTGCTACTGATATTTACGTTTGATGAACCATACATCGTTGAAAGATACGCCTATCACCCACTCGCCATACCACTCACGGATGAGTCCCTGAGTCGATTTTCCTCGCATACCCAAACGAATCGCTGTGTGGAATACTGAAGAAAAGTATTTATAGGGTAAGCCAAGACCAACGCTGAGCCCCGCGTCATGTATCGGCTGCGCATTGACGAACATCGGTAGTTGAGAATAGTAAGCCCCAAAACGGTACTGCACTCGTTTGAAATAGTAACGAAGATCCGTGGGATTGGGCACCCATTGCAAACCAGCATTCACCGAATAGGATGCACCGTATTGGTGCGGAGCATTACGAAAACGAAAGCCTGTCCAATCCTGCAGGGTAAAATCTGCTCCATAGCAGAGGTTGCGAGACTCATAAAAGAAACCACTACCATAACGCAGAGGATACTGCACTCGCTCACGCCCTGCTAGGTAATTATTAGCCACTTGGAGACTATTGTTCAAATAAAGCTGGGATACCTCCTGACGATGCTCCGCCTCAAGGGAGGGGACGAGGTCGGCTATGGCGCCAAAACGAAGACGACGTTCCTCACTGTTCAAAGGAAGCGTTACCTGAGCACCAACCGACACACCATAGCCACGAACTACTACACGATCGTCAAACCGAACGTCCGCATAAATCGGATGGTTCGGCACATACATGTCCTGAGAATAATTCAGAGAACCGAAAAGGTAACGACCCTTCAAGCCGAAAGATACCAACGGATGCGGCTTGTAAGCTATCCCGAAAAAAGCTTCGTTTAAGCCCCCATGCCCATGATGATGGTAACGGATATTACCTATCTTGCTCTGAAGCTCAAGGGAGGTCTCATAGCGCGTTACATCATACCCCATCTGCGTAAAGGGCTGAAAACCCATCCCAATGCCAAAGTATTTCCCCGCTGGAAACTGCATACCCACGTGATGGATATTAGCTGCAGTCTCGCTATGAGACTTGCCATCCGACGCTTGCGAAAATACATAACGCCCCTTCAATGCAACATCCAAGATAAAAGCCATAGAGTCCTGAGAAGAGAACGAAGCAGGGTTCACTCCATTCATCATATTCTTATCGCGCAGCCCCAGAGACACACCGCCCAGACCAAGGGATTTCCCATACCCAATCACCTCGCGATCACCCAAACCATAACGGGAATACGGAGAGCTGGTATTCGTTACCTGACCCTGAGCCACAAGACTACACAAAGCAACGCAGCCCAGTAGGGATAATAACCTAGAGATTCCAATCCAGCACTTCATAAAGACCCTCCAAAACTAAATTTGGCGCAACAAAACTTGCACAAAGATAAAAGTTTGACAAACAAAAAGCGTCGCCACCCGTCAGATAAATATCAAAAGCTCCGAAACGCTCCGCTAACAAACCATGCAAATACTCCAACTCGCCTAGAACCCCCGTCAGAATCCCAGATTGTAAACACTGCTCAGTACCCGAAGTGAGTGGAAAAAAAGTGGAGTTCGGTATGTCTACTAACGGTAAACGGCTGGTAAACGTATGTAACGCCTGCCGACGCATTTCAAGACCCAGAGAGATAAGTCCGCCTTGGTAACAACCCGAAGCATCGATAAAATCATAAGTCAGTGCCGTCCCTGCATCAATGACTAAAAGCGATTTACCGCGCTCGGCACGCTTAAAAGCACCCACAAGCGCCGCTATCCGGTCACTCCCTAGGGTCGGATAAAAATAGTCGCCCTTGAGAAAGGGGATCGTACTTTGCGACGTGAGAAGGTGAAAGCGTGAAAAATGATCTGAAAGCTCTTGCAAAAGCCCCTCCGCACCAGCGTTGACACTAGAAACGCTGCACGACGAAGCATGGTAACGCTGCGCCCATGCGAGGATCGGAGAGACCGAAAGCGTCTCAAAGGTCGCTAGATGAGTCAACTCGCCACCCTGCCATATCGCAGCCTTGGTGCGTGAATTACCTATGTCGAGCGTAAGAACGTCGGAAAGCATCAGGTGTGGGCTAATTGACCTAAAAAGTCGCGAGCGGCTGCGATATTATCTATTTTACGAACCACAAGATACAACGCTTTTTCGGTTTGGCGCAACTGAGCTCGATTACCAACTATGGAAATATTCCTGAGCACGCGACTAAAAGTTTCGGTCTTGTAAAAAGGAGACGTCATCGGAGTCACAAAATGCAATGCCATTACTCCATTCTGTATCTGGATGCGCTGGATACCAAGACGATGCGCATCGCTCTTTAGGAGCGGTACACGCAACAGCTCCGAGGCCTCCGTAGGAAGAATGCCAAAACGATCCACTAACGACGCCGAAAAGGAAGCTACCTCAGATTCATTCCGAAGCTTGGTAAGCTCTCGGTAAAGCGTCATACGCTCCGAAGTGCTCTCCACATACGAGTCTGGAAGGTAAAGAGGTAAGTCACTGTCTACCACACATTCTGGAACGAAAAAGCCTGGAGATTTACTACCAGCAGAAGCACCCCCCTCTGTAAAGAGCTCCGAAAATTCCTCTTGCTTGAGCTCCTCCACCGCTTCATCAAGGATGCGGTAATAGGTCTCGATCCCCAAGTCTACTACAAAACCACTTTGCTCGGCACCCAAAAGATTCCCTGCGCCGCGAATGTTCAGATCCTGCATCGCAAGATTCATCCCACTTCCCAGATCCGCATACTCGACGATCGCACGCAAACGTTGCTGGGCACTAGGGGTAAGGTGCTCGGCGTCTGGCGTCAAGATATAGCAATAAGCCTTACGATCCGACCGCCCTACACGCCCACGCAACTGGTGAAGATCACCAAGTCCAAAACGCTGACCATTGTTGATGAAGATGGTATTCACATTCGGAATGTCAAGCCCAGCCTCTACGATCGAGGTGCAAAGCAGCACATCATAGTCACCATTCATAAATTCGAGCATCACCTGCTCAAGCTCAGAACCCTTCATCTGACCATGAGCTACACCAAAACGAACCTCGGGAAGTAAGTCTGAAAGACGTCTCAAAAGGATCGACAGGTTCTGCACCAAATTATTGACAAAGTAAACCTGCCCACCACGTTGTATCTCTTGACGGATGGCCGCTGCGATACGCGTCTCGTCAAAAGGCATCACCTCTGTTTCGATAGGATAGCGGTTAGGGGGAGGTGTCGAGATTAAGCTCATATCTCGAGCCCCCATCAGGGAAAATTGCAGCGTACGAGGGATCGGAGTCGCCGTCAGCGTAAGAGTGTCGATATGCGTACGAAGCGCCTTGAGGTGCTCCTTAGCAGCAACGCCAAATTTCTGCTCCTCATCGACAACCAATAAACCTAAATCTTTGAACTTTATTGTCGGACGAAGAAGCGCGTGGGTACCAATGACGATATCGATTTTCCCATCGGCTAGAGACGCAAGAATCTCTTTCTGCTCCCGAGACGACTGAAGACGAGTCAACATCGCTACACGAGCTGGAAAGTTCGCCAAACGACGCGTGAAGGTTCGGTAGTGTTGGAGCGCAAGAACCGTCGTCGGTACTAAAACTGCCACCTGCTTGCTGTCGGTGACTGCCTTGAAGGAGGCGCGGATCGCTATCTCCGTCTTACCAAACCCCACGTCTGCACAAATCAGACGATCCATCGGGACGCGCTGCTCCATATCGTGCTTGACCGCAAGGGTCGTCGAAAGCTGATCGGGAGTATCTTCGTAAGGGAACGAGGCCTCTAGCTCCTCCTGAAGATAAGTGTCAGGAGAAAATGCAAAACCCTCCTTCGCACGACGCTCGGCATAAATCTGGATCAGATCGCGAGCGATATCCTTGACCTGCTTCTTTGTTCTAGCCTTCAATTTGCCCCATGCTGCTGAATTAAGCTTGTTTAGCACTGGAGGCGTATCATCGCTCGAACGGTATTTCGAAAGCTTGTCAAGGCTGTGAACACTCATCAAAAGTGAGTCGCGATCACGATAGGAAAGACGAACCAATTCGTACGTTACGCCATCCTTACGGTGAGAGATAAGCCCCTCGAAGATCCCGATCCCATAATCCTCGTGTACGACGTAGTCACCCGGTTTGAGCTGTTGTAGCTCGCTCATACTCAGGGCATCGCGCTTTGATAGCTGCCGAGAAAGACGATAGGCATGGTGGCGTTCAAAAAGCTCGTGATCGGTGAAAAAATTTACACCCAGCTTTGGCGCTAAAAAGCCTTGGTGGACGGAGGTCTGTACCAATTCGTAGTCCCGACCTCGCACCAACTTGTGGTCGTGGAAAATAGAATCAAGACGTTCTAGTTGTGAGTCTTGTTCCGAAAAAATGTACGTCAAACGCCCTGCGGAAGCCTCCTCCCGTAGCGTTTGCGCTATTAGCTGGAAATTCTTACGAAAAACAGGCTGAGGAGATGTCGAAAACATGACGCTCTCTACCCCCTTCGGAACTTGGATCACGCCGCGCTCAAGGGTCGAAAAAGACGCAAAGAGACGACCTAACTCATCAGGAGACGCAAAGTGAACACTGAGCTCGGCATCCAACTCGCCGTAAATCCGCTCATAGTCCGACAATAGAAGCCCCCTCTCTGGTGTCCAGAGCAATGTATTGGCTGGAAAAAGGTCTTGAATAAGAGATTGAGATTCAGGAGCTTCCTCCAAAGCGCCTATGATACGAATACTAGACAGTGTCTCTATCGAGCGCTGCGTGTCCACTGCAAAACGCCGAATAGAATCTACACGATTACCAAGAAAGTCAATCCGATAAGGGTAGAAATCTGCGTAGGAAAAAAGGTCGACTATCGCGCCACGACGCGCAAACTGTCCTGGTTCGTAAACGAACTCCTCTTGTGTAAAACCGATCTCCTCCAGCTTCTCTAGCCACAAATCTTGGTCTACCTTATCGCCGACCGAGAGGGAAAGACTATTCGAGGTGTCCGTGCCTTGCAAGGTCAACTTTTCTGCAAGCGCCGAGGGATAAGAGACCACAAAGACACTACCACCACCCCCCGAGGTCAGCGCCAAGAGGGTCTCCGTGCGCTGTACGGCACGTTCTGCCAGACGGTTGGCTGGGTCTATGCGACCACGGTAGGAAGAGGGAAAAAAATAAACATGCTCCTTCCCGCAAAAAGAGACGAGATCGGTGAAAAGATGCGCTGCCTCGTCATGATCCGATCCCAACAACACCGATAAACGCAATGGGGGGGACGAGACCAATGACTGCGCAGGGGCATCCACAAGACCAAGGCTCTCTCCTCCTGCCAATAGCGAGAGGAAAGAGCCTTCCACACCACGCAACAATATCGACTGCGGGGTCTCGCGCAAACGACGCAACCGAGATACCTCGGGGAGTGCGCCCGTACGCTGTACTAACTCTTTGAAATCGATCACTCTAGACCGTGAATAGCATTGACCTTTACAAGAGAGAAGCGGGAGAAAAGGGTGTACCACAAAAGAAGCGAAGGACAAATACTAAACGTAACCGTGACCTTACAACCCTCCAACCAAGAAAATCCCCACGTAGTTTCTCTCAAACATCCCCAGCAGTTTCCCAACCCCATCAGAGCGAAGGGGCAGGGCAGAGGACTATTCCTCCTCGGTAGAGATAAACTCGAACGGGATCTTCACGATGGTACTATAATCCGACCCCGATTCGTACATATCCTCATCCTCGGGGAAGAAGTACCACTTCACATGAACCTCCTTCCCAGGAAGCTCGTGAATCTTAGCCAAATGCTTAAAGATATCCAAGATACACTTGGACGAACTCGTGTTGAAATACTCGAACCGCATCTCTACCTCGGTCAACGCTTGTGGCTGGCGGGTATATTCGACCAGCCAATCCATCGTAGAACGATAAAACTCAATAGAGTTCTCTGGGATCGAACGTCCAGCAAAGAGCAGATGCCCATTGGGGTTCAAGCTTATCTGAGGGGTTTTCGCCGTATTGGGTATCTCTAAAACATCCATTATTCGTCTGTTGTCTAATCAGTTTCACTAAAGCCTCTTGTCGGTCAGTTGTGGGCGGTGTTTTACACCTGCTAGTCTATCAAAAGACGTACCTTGTCACCTTTTCTTGGGCAAATGTAATAATTTTTTAGAAAATAGACACTTACCATTTAGGATGGAACAAAGGAAACATCCTTCTGTACAAACAATAACCTCCGAAGAAGGCGTTGCTCAAAAATGTCGAAAGAAAAACGCACCACTTCGCCATCGCAGCAGATGAAAACAATCCCCTTCAAAAATACACAGCGACCACAGGATAACGCGCACATTTCTGAAGGGGATAGCTGCGCTCACACTACTTTTTTAACCAACGATCTAGCCAGCCAAAAAACTCATACTGCCACACCATTACATTCTGTGGCTTGCTCACGAAGTGAGTCTCCTCTGGGTATACGCACAAACGTGACGGTACCCCCAACAGCTGTGCTGCATTGAAGGCTTGGAGACCCTCCGTATAGGGGATGCGGAAATCACGCTCGCCAACGATGATCAGGATCGGCGTATCCCACTTCTTTACCAATAGGTGAGGACTGTTCATAAAAGAACGTTGTGCTGTATAGTTGCTCTTATCCCAGTAAGGACCGCCAAAATCATGGTTCGGGAAAAAGGTTTCCTCTGTCGAATTGTAGAAACTCTCGAAGTTAAACATCCCATTATGAGCGATAAAGGCCTTGAAACGACCATTGTGTACCCCAGCGAGATAGTAAACGGAATAACCGCCATAAGAGGCACCCACAGCACCAAGACGATCTTTGTTACACCAAGGCTCCTTCGCTACCTCATCGATCGCCGTCAGATAGTCCCGAATATTCTGACCACTGTAATCTCCTGATATCTGCGCATTCCACGCTTGTCCGAACGAGGGGACACCATGACGATTCGGGGCTACTACCACATACCCCATCGACGCCATCAACTGCAAGTTCCAACGATAGCTAAAGAATTGACTTACCGTGCTCTGCGGACCACCTTGGCAGTAAAGAAGCGTCGGATACTTCTGCGTAGAATCAAAATCTGGAGGATAAACAATCCACGTCAGCATCTGACCACCATCCGTCGTACGCATCCAACGCCCCTCAACGCGACTAAACTTGATGGTCGAATAGATATCATCGTTGATGTGTGAAAAAGGTTCGCAGACACCGTTACGATACGTATAAAGCTCCGCCCCCTTGTTGAGCTGCGTCGTTGCGATGATCCACTCATTCGCGGCCGACAAACCTGCCCAAGTGACATTCCACTGTCCGTCCGTGATTTGGCGAATCTCCCCAGAGGAAAAATCTAGCTCAAAGAGCTGGATCGTACCCTTGATACCACTCCGGATATAAACTGATTTACCATCCACACTCCACTGGAATTCATCCGCATTCTGATCCCACTTCTCCGTCAGAAGGCGCTTCTCGCCACTCCGCAAGTCAAGACACATCAACTCCATCTTGTCACTCTCGTAACCTGGGGTGCGCATACGCTGCCAAAGAAGGTAATTACCGTCAGAAGAGGGCACTGGTTGCTTGTCATAGCCCAGATTACCAGCGGTAAGGTTGGTCGTAGTCCCATCGGAAAGCGTGTAACGATACACGTCAGAGTCTGTACCCGTCGCATACGCACGCCCCGTTTGCTTCTTAGAGGTGTAGTAAATCACCTTGGAGTCACAAGACCAAGCTACATCCGACGAATTGAAGTCTGGAGCTAAAGGCGTATCATACGGTTCCCCTGCATTCAGATCCACCCCCACGCCAATACCATTCCTAGAAAAGTCCGTTAGGAAAAGGTGAGAATATTGACCATCAACCCAATAGTCCCAGTGGCGATACATCATACTATCTATGATACGCACATTCGCATTCGCATAATTCGGATAACGATCCGCCGTCGTCTTCTCTACCTGCACCTTGCGTGAGTAAAGAAGCTTCCCACCATCGGGGGATACCCAATAGGAATCTATCCCCTCTGCAAAGTCGGTCAATTGCTGCACCTGAGCCTCTGCACCCGTACCCAACTCAAAGAGTTGAGTTACGCCATTCACAGACTTCAAAAAAACAACGCTTTTACCATCCGAAAGCCACTGCGGAGAATGACCTCCCTCGTAAAAAAGATGCGGCGTATTCTCTTTGATCCCTTGCAGGTAGATACGTGTCCCACTCTTTGCCTCGCGAATGTTCGTGTGCGTCACCGTGTACAATACTTGAGTCCGATCTGGAGAAAGACTCACCGCCCCCAACCGTCCCATCTTCCACAGAACCTCTGGGGTCAGCTTCGCATTCGCTATCTCCTCCTGAGTCAGCCCATCTGCCATCGCCACTTTCTCTTTCACCACGGGCGTCTCTACGTCCAACTGTGGGGTACAACCCGCTGCAAACACTCCCAGCAACGGAAGGAATATGCCTAGTCTTTTTATACGCATAAGATACTTTTTTATAGAACGTTCCGACAAAGATAAGAAAAAGTGCAATACAAGGGGGACAAATCCTCTCTGAACAAGAAACAGAAATTCCGAAAATTAAACCACCACTTCGTCGCTGCCCATGATGAGCTCCTCCTCCGCCCCCTATCCTCACTCGCTTGCCTTCACTCGCCCCCCCACTTCACGCTGCTTCGAGCAACCCAGAACCAAAAAATATTATGACGTTCTCCCAGTTTGGAAATTACACCCCAGCCCCAGTACCGTAATATCGTCGTACTGCGAGTTCGATCCCTGCCACTCGGCAAGAGCTGCTGAAAGGAAACCCTCCTGTTCGGCAATCGGTAATTGAGACGCCTGAGCTATCAACTCCTGAAAGCGCGCAAAACGCATCTTCTTCGCATGGGGACCACCTATCTGATCCGAATAGCCATCACTAAACAAAAACAATTCATCCGACGGCTTGTAGTGGATCATCCGCGAGGTGAAATTCAAATTCCCCTCACTGCCCACAAATGCCGCATCGCCCGCGTAAACATCCGCCGAACCATTGTGACAATGGAGGATACGCAAAAACGCGCCCGCAAAGTTGATCATCTGACGCTCCGTATCTATTACGCACATCGAGACGTCGGCGCCCTCACTAATCACCTCCATATTTTGAAGATGCATATTGCGTTCGTACAGCGAATTACTCAGCAGCGTCAAGATCCGACTCGCGCTCGTTGCATGGCGCACGATGATGATGTCGTGAAGAAAGACGTAGGTGATCAGGGACATGATCGCCGCCGAGATACCATGCCCCGTACAGTCGATCACGCCTACGTAAATATACTGCTCATACGTCGAGTACCAGTAAATATCACCACTCACTTCACGCAACGGTTTGAACAATACAAAGCTCGAAGGCGCACTACGTTGGATACTTTGCAAAGACGGAAGAATCACGTTCTGCGAATGCCGCGCATTGTGTAACTCTACATCTATTATACGGTCTTTCTCCTGCAAGCTCTGGTTCAACGCCTCCAGATGCATGGTCATCTTGATGCGCTCATTCACCTTGCTGTGACTATCCATGATGTAGTAGCGAACAAAGAAGATCGTCAGTACGATGAACAAAATCGTGATGAAAGGAAGGTAGTTCCATATAAAATCGCGAAGAGAAAAATCCCGCAACACATGCAGGTGATAGGGCTCGCCCTCTGTCCAAACCTCACGGTCTAGCGAAGCGCGGTAGCGAAATATATAGTCCCCCTCCCGCAGATTGTTGATATTCACGATACTCAGACTTTCCACATCCGTCCAACGATCATAGTGCCCCTCCAACATGACTTGGAAATAAACGGGGGAACGATTGGCAAAATCCAACAGCGTGAGCTGGAAACTGACGGACGGACTATCCGCTGGTATGGTCAAACTGTGCGTGGTCAACGTCGGTATCTCGCGAACTTCGTCGATACAAAAAAAGGTTAACTTACTAACCAATACACGATCACTCTCCGCACGTTCGTGCGCGCGAGGACGAAAATAAGTAAGACCTACCGTACTCCCAAAGTAAATCACATTCTGGGGAGATACAAAGCCAATGTTACGACTAAAGCTCTTGTAGCGAAGACCATCATTCTTACCAAAAAGAAACAGTTGAGACAACATCGGGTCATACTCGACGATACCACGTTGGGTCGCTATCCATACATTACCATGTTGGTCACACGCCAGCGAATTCAGGGGGTTCGATTTGAAGAAATAATGTGAAAGTGCAAGATAACAAGCACTCTCGCCATGTTCGAGGTGGAAAAGCCCATTGTTCGTACCCACCCACAAACTCCTATCTGTACCGTGTGCTACACTCAACGCCGCTACCTCCAACAGTTTCCCATCTGGCGCTGTGGTAAAATCTATTTGCTCGCAACTATGCACCTCTAGGTTCACACGGTAAAGCGAATGGTCGCCCACACACACCACATGCTCGGGGGCTTCATAAGTAAACTCCCGAATATCTTTCCCGCGCAATGAGGGGTATTCCTGTAAAAGATGTTGCTGAAGGTCATACACAAAGAAACCATCCCGTAAACCGATCCCTAGACGATGTGCGTCCAGAGGGGTAAGCTTGTTGATATACTTCCCATCAAGCTTTTCTGCCAAGGTGAACAACCAAGAGGACGGAAAACTGCGTCCCCACTTCTCTTCTTTTGGGGCGAAGTAAAGCAAACCCTCGCTCGTACCTGCAACAAGCTCTCCAGACGGAAAACGGTAAAATGCATTTACACGAGACGAATGCTGGCGAAGGGGACTCGATTGCAAATCCGTGAAGTTGACCACCGTGTCCGTACCGCGGTCAAAATAAAGCACCTCGCCGTCACTCGTACCAAGCCAAACCCCCTTATCTTCCTGCGTGTAGATCGCCGTGACACTTTTGTTGCGCAACTGAGACTGACAGTCCAAACGAGAGGTCGTCTGAGTAAAGAAGGTAGGACGCAAGTCCCACATCGCAAAACCACCCTCTATCGGAAAGAAAAAGAGATGCTTGTCGTCGAAGTTGACCCCCGCATTAGGCACAAAACCCAACTTTTCGGTCGTCGTATAGATATTTTTATAACGTTGCCAAACCCCAGTACTCTTCTCTACAAAGTAAAGACGGCCGTCACTCAAACCCCAAAATGCGTCGTCACTATCCAGCCAAAAGGACTCTAGTTGAAGACGTTTACCACACTCCTGACGAGGCGTCGGATAGACAAGGGGAAGATTGATCGCATCCTGATACACATAGACATTCTCCTCTGTCGCCAAACAAAGATGGTGTTCTCTGTCAAAAGCAAAACCACAGATATGCTCCAGATCCGAGCCGCCTGTCTCATACCCCGAGGCACGAAGCGTCGCGTAACGCTCTTGCTCTGGATCGAAGGAGAGAAGAACACCACTGACCAAAACCCACAAAAGACCATTCCGATCCTCCCGAATCTTGGTCTGTGGAAACCGTGAAGAGGGCTTCAAAAGATAGGGAAAATCGTAAAATGTCGCACTACCCGTATTAGGATTAAACCTCGCCAGCCCACGATATGTGACCATCCAGTATGTATTCTCTCGAGTCACGTAAACGTCCAGCACACCACTATACTCAGTACTATCGGTGGTCTCATAGGTCTGAGCATAGTTACGAAAATGCATCAACGTACGGTCGTAACAAGAAATCCCCTTCGCCGTCGCTAACCAGATGTTGTGCTCCTGATCTTCTGAAATCCCGCGGATATTACCATCAACCAGCGAGTCGGGATGATCAGGATTGGGGTAGTAGTTGAAAAAGTGCATCGCGTCGAAACAAGATACACCACCCCCACTTGTACCAATCCACAACATACCGAACGCGTCGCGAAAGATCTCGTTCACATCTGGATTCGCTAATCCATTGTCTATCCCATAGAAATTTACTGTGACGCTCGTATCCCGCAGCTGGGCTTGCACAGGAATGGCAAACAACAGGATACTCACCACACAAACAAGGCGGCGACAGCGTACCAAGATGCTCTTTATCATCCCCATCATTGAAATTTTGCCGATGGAGAGGGGAGGACGCCCTCGCTCAAACCATACTCTCCCCACCGTGCGGAGACTTGGTCTTGCGTCGAGCGACTGCTAGCTGCCACACATGGCCAAGGGCGTTTGTCTATATCGTGTTTTGCACGCGCATCGATTAGGAACTGCTTCCCACTCTCGCCTATAGACCAAATATCCCGTGCTGGCGCCGTATTCGCACAAAGAAGCCATAGCAGTAAATAGGGATCCGTGTGGGGCATTGTCGGGTCACAAAGCGCTACCGCAAGAGGCGTGCTCTGAGTTGCAGAGGCGACACGTTCAAACAGACGTTGCCCCTCCACGACAGTGCGTACCTCCGTTAGGGTAACGACCTGCAAAAGAAGAGTATCGCCAACCCATAACCCACGTCCGCCGAGTTCTGGGACAACATCACTCCAACGTAACGGAGCTGGGGGAACATCACTACCACTCAGGTCGATAAAGAGCTTCGAGCCGCGACAGAACGACTCACTCGCATGCTCCAGAACATCCATCGCACCGTGAGAGAAAAAAAGCTGATCCGCTCGCAAAGATAAAAATTGGGAGAGGACTGACGTATAGTCCCGAAGCGACACACGGGCAGGAAGACGAACCACGTACTTGGTAAACATTAGCTGACCTGCCCCCCAGATCGCATGCGCCAATGCCTCGCGATCCGGATAGGCTTCGTGAGGGTCGCCGTGCACAAAAGCGAGGTTATGCGCTACCCCAGCACTAGGAAGATGAAGGTCTTGCAAAGAGGGAATCAACGTCCGTTGAATCAGCGGGGCAAAAATTCGCTCTGTTGCCTCTGCCAACACACTGTCCTCCATCGGAGGCACTCCCACCAGTGTCGCAGGGTAGACCGCATGACGACGATGGGTGATACACGTCACATGGAAACGAGGATACCAGTCTGGCTCGGAATAAAAACCCGTATGATCGCCAAAAGGTCCCTCCCAACACACATCTTCCTCCTTCCCCGTAGTATCGATATACCCCTCGAGGATGATGTCCGCCTCTGCCGGCACCTCCAAGGGAACCGTTATCCCGCGCACCATTTCCACGCGACGTCCGCGCAATAGGCCCGCAAAAAGAAATTCGTCTATCCCTGCTGGCAAGGGTGCCGTAGCACAATAAGCGAGTAGCGGATCGCCACCAAGAGCCACAGCCACGGGCATCCGTTCGCAACGAGAATAATATTTCCGATAGTGTGCTGCTCCCGTCTTGTGCGCATGCCAATGCATGCCCGTCGTGGTTGAATCAAGGATCTGAAGACGATACATCCCCACATTGCGAACCCCTGTCTCTGGGTCTTGCGTGATAACCATCGGCAACGTCACAAAGCGCCCGCCATCCTTTGGCCAACACTTCAGCACCGGCAAGGTACCAAGATCGGGCGTGCGTTCTACGACCTCTTGACAAGGAGCTTTCTTGCGTACGCTACGCGGGAAAAATTTCCCCACCCGTGCCAAAGTACGGAGTATCCGCAACTTCCCTATATCCCCCTTGGGTGGGGTTGTGAGTTGCGTAAAAAGACCCGCAAGACGCTGCTGTACCTCGTCGTAATGCTGGGCGCCCATCAGCGAGAGTAGACGTGACGGAGAGGCGTAAAGCTGCATCGCTACGGGGTAGCGGGTCCCCGTATTCTCAAAAAGAAGCACCTCCTGTGCTCCACTTGCATACCAACGCTGCGCGATCTCTGCCATCTCTAGTTCTGGATTGCACGACGCCAACACACGACGGAGCTGCGAATTGCCACCGCCCTGTTGCGCCCCTTGGCGCTCTAGCTTCTGCAAATAATCCCACAACCCTGCGTCGCGCATCTCTAACTACTACCTTACCCCAAAGGTAATAATCTTTTAGTTACGAATAACCTACTTACAGATTCATCTCGTCAAAATGTTACATTCACACGCGAAGGACCAGACGAAAAATAACAGACACTGCCCCCCCCCAAAAAAAGTCTCTAAACGCAGGTAGAGCGCAGGTAGAACGCAGGGATACCGTTCTAGAAAAGTGTGTAAGGGGGTGAGCGCGGGTCGGCAATCGTGAGCTTACAAAGCTTTATATATTCCTAAATATACGCGACTCCCCACAGGGTGGGATAGGGTAGAGCGGGTGTAGTGACATTTTGTCGTCTTTGTATAGTCGGTATATAGTCGGTATATCGTCGGTGTAGACCCTTTGTAGAGCCTGTCAATTTGGCAGGAAGAACGCCCTTATTATAAATGTATTCCATAATTTCTATATCGCATTATTTATAGTTATATAGAAATACTGTTTTATGATTTTCTAAAGTGGTAGTGTGGAATGGAGGGAGAAAGAGCGAGCGACAGGTGGAGAAATAGGCAGCCTATTACATACTTTTACGGACACTACTCACTTTTTACGGACACTACCTCATACCCCATGAACCTGCTGGGAAAGAACCAGCATACCCTATCTCCATTCTTTTTTGTACCTTTGGACTGGAAATTAGGGTGAAGAAATGGCAGAAGAAACGGGCATCGTAGAGCGTATACAACAGGTCGACATTGACGACCAGATGAAATCCTCCTACATCGACTATGCGATGTCTGTTATCGTGTCTCGCGCCCTACCTGACGTGCGAGATGGATTGAAACCTGTTCACCGTCGTGTGCTTTACGGTATGAACGAATTAGGGCTCACACACCAAGCCCAGACAAAAAAGTCCGCAACTACCGTCGGGCATGTATTAGGGCGTTACCACCCGCACGGGGACTCCTCCGTCTACGACACCATGGTCAGAATGGCACAATGGTGGTCGCTTCGCTACCCGTTGGTGTTGGGGCAGGGGAACTTCGGCTCTATCGACGGAGATGGACCTGCCGCCATGCGTTACACAGAGTCAAAGCTCGAAGTGATTACCGACGATGTCCTCAAAGATCTTGAAAAAGATACCGTTGATTTCGTTCCAAACTTTGACGAATCTTTCAAAGAGCCGACCGTCCTACCCACTCGAGTCCCATTGTTGCTAGTCAATGGTGCTGCTGGCATTGCTGTTGGTATGGCTACCCTTATGCCACCCCATCACCTAGGCGAGGTGGTCGACGCCATTTGTGCCTATATCGATAACAACGAAATCTCGCTCGACGAGCTCATGTGCCATATCAAAGGTCCCGACTTCCCAACAGGGGGGATTATCTATGGCACCGCTGGCATTAGAGAGGCTTTTGCGACAGGTAAGGGGCGCATCATGATGCGTGCACGATGCGATTTTGAAACCAAGGAAAATGGTCGCGTGAGCATCATCGTCACCGAAATCCCCTACATGGTGAACAAGGCGGAGATGATTGCAAAAATCGCTGCCTTGGTCAACGACAAGCAAATCGAGGGGATTAGCTACATCAACGACGAGTCGGGGAAAAACGGAATGAGGATTGTCATTATCCTCAAGAAGGAAGCCGTACCACAGGTCGTACTCAATCACCTCTACCGACATTCCGATCTACAAAAGGTCTTTGCTGTCAATAATATCGTCTTGGTCAACGGGCGTCCGATGCTCTTGAACCTAAAGGAGCTGATTGCCAACTTCGTAGCCCATCGACACGAGGTGATACTGCGCAGATCGCGTTTCGAGCTCCGAAAGGCGCAAGATCGTATCCATATCCTAGAGGGGTTGATCGTTGCACTCGATAACATCGACGAGGTGATCAAGATCATTCGCGCTGCACACGAAACCACAGAGGCGGTACAGCATCTCATGTTGGCGTTCAACCTCTCCGAGATTCAGGCACAGGCCATCGTTGATATGCGCTTGCGAGCACTCACGGGACTCGAAAGAGAAAAGCTGATCAACGAGAGGAACGAATTGCAAGCTAAGATTGATTATCTCACAAAGCTCCTTGCAGATCCCGAAATGCAGCGAACGGTCATGAAGGACGAGCTCATCGACCTTAAGAACCGTTTCCCAGAGAAAAGACGTACCGAGATTGTGCCCGATAGTGGGGAATTTGTACCAGAAGATTTCTACGCAGACGACGATGTCGTGATTACCTTCTCTCACCTCGGGTATATCAATAGAACCAATCTCGCGGAGTATCGCTCACAACATCGCGGAGGACGAGGCGTACGCAGCACACAGACCCGAGACGAGGACTTCATCGAGCACCTCTATACCACCACTATGCATAACACCTTGCTCATCTTTACTGAGCGAGGATTGTGCTACTGGCTCAAGGTATACGATATCCCTGAAGGAGGAAAAAATACCAAGGGACGTGCATTGCAAAATCTTATCGCGATCGATCAAGGGGATCGCGTCAAAGCCATTATCAACGTCAAGAAGCTCGACGACGAGGAGTATACCCACTCACACTACATCGTACTCTGCACAAGGGAGGGCATTGTCAAGAAAACCAGCCTTGCGGAGTATGTCAACGTGAGAACCAAGGGACTCATCGCTGTGCTGATCCGTGACTCTGACCAACTCCTAGATGTCGTACTCACCGACGGAGATTGTGACCTCATGCTCGCCTCTCGACTAGGGCAAGCCATCCGTTTTCATGAGTCAGATATCCGTCCCGTGGCGCGTAAAGCGATGGGAGTCATCGGGATGAGAATTGCCGAGGACGATCGGCTGGTCGGCATGGTCGCTGTACCCAAAGACACCGAACAGAAGCTCTTGGTGATCTCAAACGACGGCTATTGTAAACGTTCCGAGGTCGAAGAGTACCGCGTCACACGTCGCGGAGGCATGGGGGTCAGAACGATAAATACGGAGAAAGCAGGCGAACTCGTCAATATAAGCCTCGTATCTGACGAAGATCACCTCATGATCTCTACGAGAAATGGCGTTATTATTCGCTTCCCCGTCTCTCAGACCAAAGTTGCATCGCGAAATACAAAGGGCGTGCACTGTGTCACCCTACAAAAGGGAGACGCCATAGCATCTATTTCTCCCGTCGCTCCTGAAGAGGAGGAGGATGAACTCACAATAGAAGAGGGAGGAGGGGAGGAAAATACACCTTCGGGAAACAACACGAGTATAGAATAGTTTTTTACCTTTGTATCGCACTCTACGGGAGCAATTGAACTCTAATTCTAGACAATGCGTAAATTTTTAACTCTTTTATTGGTCGCAGCTTGTGCGGCAGCGACAGTCTGTGCACAGAGCTTTGTCGACTATCGCTCTTTGGAAAAAAAGCTCGAAAAGAGCAATGAGAATATTGCCAACGAAAAGAAGGCACTCAAGCTCGCGACGTGGATGGATCGAGGCGAGCTCATGGTCAAGATCTTCAATGCTTACCAAGGTAATCTAACCTTCGGCATGGATCAGGGAACCTTCGCTCTCCTCATGGGGAGACCACAGGGGGAAAGGGAAGAACAGATCGAAGGGAAGGACTATCACGTATTCGAAACTGAATATGTCGATTACTACTATGCCGACGGAAAGTATACCTTCTTCAAAATCAAAAAAGCATTGGTGGAAAATCCCCTCCAACAGGCATTCGACGCCTACAAGAAGGCTATAGAACTCGACCCGCAAAAGAAAAAGGAAAATTCCATTACCGAATCCCTGATACAATTGCGTAATGCCTACGTAAACGCAGGACTCAACGCCTACAAACAGGCAGGATACCCAGAGGCGATTCGCGATTTCCAAGGTGCTATTGAGATCGACCCTCTGGCCACTGGAAAGAAGTTCGTCATGGACTCTACGCTCAACTACTGTCTCGGGTTCTCACAAGCTGCTAACAAGGAGTATGCAAACGCTTTTGAAAGTTACTCCAAGTCCATTGCACTAGGATATACCATGCAGGGTGAAGTACTTTGCCTCCTCGCCGATGTCGCGCTACAGGACTCCGTACTCCTGCCCAAGGCATACGATGTACTGAAGGAGGGGCTAGCAAAATACCCCAACCAGAAGTGTATCATGCTCAGCCTTATTGATAATACCATTCGGCAGGGGAGAGATCCCAAAGAGGTTATCAAGTATGTAGAAACGGCATTGGTAGAAGATCCTAATAACCCATTCCTCAATGGTATTCTCGGAAATGTGTATGAAAAGTTGGGAGATATCGCTGCTGCCGAAAAATATTACCGTAAAGCCCTCGAATTGAAGCCAGACTGGTACGATATGCTCTATAACGTGGCGATATTGCACTACAACAAGGCTGCTGCGCTACAAACAGAAGCTGTGAACCTCCCAAAGGGAAAAGATGCAGACTATGACCGACTCATGGACGAGGCCAACAAAGAGCTCCATGTCAGCATCTCGGTATTGGAAGAGCTTACCGCGGCAAAAAATGACCACGACGCTGCGCTTGATCTCTTGCGCCAGCTCTATTTCCGTTTCCGTATGGAGGACGGTATGCAGGCTAAGTACGACGCGGTGAAGAAGCGTATTGACGAGTTGCAGGGGCAAATGCAATAGGAGGATTTCCTCAAAAAAAGTCTCGTTCCGCGGGAGGGTGTCCTCCCCCCATTTTCTCCTATCCCCATAGGGCGATGGAGGAAAAAATCGGGAGTATCTAGGTTAGGGCAACCTTCCGAGGCAAAAAACGAGGCAAAAGGAACTAAGTACTTCCGTGCAGAGAAACTCTTTTCTGTACGGAAGTATTGTATTTGTCAAATGCGAGGGGAGGGAATAAAAAAATCAAGAGACAAATGCAACACGAAAAGGAGACGCTTGTCACATATAAAAAATCAGACATAAGCGGGAGAATGGTGTGTCATACTGTTCTCCCTTAAGCAAAATCAATATGAGAAGCCATCGTTTCCTGTATGCTATTCTCCGAATTTCAGAGAAAAACGCTATCCTTGCACAATTGTTAAGAATTGGATATGAGTATAGACAATCTCGATATAGTAAAACAACTGATAGCTGAAAAGGAAAACGGTCATGTGGAGTTCAAAGAAACCACCGCGCAGTTGGAGCGTGGCATGGAAACGCTTTGTGCCTTCCTGAACGGAGAAGGAGGCACGGTGTTGTTCGGAGTAAACGATAAGGGGAAGATTATCGGGCAGGAAGTAAGCGATACCACCAAGCGCAATATAGCGGAAGCCATCCGTCGTGTTGAGCCGTTTGCCACCATTGAAGTATCTTATACAGATATTCCCGATACCAATAAGAGTATAATAGCCTTGTCTGTGGAAGAACAACGCTATATGCGTCCGTTCTCTTACAAAGAACGGGCTTACCAACGGATAGAAAGTGTCACATCTTCCATGCCGCAATACATGTACAATCAACTGCTGATGCAGCGTGGAGGCAAGTATGCCTGGGAGTCGATGGCAAATCCAGACCTTAAAATATCCGACCTTGACGAACACGCGATAATGGGTGCAGTGCGTGGCGGAATCCGTTGCGGGCGTTTGCCCGAAGCCACCATTCGGGAAGATTTGCCGACCATTCTTGGAAAGTTCAACTTGTTGCATAACGAAAAACTTAATAATGCTTCAGTGGTATTATTCGGGCATGATTTTTATTATTATCCCCAATGTTTGCTCAGGTTGGCACGTTTCAAAGGGACTACCAAAGATGAGTTTATTGACAATCAGCGTATCACGGGGAATATCTATACCCTATTGGATGCAGCAATGGCGTTCTTTTTCAAACATCTTTCCCTCTCGGGAAAGGTAGAAGGTCTGTACCGGGATGAAGAGCTGGAAATACCTTACAAGGCATTAAGGGAGTGCTGTACAAATGCCTTTGCCCACCGCTCATATCACCGACCTGGAAGTTCGGTAGGAATTGCCATCTATGATGATCGTGTGGAGATTGAGAACAGCGGATCTTTTCCACCGGATATGACCATTGACAAACTGCTCGGAGGGCATAATTCGGAACCTCAAAACTTGATTATTGCGAATGTCCTGTATAAAAGCGAGGTCTTGGAAAGCTGGGGACGCGGTATCGGACTTATGATAAACGAGTGCCGGCGCGTCGGTATCCCGAATCCGGAATTTCATACCGATGGCAATAGCGTTTGGGTTGTGTTTCATTATACCCGGAAAACTGTCGGGTATAGCCCCATAGTTACCCCACAGTTATCCCACAGTTACCCCACAGTTCCTCAGCAAGTGCAAAAAATATTGTCTGCAATCGGAGCACAGACAATCTCTACAAGAGAAATCATGGGCATGATGGGACTCAAAGACAAGAGCAATTTCTTGGAATTTTATCTGTATCCTGCAATAAGGCAGAATTTAGTGGCTCCGATATATCCTGACAATCCGAAACATCCACGCCAGAAATACCATCTTACAGAAGAAGGCTTGGAATTATTGAAACATCAATAGGTATGGAAAAAAGCAATGGGGGCATTATTCGCTGGATTCACCCCACAAATCCTACCTCTTTCGCTTAGGTTGCCTTCATCTTTAACGCCTTTAATTATAGCGCTAAGTTTCTAAAAATCATTTATATAAACGGTGTTTACCGTACAATAATCCCGAAAGGGAGGGGCGTCTCCCTCGCCCTGTCTCAAAATACGTGATTACTCCGTAGGTATCTTCACTATAAATAGTGCAACGATATGCTTTGGATATAAAAAAAGTATTATCTTTCGGATAGAAACATCTCTATTAGATAGTTTAAGTCAAATGGCAAGTTTTGTAAATAGATTTGGAGGGTATCTCTTCGGAGATGATCCTAAAAAAGTTAGGTTTGGATTGCAACGTCTCCTTCTTTTCTTGCTGTGCACCCTCCTTTTTGTGTTGGTATGGACGCTCCCGCCGAATTTCTTAGGATTGCCGGCAGACCTTCCCATCATGCAGCAGCGCGTCATTGCACTTTTTATTTACGCCGCCATACTCTGGGTGCTTGAGCCCATCCCTGCGTGGGTGACATCCATTACGGTACTCGTGATGCTCCTACTTACCGTTTCTGATAGCGGATTCTCTTTCTTTAGAGACCCAGCTACGCCCAATCTCGGCGTGGTCATGAGTTATAAAACACTCCTACATACGTTTGCGGACCCCATTATTATGCTCTTTATGGGGGGATTTGTTCTGGCCATGGCCGCCAGTCACGTAGGGCTGGATGTCGCTATTGCACGGATTTTATTGAAACCCTTCGGTACTAAATCGGAAAACGTGCTACTCGCATTTATCCTCATCACGGGGCTATTTTCCATGTTTATTAGTAACACGGCAACAGCGGCTCTGATGATAACTATACTTACGCCCGTCCTAAAAACCTTGCCGAAAGATGGAAAGGGACGAATCGCACTCGCCTTGGCCATCCCTGCTGGTGCAAACCTCGGCGGATTGGGGACTCCTATCGGTACGCCGCCCAACGCCATCGCCTTGAAATATTTGAACGACCCTATGGGTCTCAATTTCAATATCGGGTTCGGAGAGTGGGTGCTCTATATGATGCCCCTGACCTTCTTACTCCTCTTCGTATCTTGGCTCCTCTTGAAGTGGCTCTTCCCGTTCAAGCAAAAACGTATCCATTTGGTCATAGAGGGCGATTTGAAGAAGGGATGGAAAACCCACGTCGTCGAGGTCACATTCATACTCACCATCCTACTTTGGATGTTCGATAAAATTACGGGCATCCAAGCAGGGGTGGTCGCACTCTTTCCTGTTGCTGTTTTTAGCTTGTTGGGGGTGATAAACAAGCACGACCTTGGAAAGATCAACTGGAGCGTCCTCTGGATGGTCGCCGGTGGATTTGCCTTGGGAGAAGCCATGCGAGAGACTGGTCTAGCACAGACCATTGTCACATCGATACCATTTGATGCCTGGCCTGCATTTATCGTCATCATCGCCTCTGGACTTATCTGTTGGCTACTGTCTACCTTCATCAGCAATACCGCGACTGCCGCGCTACTCATGCCAATCTTAGCGACCGTCGCCACGGGCATGGCGACCACACTCCTGCCCTTTGGTGGAGAAAAGACGCTCCTGATCGGGATTGCACTTGCCGCCTCTCTGGCCATGATGTTGCCTGTCAGTACGCCACCTAATGCGATTGCGCACTCCACGGGATTCATAGAGGTCAGAAATATGGAAAGATTTGGACTACTCATCGGGGCGCTCGGTTTTCTCATTGGTTACGGGGCACTTGTACTTTATGGAACGTTGCTCTGGTAAGCAAGAAAAAGGGACTTAGCACACGCGAGCAACCTTTGCTAAGTTTGTCGTAACTTTGTTCATTAAAATGGAGTTATAAGTAACGAAAAGTGAAAAGCATTAGAATGGCAAACGAAAAGCAACAGCGTGTGTACACATTTGGTGACACCAAAACGCAAGGAAATGGCGCTATGCGTAACGAGCTGGGGGGAAAGGGGGCGAATCTCGCAGAGATGAGCTTGCTCGGGATGCCCGTGCCTCCTGGTTTTACGATTACGACCACCACTTGCAACGATTACTACACGCTGGGAAAGGAACAGATTGTAAAGCTCTTACAAGACGACGTGCGCGCTGCAGTGGCGGGTTTGGAAGAGAAGATGGGGGCAAAATTCGGTGATAAAGAGAATCCCCTTTTGGTATCTGTGCGTTCTGGCGCTCGCGCTTCTATGCCTGGGATGATGGACACGATCCTGAATCTCGGGTTGAATGACGAGGCGGTCGAGGGACTCGCCAAGCGTACTGGAAATCCACGATTCGCATGGGATAGTTATCGCCGCTTTATCCAGATGTACGGTGACGTTGTTTTGGGATTGAAGCCTGAGTCCAAGGAGGCTGAGGACCCATTTGAGGTGATCATCAATGCACAAAAAGCGAAGCGTGGCATCAAGTCCGATACAGAGTTTACCGTGGAGGATCTCAAAACCTTGGTCAGCGAATTTAAGGCTATCGTGCTGAAGTCTACTGGAAAGACCTTCCCAGTGAGTGCCGAGGAACAGCTCTGGGGTGCGATTTTCGCCGTCTTCGAAAGCTGGATGAATGAACGGGCAAAGCTTTACAGACGCCTCAATAAGATTCCAGAAGAGTGGGGTACCGCCGTAAACGTCCAGTGTATGGTATTCGGTAACATGGGGGATACCTCCGCTACAGGAGTTGCCTTCACGCGTGACGCTGCCACGGGGGAACGACTCTTCAACGGGGAATTCCTCATCAATGCACAAGGAGAAGACGTTGTGGCAGGAGTCAGGACGCCGCAACCGATTACCATCGAGGGCTCTCGTCGTTGGGCAGCGCTCAAAGAGATTTCGGAAGAGGAACGTAAGCGTATCGCCCCATCGCTAGAGGAGGTCATGCCAGAGGCGTTTGCCGAGCTAAATGCTATCCAACAGAAGCTCGAGCAGCACTACCACGACATGCAGGATATCGAGTTTACCATCCAAGATGGGAGACTCTGGATGCTACAGACGCGTTCGGGAAAGCGCACGGGGATGGCTATGGTCAAAATGGCCATGGACATGCTCGACGAGGGGATGATCGACGAAAAGACCGCCGTACTCCGCGTGGAACCTGAAAAGTTGGATGAGCTATTACATCCCGTGTTCGCTAGCGAGGCGCTAGCAAAGGCTAAGTTGTTGGCATCGGGATTGCCAGCATCTCCTGGGGCGGCTGCTGGGCGTATCGTCTTTTTTGCAGACGTCGCGGAAGAGTGGGCGGCACGTGGAGAAAAGGTCATCTTGGTACGGCAAGAGACCTCGCCAGAAGATTTGAGTGGTATGCATGTCGCGCAAGGTATCTTGACCGCTCGCGGAGGTATGACCTCACACGCTGCTGTTGTGGCGCGAGGCATGGGCAAATGTTGTGTCTCGGGCGTGGCATCTTTGGAAATTGATTACTCAAAGCGCGAGTTGCGTACTCCGAACGGACTTTTCAAAGAAGGAGATTGGATCTCCCTCAATGGTAGCACAGGGCGTGTATACGAGGGAAAACTCGAGACCATCGCCGTGGAAATGAGTGGAGACCTCGCGCGCCTGATGCAGCTCGCCGACAAGTTCGCGAAAGTCAAGGTGCGTACCAATGCGGACACTCCACACGATAGCGCTGTAGCGCGGAGTTTTGGGGCGCAGGGGATCGGACTCTGCCGTACGGAACACATGTTCTTCGAACCTGACAGAATCACTGCCATGCGACAGATGATCCTCGCCGAGGATGACGAGGGACGTCAACGTGCGCTGGACAAGCTACTCCCGATTCAACGAGAGGACTTTGTCGGTATTTTTGAGTCGATGCAAGGGCTTCCTGTCACGGTACGCCTCTTGGATCCACCGCTACACGAGTTCTTGCCACAAACCAATACGCAGCAGGTAAAGGAGGCAAAGGAGCTCGGGATAGAACCAGAGGTTTTGAAAAACTTGGTCGAGCAGCTCAAGGAAGTCAACCCCATGCTCGGTTTCCGTGGGTGTCGTCTCGGGATCTTCTATCCGCAAATCACACGCATGCAGACACATGCGATTATCGAGGCGGCATTGATCTTGAAGAAACGAGGCGTAGAGGTGCATCCCGAAATTATGATTCCACTCGTCGGTCACATCAACGAGTTTAAGAACCAAAAGGCAGTCATCTTGGCAGAGGCTGAAAAGGTATTTGCACAGTACAACGATCGCATTGACTTCCTCATCGGGACGATGATCGAGATCCCACGTGCTGCGTTGACTGCCAATGAAATCGCTGAAGAGGCCGACTTCTTTAGTTTCGGTACAAACGACCTCACGCAGATGGTATTCGGATTTAGCCGAGACGATGTGGCTAAGTTCCTGCCCTATTATCTAAAGAGTGGCATTCTGAAATTCGACCCATTTGCTACCCTCGATCGAAAGGGTGTCGTCTCCCTCATCGATCGCGCTGTGACCCTAGGACGTGGTACAAAACCAAATATCAAGCTCGGGATCTGTGGGGAACATGGCGGAGACCCAACCTCGATTCGCTATTGTTGTGAGCTGGGGTTGAACTACGTGAGTTGCTCGCCATTCCGAGTCCCCATTGCAAGACTCACGGCCGCACGTGCCGCGATTGAGGCGATCTAGTAACCCATTGCGAGTTTTTACGTATCTAACGGAAGAGGGGACAACTCTCTTCCGTTTCTTTTGTCAGTGAAGCGCTGGGGTTGGGAGTGCTGTTCTTGCTTTTCGTCAATAGGTTCTTTTTTCAGAAGCTTCTAACTGTCTACATTGATACTAAAGTTTCTAACTTTGGGAATAAATACGAACATCATATAGGGGAGAAATGTTAATGCCTAACATAGTAATGAATTTGAGGAAGGGGATCGCGGGGTTTGGTCTATTCGTTCTACTTCTCCTTGCTAGCTCCTCTACACTGCATGCGCAGGGGTTCTACGAGTATTGGTTTTCCGTCCCAGAGGTGAATCGACACCATACGCATGACACCAAGGCTATCAATGTCTATCTCCATCTCAGTTCTGCAAAAGGAACGCCTGTGGATGTCACCTTGTCCATGCCTGCACAACCGACTTTTGCGCCACGTACCTATCATGTACCTGCGAATGGGAAGATCCGAGTGAACCTTGCGGGTGATCAGGCCGGAGATGAACAATTATTCTACAAACCGTACAGAAATGCCGACCTCACTACGGCCACAGCTGCGGAAAAGGAGAATTCCGTAGAGAGTGTCTTGGCGTGGGCTGAAACGAATATCCCTAGTCCTGCCAAGCCTAGGATGAAAATTAACGTCCTAAAGAATGGCATCTTTCTTAAGGGTGTGCATCCGAGAACGGGCAATGGGAGTGCCTTTTTTGCCTATCTGGAGATCGCATCCCCTAAGAATCGAGACATTATGATCCTCAAGGGGGACGCTGCCAAGGCGACCTACGTCGCTATGCCTACACAGACGGAAGTCCCTATTACGAATCGTTTTAATAAAGAACGCTTGTGCCCTTACCGATCCATCAACGTCACTGCCCTTGAAAAGGATACTTATATCAGGACAAGGATAGGAAGGGGAAGGAAACTCTGGCTGAATACGGGAAATCTTACGGATCATCATAATAAATGGGGACAACCATTGGAAGCCGATGCCGATGGTTATGTCCACTTCTGGCTAGATAAGGGAGAAACGACTATCCTTACCCCCTATGCCGAACACTTTGATGAGAATGAAACTGATGACGATAAAAAAATCACAGATAGATGGAATCCCCTCTATGGTCCTTCAAATGGCTATCAGGTCGGCAGAAGGAAAGAGGATGCTTTTAATGGGATTACATTGACCTCTATGACTGGAGCTAATTACTCGGGAGGTCCCTTTGTCGTAACCTACCAAGAGAACTTGCTCGAAGTGAGAAGCAATGGGGTGGATCTGAATACTGGGGTGGATATGATTCTGGAGCAAGCGGTAGCGGCTTGGTATTTCGGTACAAGATATGCGGTTACGCGTACGGTTTATCCCCCACAACTGGGGCATGAGTATCTATACATTATGGCCTTCGGAGCTGATGGTAAAAATCCAGGGGGAAAGATAAAAATAAAAGTGAATGGTGTGGAGAAGGAAATACCTCGTTATCAACAGATTGCTATAAAAATGGATGATAGCAAGACATATGCCATAGAAACTGTAGATGATATCCCAGACCCTGATCGAAGACTTATACTCTTGCACGTCGCTGCGGTGGAGGGAACGATGTCTGGATCTATTTACAAGGCTAGTCAATTGGCTGCGAGTCTCGTACCACCATTTTCTGATAAAAACACCTGTGCTGGATCGAAAAGGGTCGATTTCAGTAGAGCATTGAAAAAACAAGGAGATGGGGGGGATGAATATACCTACCATCTTATCTTGTACGCGTTTGTCGACGATGATCCCAAAATCACGACGCTGAATCCTCCAGGAGAAGGGGGAAATTTCAGGTTACTCAAAAGTCAGTGGAATACGGTTACGCCGCCTCCTCCTGCCGTACCCTATGACGAGGTAAGATATGTATCACTTGCGAGCACTGCTCCTGAAAAAATCTTCTTAGATCATATCAATGATATCAACAATTGGGAAACTTTCCCTGGGGCAACCCCTGGCTCTTCCTTGAGTAAATGGCGTTGGATTAAGGTCGATACAGATGCGCTCTGTGGGAATGACGCCTTTCAGGTGAAAGATGCCCAGAAACGTGATATCTCTTATCGTCTGGAAAACGAGGGGAATGTTTTTCACCTCGCGGTGGTGAATGGTACTCCTAGAACGGATGCGCTCTATGCCTTTTTCTCCGAATATCGCCCGATTAGACCCACGATCCGCGTGACTCAGAATGGAGTGCCATTGTATGGAAGTAAAATCCCTTTGTGTCGTGGTGAGAGTAAAAGACTTAATGCGGAAACGGGATTGCTCTATATGAAATATAATTGGACTCCAACCACCAATCTTATTCCATTAAATGCGAATTTACAACCAGTCCCCAAGGAACCAGATGGTAGTGTTCGCACCTCGAGAGTCGACTGTAAGAATCCGAAAGAATCGCAGAAGTATGTCGTAGAACTTTCGGGCTATTGCGATATAAAGCCTAGAGGTGAGATTGATATGGAGGTGAAGCCCCAATTGTCCCCGTCCATGACTGCGCCGTCCGTGCTGTGTGGGGGAGGGGAGTTGCCTATTCATATGTCGCGAATGGGTGGGGCGGACAAAGTGATCTTCCAGAGAGTTAAGGAGCTCTCTCCAGGTGTCTTCCAATCACCGCCAGAAGATTTGGAAGTTAAGAACATGGATGGAAACACGGAAGTTGTTACCTATACCCCTTTGTTTGCCTCTACGGAGGTGGGGAATTATAAGATTCTAGCGAAGGTCGCGAATGCTGGCTGCTCCAAATCCCTCGACCACGACGTGATGGTTCTTCCCAAACTCCCACGCC
>CAUUCP010000017.1:0-44291 GCA_963543925.1 uncultured Bacteroidia bacterium | reverse complement strand
TGCAACCTAATATTTCAAACTAGCAACCGCTACAACCTAATTTTCAAACTATGAAGACCGAGTTACACACCGAGTGGAGCATTGCCGACATCTGCAAAGGCTTTGTCTATAATGATTACGAAGGGAAGGGGCTCTTTGGGCTTGACGGGAAGCTCCTGATTCAACCCGAATACCAACGACACTATATTTACAACGACGGGAAGCACGACGTAGCGCTCATTGACTCTCTGCTCAAGGGCTACCCCATTGGGCTCATCTATTTCAATCAACCCACGGAAGGGCATTTTGAAGTTCTCGACGGGCAGCAGCGTATTACCTCTATTGGGCGTTTCGTTACAGACAAGTTCGCCATAAAAGATAGCGGTGGAAACATACAGCACTTCTCCAGTCTTTCGCAAAGCCAACAGGAGGCGCTGCTGCAAACACGTCTGCTTATTTATGTCTGTGAGGGGGAGGAACACGAGATTAAAGAGTGGTTCAAGACCATCAATATCACGGGGATTCCCCTTAACGACCAAGAGTTGCTTAATGCCATTTACTCGGGGAGCTTCGTCAATGCAGCAAAGTCCATTTTTAGTAATTCGCAGAACGCAGAGCTACAGAAATGGGGGCACTATGTCAGGGGCGATATCAAGCGGCAAGACTACCTCGCCGTAGCACTCAAGTGGGTATGCGAGAGCCAAAACCTTTCAGTGGATGCCTATATGAGCCTCCACAGGCACGACCCCAATGCTGCGGCGCTGGAGACCTATTTCCGTACGGTCATTGATTGGGTCGCGAGCACGTTCTCTATGGTGGAAAAGGACATGTGCGGGATTGAATGGGGACGCCTCTACGAGACTTATCACCATACCCCTTACAGCGTGGCGCACCTTACGAGTCGCGTCAATGCGCTACGTGGGGATATCTCCATCAAATGTCCACGTAATATCTACGAGTATCTGCTGGGTGGGGAGCAAGATAAGCAGCTCCTCGATATCCGCATCTTTGAGGAAAATACGAAACGTGCGGTTTACAACCAGCAGACTGCCGCAGCGGCTGCTGCTGGGATATCGAACTGTCCGCTGTGTGCCGTGTCCGCGAATTCGGACCAGAAGCGTATTTACAAGATGTCGGAAATGGACGCCGACCACGTCACGGCCTGGAGCAATGGCGGAAACTCCTCTCCAGAGAATTGCCAAATGCTGTGCAAGACGCACAATAGGTCTAAGGGTAACCGATAGCCCCCTCCCACGGTACACAAGAGCATACATCCCCCAGATGCGCGTTGGGGAAAATAACTCTTGTGACCATGCCAACAACACTACGTACGATTGCTATCGCTTGGCGTAAGGCTAAGGAGCCGCTCATCAAACGCTCCTCCTTGTACGCCTACCAAATCAATATCAAGAATTACATCCTCCCACGTTGGGGGGCGGCGACGGCAATTTCTGAGGCGGAGGTGCAACAATTTATCTTGGAAGCTTCCCAGAGGGGACTTGCCAAGAACTCCATTCGTAATATCGTTGCTACCCTAAAGGCTATCTTGAAATACGGGGCTAGAAACGGACTGTGTGCACCTCCTGAATGGGATTTGCACTATCCCCGTTGGCTTGATACTCCACACATCCAGACGCTATCTCTCCCGCAACATCGGACGCTTTTACACTATCTGGTGAGCGATCCTTCGCCCTACAATATTGGACTCTTATTAGCGCTTTGCACAGGTATGCGGATCGGCGAGGTGTGTGCTCTTCAGTGGCAAGATGTCGACCTGCGTGAACGTATCGTACGTGTGCATCAGACCTATGGCTACATCTACAATTGCGATACGGGGTGTGTGGAAAAGCAGCTAAGCACCCCTAAGACTCGACATGCCAATCGGGAGATTCCCCTCTCGCGCGAGCTCTATCACGCCCTGTTACAGACCCGCTGTGCGAATCCGACAGACTTCGTCGTAGGGCATTCCGCGACCCCCACTTCGCCACAGACCTATCGGTTGCTTTTCAAGCAAGTATTGCAACGCCTTGCGATACCGCATATTTCGTTTCATGGGTTACGTCATACCTTTGCCACACGCTGTATCGAAAGCCAGTGTGATTACAAGACGGTGAGCGCCCTTCTCGGGCATTCGACGGTCAACACTACGCTCAATCTTTACGTTCATCCTGACAGGGGGCAAAAGCAACGCGCCATTGCGCGAATGAGTGCATTTGTTAATCCGAAAGAGAAAATCTAGGACGCTGGTGATCTCCAATCAGGGAATTAGTAGGATAGCGTCCTAAAGAAAAAGTGTGTAAAGAAGCTACCTATCTACTGGTTTGCGACTGTTTTTTATGCGCATAGTGTAGACCGCTACTCTAGGAAATCCTAAAGCTCTATTTTTATACGATAAGATAAATAATAGAATACGAGAACAACCGAATACGTATAGAATATGGGCTGTTTTGGAGTAGGTAATTTTACCTAATTTAGTGCGTGTAGAGTGCGTGTAGAGTGCGTATAGCGTACGTGTAGTAAGTCTCTCTCCCTAGCGTGCCTTGTTTTGGGGATAGGGAATTGAGGAAAATGTAAAGCGGCATAAGCTGCCCATTTCTTATGAGAGCCCCTCCTCTCATTGCCTTTTGATTTGCTAACTTTGTTCCTACAAAACTACGTAGCATATAAGCGATGCGAGACTTGCAGATCTATAACACCCTCTCCCGACAGAAAGAACGTTTTACACCACTTCATGCCCCCCATGTGGGGATGTATGTCTGCGGTCCTACCGTTTACGGCGATCCCCATCTTGGACATGCACGTTCGGCGATTACGTTCGATATCCTCTTTCGTCTGTTACAACAGTTGGGGTACTCGGTACGCTACGTACGTAATATTACCGATGTTGGACACTTGCAGCACGACGCTGACGAGGGAGAGGATAAGATTGCGGCACGCGCGCGTCTCGAGCAGCTCGAGCCTATGGAGATCGCACAGAAGTACACGGCGCGCTATCACGAGATGATGCAGGAGCTCAACGTGCTACGCCCGAGCATTGAACCCCTTGCCTCGGGACATATTATCGAGCAGATTGCGCTCATTGAGAAGATTTTCGCCGCAGGATATGCCTATGAGAATGCTGGCGATGTTTATTTCGATATCGAACGTTACAGTCAAGATCACCACTATGGGACGCTTTCGGGGCGCGTGCTGGACGACATGCAGGCAGGGACTCGTACCCTTGACGGACAGGACACCAAACGCAATCCGCTAGACTTTGCTCTTTGGAAACACGCTACACCACAGCATATTATGCGTTGGCCATCGCCATGGGGCGAGGGTTTCCCAGGGTGGCACTTAGAATGCTCTGCCATGGGGATGAAATACCTTGGCGAGGAGTTCGATATCCACGGGGGTGGGATGGATCTCATCTTCCCACACCACGAGTGCGAGATAGCTCAGTGTGTCGCAGCCAAGGGCTCGCCCGCCGTACGCTACTGGATGCACAACAACATGGTTACCCGCAACGGGCAGAAGATGGGCAAGTCGCTCGGTAATTTCATTACGTTACAAGAGCTCTTTACGGGAAACCATGAGTCGCTCGATCAGGCGTATGCTCCGATGACGGTGCGCTTTTTCATCTTGCAGGCACATTATCGCTCGACACTCGATTTTAGTAATGAGGCATTGCAGGCTGCGAGCAAGGGGTTGGAGAGACTCCTCGAGGCGTGGAATGACCTTGGTAAGCTTACTCCAGCGGCTACCTCCACCTTCTCGGTGAAAGAACTTGAGGAGAAATGTTGGGCAGCACTATGCGATGACCTCAATACTCCGATTGCGATCTCCGTACTCTTTGAGGCGGCACATCAGGTGGGAAAAATGTCGCGGGGCGAGGCTTCGCTAACGGGGGAGGATCTCCAGCAGTTGCAGCAGCTCTTCCAGACCCTCTTGGCAGATGTCATGGGCTTGCGCCCTTCCACACAGGAACGTTCTAACTCCGAAGCACTTGAAGTGGCGATGCAGCTCCTCTTGGAGTGTCGTGCCGATGCCAAGGCTCGGAAGGACTATGCGACTTCGGACAGGATTCGTGATGCCCTCAAGGAGGCGGGCGTTGAGGTACAAGACCACAAGGACGGAGCTACGTGGCGTCTCGCCTAGCAGGAAAGGTACGAGGGGCATGATGCGGTTTCGATATTTTACGTGTCTTTTCTTCTTGTTCGCTGTGTTGCCTTTTTGGGGAAATGCGCAGGAGACGAAGACGAATATTCACCTCACGGTTGAGGTGCGGGGGGCAATCCCCAATACGCCAGCCAAGTTGTCGTATTACTTTATGGGTGATGATCTCAAAACCTACGACCTCGAGATAGACGCCCAAGGGCGTTACCATTTCCAAATCGGAGATGGGGGAGGCTATTACCGTTTCGTCTTTGGGAAAAAGGATTGGGAACTGATCTTCCCTATTTTCAATAGTGCGGGCGAACTTTCCCTGACGACCTCGGTGGAAGACCCTTCGGGTGATGCTCATATCGTTGGAGCGCCAGAGGCGGAGACCTATCTCAATCTTTTGCGTGAGTACCGTCTCTTCGAGGATGCCAATTGGGGCATTGGGGCGCTTCGACGGATGTTCGGCGATCAGGCACCCGTGGTGCTACAAACTAAGGAGCTGGTTAATCGACATTACTACCAGAATCTCGCAAAACTCGTGGAGAAAGAAAAGAATGTCTACCCTACGAATGCCGTAGCGATTTACTACGTAAAGGACGGAGTGTACGATAAATTTGAAAACTGGTGGCCAAACGGTTGGTTCACCTTTCCCTTAGTGACACTAGATCCTGAGTTTTCTAATTATGTGCGCCGCTTTTTCCAATACTACAAACACGACGAATACTCCTATACCAAGCAGTTGTCGGTATATGCCGATCTCCTGCGTCGTTTGCTCGCCTGTGAACATGAGACCATCAACATGCTCATGTTACAGTCGGAACTTATTGACCTATTCAAGGGGAACGTCTATGACGTCCTACTGGACTCGATGGCGAAGTATCAGAGGGTGCAAGAGATGGACTCGATCTACCATTCCGAGCCTAGAGAGACAGAGCGTCTCCTCAAGATGAAGCGTAAAGACTTGGCAGGGAAAGAGCTTCAGATGGTTGATAAAAAGGCGCGGTACACGCTTCTTATCCTCTGGTCAGACAACTGTACGCACTGTCAGGCGTTGATGCCCAAGCTTTGGGAGGTCTGTCGTGGGCGAGATGCGAAAAAGCTTGCTGTTCGCGCCATTTGTATCGACGAGGATACGCCCTCCCGTCGCGACTACATTCGTTCCCGAGGTTGGGAGTGGAAAAATTTGATAGAGCACGACAATGGGGAGTCGCAACTTCTGGAGGCTTTGAATGCGGATGGTACGCCCGCACTCTTTTTGTTGGATAAGGAGGGACATCTTGTGGCGCGTCCTGAAGATGAGAAGCAGTTGCGTGCAGAATTGGAGGAAAGGTTATAGACCCTATGGGGCTATTGCTTTGCGCCATGGTATCGAGCTATGAATAACGACGTACTACTCAACGAATCGCTTTCCGAACAGGCGCGTGGCGGTAATTGGGAGGAGATGCGTACCTCCCCCATCCCTAAGCTCCTGCTGAAGTATTTTCTTCCAGCGTTGGTCGGTGTGGTGGTCTCTGCGCTCTATAATATCGTCGATCGGATTTTCTTGGGGCAGGTAGACCCACTGGCTATCGCAGCGCTGAGTGCCATTTTCCCCGTGGTACTGGTGCGTGTGGCGCTGGGGATGCTTATCGGGATTGGAGGGTCGGTGCGCGTTTCGATAGCTCTTGGGAAAGGTGACTATCTGGGAGCCGAGCGGCTGATGGGACACGCCTTGGTCTTAATGCTCGTTGTGGGGCTGACCTTTACCGTGACCGGGCTTTTGATTATGGAGCCCTTGCTCAGCTTTTTTGGTGTGACGGTGCAGACCCACGAATATGCCAAGCTTTATCTAGCGATCAATCTCCTTGGTTCTATTTTTTCCGTGATAGGCTATTCTATGAATAACTTCATTCGTGCCGAGGGGAGTGCGCGGATGGCGATGTACAGCATGCTTATCAGTGCCGTGACCAATGTGGTGTTAGATCCACTCTTTATCTTCACCTTTGGGTGGGGCGTGTCTGGGGCAGCATGGGCGACCCTGATTTCGCAGGTGGTGCTGGCCGTATGGGTGGTGGCGTATTTCCTACGGAAAAGATCGAAACTCAAGTTGCGATGGGAGAACCTCCGCTTCTCGTGGCGGGATACGCTTTCCATCTTTGCTATCGGTTTCGCTCCGTTTATAATTCAGATTGCAGCCAGTTTGGTACAGAGCGTCTTTAACAAGCAATTGCTCACGTACGGAGATGATTATGACATGAGTGTCCTCGGGGTGGTGAACTCGATCTCTATGCTCCTGATGATGTCTATCGTGGCGCTCAACCAAGCCTCCCAGCCTATCTATGGCTATTGTGTGGGGGCGAAACATTACCGTCGGTTACGATCTGCGTTCCGCTATGCGCTTATGGCGGGGACGGCGATTGCCTTGGTGGGCTTTTTCTTTGTAGAGCTCTTTCCGAGCCCTATTATCCGCTTCTTTGAACGGACGGCGGGGGAGTTACAAGCACACGGCATTCCTGCTATGAGGGTTTACTTTTTGGCACTCCCGCTCGTGGGGATACAAATTATCGCCATTGGTTACTTTCAGTCAATAGGGAATGCTGTGACCTCTGCCATACTCACCGTGGTGCGCCAGATTGTCTTGTTGGTTTCGATGCTCTTTCTATTGCCCTATTTTTGGGGACTCGACGGCATATGGCGTGCGACCCCTGTCTCCGATCTCTTATCGGCACTCCTTTTTATCGTCGTGATCGTGCGCGAGTTCTATCGCTTGCGTCGCAAGATCTATTCTACCCCAGAAGCGTCATCATGTCCACACTGAGCTCGCTCTACCAACGTGCAGAGGCCTTGGAGGCTCTTTCGCTTGACGAAGCCCTCGTCTTGTGGGAACATGCTCCGCTGGATGAGTTGATGGCTGTGGGACACCGCCTGCGTTCTCACCATGTGGAGGGGGGGGAGGTTACGTGGCAAATCGATCGGAACATCAATATTACGAACGCTTGTGCTTCGGGTTGTCTCTTCTGTGGCTTTCATGCGGGTGCGGGAAATGTGCCCCTCTTTACGACTACGCGAGAGGAGTACCGCACCAAGATCGCGGAGCTTCTTGCCTTGGGGGGCGACCAAGTGTTGTTACAAGGAGGTTTAGATCCGCGGATGTCGCTCGAGGATTATGAGACTCTTTTCCGTTGGTTGAAGTCGGAATTTCCCACGGTGAAGCTCCATGCGCTGGGACCTCCAGAGGTGTGCTATATTGCCCAGCGGGCTGGTCTTACCGTGAGGGAGACGTTGGAGCGGCTTGTGTCGGCTGGGCTAGATTCCTTGCCTGGGGCTGGCGCTGAGATTCTTTGCGACCGAGTCCGAAAGCTTATCTCCCCACGCAAGGCGACCACTGCCGAGTGGCTGGCTGTGATGCGCGAGGCACAGACGATGGGGCTCTTGACCTCTGCGACGATGATGTATGGACACATCGAGACGATCGCAGAAAGGTTGCAACACTTGATTACACTACGGGATTTCCAGACGGAGGCCATCTCTGCGGGGCGACGAGGTTTCCTCGCATTTATTGCGTGGCCTTTTCAGGGGCAGGGGACGAGGCTCGCAGCACACTACCCTTACCGTCCTGTGCAGGGGACGGAGCACCTGCGCCTTATTGCACTCGCAAGGATACTCCTGACCAATATCCCACACATCCAAGCTTCGTGGCTCACGGTGGGGTACGAGGTCGCTGCGCTCTCTCTTTGGGCAGGGGCGGATGATATGGGATCTATCATGATAGAGGAAAATGTCGTAGCCTCGACGGGTACACGCTTTCGCATGGATCGAGAGGGGATGACGTCGCTGATCCGCGAGGCGGGATTTGTGCCGCGTCGTCGTAACCAAGCTTATGAGCTATTAGCAGAAAGTATTGATGTTTAGTCGTAAGCGCTTACCTACTTTGCGGGTCTATCAGACTTCGTTCCTCGTGGCGTTGATCTACCGCTTGGTATTGTCCTATTTTTTCTTCGGGTTGGGACGTCTTCTGTTCTATTGTTTTAACTACTCCTTCTTTGCGGAGATGAGTCTGGGGCAAGTGCTTCGGGCATGGCAGGGGGGACTACGTTTTGACACGGCGGGGATGCTCTACCTCAATCTCCTATTTCTGATACTGAGCATCCTACCCTTCCCTTTCCGTAAATGGAGTGTCTATCAAAGGGTGGTCGCCGCAAGTTTTTATATCCCCAATGCTTTGGGATGGATGGCGGGTCTTGCTGATTGTGTATACTTCCCCAATACGTTGCGACGTACGACGTCTACGGTTTTTTCAGAATTCTCCAACGAGGGGGGGCATTTCTTTTTTCATCTGGTCGCGGAGTACTGGTATATTACCCTTTTGGCGGCATTGGGGATTGTGCTCATGGTGGTCTTATATCGCCGCGTACGTCCGGTTTATTTCATTGGGGAGCAGTTGCGTTGGTATCTTTACTATCCGTTGCAGTTCTTGCTGGGGCTATTTTTTGTCGTCTTTGCAGCATGGGGTTTGCGAGGTGGTAGCTTCTCTAAGAGCTGGCGTCCCCTGGGGATGAGTTATGCCAATGTCTCGGTAGACAAGATTGAACACAGAGCGCTGGTTCTCAATACCCCCTATTGTATCTTACGTACGTTAGGTAAACAGGAGCTTCCTGCGAAAGCCTTTTTTAATACCCCAGAGGAGGCTGCCACCCACTTCAATCCTGTACACACGTTCTCTGCCGATTCTACGGCGCATTTTGCTTCCCTGCGAGGAAGGAATGTGGTGGTGCTCATCATTGAGAGCTTTGCACGACAATACGTGGGGGTGTTGAATCAGCACCTGACAGACTACAAGGGCTATACGCCATGCTTCGACTCGTTGGCTGCGCAGGGCTATCTCTTCCAAGATGCGTTTGCCAACGGGCGTAAGAGTATCGATGCCATGCCATCGGTGTTAGCCTCTATTCCACCGCTCCATGGACACTTCGTCACCTCGCATTACTCAGGCAATCTTATTCGTGGGCTGGCTACCGTGTTGGGAGAAAAAGGGTATACCTCGATGTTTTTCCACGGCGCACCTAATGGATCGATGGGGTTTGATGCTTTTGTGAAACAGGCGGGCTTTCAACGTTATTTCGGAAAGACGGAGTATGCCAATGATGCCGATTTTGACGGAGTCTGGGGGATTTGGGACGAACCGTTCCTACAACGGATGGTCTTGGAACTATCTAAACTCCCCGAGCCCTTTCTCGGTACGGTCTTTACCCTCTCGAGTCACGATCCGTTTCAAGTCCCAGCTGCCTATGAGGGGGTATTTCCCGACGAAGGCGAACCTCTCGTGCACTGTATCGGCTATACAGATTATGCTTTAGGAAAGTTCTTTCAGGCTGCTGCAAAACAACCGTGGTTTGAGAATACGCTCTTTGTCATCACTGCCGATCATGCCAATGGGCGTCTGCGTCCAGAGTATCGGACGTCGGTGCTTGGATTTGCTACCCCGATGCTGCTCTATGCACCAGGGAGTGACCTCCGAGGTCGTAACGATACCACTACTGTGCAGCAAACGGATGTCCTCCCTACGATCCTCAGCCTTTTGGGATACTCCAAGCCCGTGGTCGCTTTTGGTAATGATATGTTCAGTACCTCAAGACCTCACTTTGCGGTTACGGACTATGACGGAACCTACCAGCTCATGGAGGGCGGCTATGTGCTACAGCATGACGGCGAGCGAGCGACCGCCCTTTTTGACTATCGCCATGATAATTACCTTCGCAAGAACCTCCTTGACTCGCTGCCTGAGCGAGCACAAGCGATGCGTTATTGTCTCGAAGCGCTCTTACAGTCCTATAATCAGCGTATGCGAACCAATCGTTTACGTGAATAAAACAAAAGCTACACAATGGATACTAACGCACTATTTTCGCTTCTTTCCGCTACGGGGGTCTCTGGCAATGAGTCGGTTGCAGGTACGCTTTTTACGAACCTTATACGTCCTTATGTCGACGAGGTGACGGTCGATATCTACGGAAACTACATCGCTCATCGCCGAGGGAGTGGTCGTAAAGTGATGTTTGCAGCACATATCGACGAGGTGGGATTGATGGTCACCTACATAGACCCCGATGGTTACCTCTATTTCCAACCCGTGGGTGGGGTTGATGTGACCATCTTGCCAGCACAACGCGTCTATGTAGAGCATGACGGGACGAGGGTTGTGGGCGTGATTGGAAAGAAGGCCATTCACCTGATGACGCAGGAGGAGCGAGGTAAGGCGCACGTAAAGGCAGAGGACTTGTGGATTGATATCGGAGCTTCCTCGCAGGAGGAGGCTGAACAACGCGTGGCGGTGGGGGATTACATTTCCTATGCTTCGACGCCAGAGCTTATTTCAAAAGACCTTATCGCTTCGAAATCATTGGACGACCGGGTTGGGGTATTTACGTTGATAGAAATTGCGAGGTTGTTGGCGGATCGTAAGCCAGAGTGTGATCTCTACCTTGTGGCATCCCTGCAGGAGGAAATCGGATGTCGCGGGGTACGTACTGCAGCCTTCGCCATACGCCCCGACGTTGGGATCGCAATAGATGTGACGCATGCCACCGACTATCCGTCGGTAAATCCGAAACGGAGTGGAAAGATAGAATTGGGGAAGGGCGTGGTGATTGCGAAAGGTCCGAATATCGCCCCAGAACTCGCTAGCGGGTTGGTGGAAGTCGCAAAGAGGGATAAGGTAGCCCACCAGCTGGAGGCTATTCCACACCCCACGGGTACGGATGCCAATTTGATGCAGGTGACGGCTGAGGGAATACGCACGGCGCTCCTGAGTATCCCATGTCGTTATATGCATACTCCTAACGAGGTCGTCGCCTTGCAAGATATAGAGGCTACTGCGACTTTGGCTGCTGAGTGGGTGGCAAAAGAAGGTTGATTGTTCTTGGTCAAGCTCGGTCAATAGGAGGGGCAATATATCATTGGGAAGGGAAAGTCGGCAAGGAAGGTAGATAGGGAAGGTAGACAGGGAGCTCGTCGCGACTATGCCGTCGTCTGTCGAGATTTTGCTATCTTCGTTTCAGTTAATACGATACATAGATGCCTGTTCAACCTCCTGCTCGACCACCTTTTGCTTTGCTGGCCGTAGATCTTGATGGGACGCTCCTACGTTCCGATCATACGATTGGGGCTGAGGATTGGCAAGCACTTGAGTGGTGTGGTGCGCAGGGGATTGTGCGCGTGGCGGCAACGGGACGATCCTATTTTTCTGCACAACGGGTGTTGGACGAACGGACGCCGTTTGACTATCTCGTCTTTTCCTGCGGGGCTGGAGTTCTCCGTTGGTCGGATCGCAACCTCCTTCATGCCCAAATGTTTACGCCAGAGCAGGCGCGGCAGATCGGAGAGTTGCTCTCTTCACTCGGGCATGCGGTAATGGTACACGCCGCCATCCCTGACAACCATATCTTTTGGTATACCAAGGGGCAGGATATAGAGAATCTTGACCTTGAGGCGCGGGTCGCTTACTATGCTGAGTGGGTGCGCGGTGAGGTGACACCAGCGGCATATACTGCGCCTGTCACTCAGTTTCTTGTTTCGTTACAGTGTAGTGAGTTTGACTTCGAGGCGTTGTGTAGCCGTTTTACTCCATTGGCTGAGACGATACGTTCTTCGTCCCCTTTTTTACCAGACTATAAGTGGCTGGAGCTCTTCCCGCGAGGCGTGAACAAAGGGGCTGGGGTCGCATGGTTGGCGCAAACCTTGGGGATCGTGGACGAGCAGTGTCGAGTGGTGGGAAATGATTACAACGACCTCTCGATGCTTGAGCGTTTCTCACAAAGCTACGTCGTGGCGAATGCGCCAGAGGCGCTAACGGAGCGTTTCCGTCGGGTGAGTGACCACAATTCTGGGGGAGTTGCCGAGGCGATCTATCATACGTAAACCAGTGCTTTTACCTACTTTTGTGTGAAAGTAACTAACAATTGGGTAGAAAATGGGACAGATCATAGGCATACATGCTCGTCAGATTTTGGACTCGCGTGGTAATCCTACAGTAGAAGTGCAGGTCGGCACCTCGGCTGGTGCTGTGGGGTCGGCAGCCGTTCCGAGTGGAGCATCCACTGGAGTACACGAGGCTGTGGAACTCCGCGACGGGGACAAGGGGAAGTTCCTCGGTAGGGGCGTACTCCGGGCTGTAGACAACGTAAATACTGTTATTGCTGAAACGTTGAAAGATTTCGACGTGCAAGAGCAGCGTCTGATAGATAATGTCCTTCTCGAGCTCGATGGGACACCTAATAAGGGGAAGCTTGGTGCGAATGCTATCCTTGGTGTCTCGCTGGCTGTGGCGCGTGCAGCTGCGATAGAAGTCGGGTTGCCGCTTTATCGCTACGTCGGTGGTGTGAATGCCCATGTGCTCCCTGTCCCGATGATGAATATCCTCAACGGAGGAAAGCATGCCGACAACCCGATCGACATCCAAGAGTTTATGATTATGCCTGTGGGAGCTCCTACCTTCTCGCGTGCTTTGCAGATGGGGGTTGAGGTCTTCCACAACCTTAAGAGTGTACTGAAGGGCAAGGGATTTGCGACGAACGTGGGAGATGAAGGCGGTTTTGCACCGAACCTACCCACTCACGAGGCCGCGCTGGATGTGATCATGCAGGCGATAGAAACTGCAGGGTACAAGCCTGGGGAAGATGTCTTGTTGGCGCTCGATGCGGCTTCCTCCGAATTCTATAATGCGGATAAGAAGCTCTACTGTTTCGAATCAACTAAGGAGGAGCGGACATCGGCACAGATGATCGATTACTGGAGCGACCTCTCGAAGAAATACCCCATCGTGAGTATCGAAGACGGTTTGCACGAAGATGACTGGGAGGGATGGACTGCCCTCACGCAAGCGCTTGGTAAGGAGGTACAGCTCGTAGGGGATGACCTCTTTGTGACCAATGTGGCGCGTCTAGAGCAGGGGATTGAAAAGGGGGCTGGAAATGCGATCTTGGTAAAGGTGAACCAGATTGGTACGCTCTCTGAGACGATCGATGCGGTGCATATGGCAGATATCCATGCGATGAATGCAATTATCAGCCACCGCTCTGGAGAAACCTCCGATACCACGATTGCCGACTTGGCTGTAGCCCTGAATAGTGGGCAGATCAAGACGGGATCGGCTTCCCGTTCCGATCGGGTAAGTAAATACAATCAGCTCCTTCGTATCGAAGAGGAGTTGATGAATACGGCCTACTTCCCAGGAAAAGACTTCCGAAAGAAGCATTAGTCGTAGGATAGGTAACCAAGCACGGGGCACGGCGTAAGTTGTGCCCCGTAGTTTTTATACGGGTTTGCTACGCTAGAGAAAATGTTTTACCTTCGTATTGTAAAATAGAAAGGTTACAAACTACATTTCTAAAATGAGCGGTTTAAGAAAGGCGATGGTGAGCTCGACACTCGGCGAACCACGTCGTATGCGACCGATGGTCGTGTGGTCTATCATTGAAGCCCTGTTTAAGGGAACGCCTTATAGTGTGCTGGCCTTTGCGGTTATTGTACTGCTGCTTCCTTTGTTAGACAGTACGGTGCACTTGGATTGGTGGCAGATCCTCGGGGTGGAGATCTCGTTTGTGGTGGGGATGAGTCTCTACGTGCTTACGGCAAAACGAGCTTATACTGCAGTCTTTACCGATGCTTATCGGATTACTACGGATGGTCGTCTCAAGCTTGCCGCTCATATGCGACGACTCCCCATGGGGTACTACAATAGTAAAGATCCTGGCGAGATCGGCGAGTATATGGCGGGCGACTATGCGCAGACCGAATTCCTCATTACCCATTTTATCCCCCAAACCATCTCGGGCTTCTTTGTCCCTGCCCTCGTCCTGATCTTCTTTGCGATTCTGAACTGGAAGATGGCGCTCGTGGCGCTGGTAGTCATAGTGATAGCCTACCCGATCTTCTTACTCTCGGGGCGCATTCTGACGCACCTCGGAAAGAAGTTCGGTGTGGTGAGGCGTGCGACTTCCTCGAGAATGATAGAGTATCTTTTGGGGATGAAACTTATCAAAGCATTTAACCTCGGGGGAACGGCCTTCGTGCGCCTCGAAAAAGCTGTGCGCGATTTGAAGCGAGAAAGCGTACGGGTGGAACTCATCCCTGCACCCGTGCTCTCGATTGCAACCTTGTTCCTCAACGGAGGTACGATCCTTATCGCGATGGTCGGTTTCTGGCTTTTACAAAATGGCGAGCTCTCCCTGCTCTACTATGTGATCTTTCTGCTAGGCGGCTTGGGGATCTATGCCCCACTTATCCAGTCGTTTCAGTTCAATGCTATAGTACAGTTCCTCTCGCTCAGTTCTGATCGGATTTATGATCTGATGCAAGAACCTCCGCAGGCTCAGGGCAACGTAGCCACGGTAAACGCTACGGATATTGAGTTTAGGAACGTCTCGTTCCGTTACAATGAGAATTTGGTCTTGGAGGATGTCTCGTTTCGGATTCCTCCGAAGAGCTTCGTCGCACTCGTAGGACCGTCGGGATCTGGGAAGACGACACTCACGCGTCTTGTCGCGCGTTTTTGGGATCCTACTGCGGGGACGATCCTGCTCGGGGGGCGAGACCTCCGAGAGTATACACTGGATACCCTCCTCTCGCAAGTCGCTGTGGTATTTCAGGATGTTTACCTGTTCAAGGATACGGTGAAAAACAACATCCTGATGGGGCGCGAAGATGCTACCGATGCCGAGGTGGAGGCCGCGGCTCGCTTGGCACAATGTCATGACTTTATTATGCAGCTCCCCAAGGGGTATGATACTGAGGTTGGCGAGGGAGGAAACACCCTCTCGGGAGGGGAAAAACAGCGTATCTCTATTGCAAGGGCGATACTCAAGGATGCTCCTATCGTCTTATTGGACGAGGCAACAGCCTCGCTCGATCCAGAGAATGAGGTGCATATCCAAGATGCCATCTCTCAACTCGTGAAGGAGAAAACGGTGGTGGTCATTGCACATCGTTTGTGGACGGTGCGTGAGGCGGATGCGATCTACGTTCTCGACCGTGGGCATTTGGTGCAACAAGGGAAACACGAGGAGTTACTCGCCGACGTGACGGGAGTTTACCGACACCTCTGGGACGAGCAACAACGCATCAAGGGGTGGAAGTTCTAAGTAACGAGGTTCAGGTAATAGCGATTGGAAAATGAAGACTCAGAAACGGAAAACAGGACTGCTGCGGTTACTTGAAATCGCGGGACGCAAGAAAGGCTACCTGATAGGATCTATTTTCTTGGGGATTGTGACAACTCTGGCACAGTTTGTACCCTTTGTCTCTATCTATAAGATTTTGACCGAGCTGGTCGAGCATGCTGCTTCCCCCGCGAGTGCGGATACGGGAGAAATCTGGTTTTGGTGTTGGGTTATGCTTGCCTCATTTGTGCTGAGTATGATCACGGGCTTTCTCTCCCTTATGCTCTCTCACTTAGCGGCGTTTAATATCTTGTACCAAATCCGTATCCAGTTGGCACAAAAGCTTGCTAAGCTCCCGATGGGCTTTTTTACAAAACATGCCATGGGAAAGATCAAGAAGATTATGACCGAGGACGTGGAACGGATCGAGCTCTTTATCGCCCACAATCTCCCCGACACAGTGACCGCGATTATCTTCCCATTCCTCCTTTTTGCCTATATGTTTTGGATGAATTGGATCTTGGCGCTCATTATCTTGGGGGTGGTGCTCTTTTCGCTTCTCTTTATGGCAAAAATGTATGGTGGTGGACGCGTAAAGCGCTACATGGATGCTTGGATGCAGGTCAACGGACAGGTCAATGCTTCTCTGGTCGAGTACATCCGAGGCATTCAAGTCGTAAAGATTTTTACGAAATCTACCAAGGCTTATCATCAGCTGAACCAACATGTAACTGAATTTCGTGACTTCGCTACGCAGATGAATCACGAGTACCGGAGTACCTACGTGGGTTTTCAAACCATCCTTCTGACACCACTTTTCTTTGTCCTCCCAGTGGGAACATACCTCTTGTTGCATACCGATAGCTATAGTGCTCTGTTACCTCAGGTGTTGCTCTTTCTGTTTTTCTCGGTGGGCGTACTTTTCCCGTTACTCAAGATCATGTGGGTCGGATCTCTGTTTAATCAGAACAGCTTGGGGGTCGCAGAGGTGGATGCTATTCTCGATGAACCAGAAATTGAAGAGACGACCCAACCGCGTATCCCCACGGATGCTACAATCTCTTTTGAGGGAGTCTCTTTTGCCTACGAAGAAAAGAAGGTACTGAACAATGTATCTTTTGAAGCAAAACCAGCCACGATCTCTGCCTTTGTCGGTCCATCTGGGGCAGGGAAGTCGACGATCGCGATGCTCACGGCACGTTTCTGGGATGTGCAGGAGGGAACGATCAAGATCGGAGGAGTGCCTATCCGAGATATCCCTATGGCAGAGCTCATGAATCGCATCGCCTTTGTCTTTCAAGACAATCCTCTCTTTTTTGATACGATCGAGGAAAATATCCGGATGGGAAACAAAACGGCAACGTTTGAACAGGTAGAGGCTGCTGCGAAGGCGGCGCAGTGTCACGACTTCATTATGGCGCTCCCACAAGGCTATCAAACCCTAGTAGGGGAGGGGGGCACGTATCTCTCGGGTGGAGAACAGCAGCGTCTGGCATTGGCGAGAGCGATTCTCAAGGATGCGCAGATTATCCTTCTAGACGAGGCGACCGCTTTTGCCGATCCTGAGAACGAGGGGAAGATTCTCGAGGCATTCTCACACCTCATCAAGGGGAAGACGGTGATGGTGATAGCCCATCGTCTGAGTACGATAGTGAATGCTGATCAGATTTTCTATGTCGATAAGGGTGAAATTCTAGAGCGTGGTATGCATGCCGAGCTCTTGTCCATGGGGGGACGCTATGCTACGCTGTGGTCGAAGTATGAACAGACGCTTCACTGGGGGATTCGGAAGTCCTGAGTATTAAATTGGGGATAGCTAGCGGTGAAATGTCAGAAAGTCAGAGATTCGAGGAAATGGGCTACGGGTGCATTTTAGGGCTTTGCAGGAAGCGCTCATAGATTTGAATGGCACTTTGGGTGGCACTTTAGAAGAGCGGGTTATTGCACTGCTGAAATCTAATCCAGAAATTACACAGAACGAATTGGCGCGGAGTATAAACGTATCGGTTCGGTCGATAAAGCGAGTAATGAAGGAGCTTTTGGATAATGGGAAAATTGTCCGTATCGGTGGTAAACGTTACGGTTACTGGCATCTTAAAAAAGGGAAGTAAAGACGAATGCTATTAGTCTTTTCTAAGGAGGGGGGCTGCTTTTTCGTGATACTGTGGTTTGTGACGCAACCTTTTTACATTATATTCGTAAATAAGTAAAACGAAAGTAAAAACGACTGGCAAAGTGACCGTGTGGCGGTGTGCGTTTGGAAAAGAGGGAGGGAGTGAGTACTTTTGCACTAGTTTTCTGTAGTGTGTAAATACCAAAGAAGAATGATTATCGTACAAGTTAAGGAAGGCGAACTCATTGACCGTCCTCTCAAGCGTTTCAAGCGTAAATTCGATCGCACGGGCACGATGCGTGAAATCCGTCGTCGTACGGCTTTCACGAAGCCCTCTGTGCGTCGTCGTGAAGAGATCTTGCATGCTCGCTATATACAGCAAATGCAGGATCAGGAAGCGCAGGCGTAGGCAGTCCAGTTATCCCCGAGCAGTGTGGGGAACGCTCTGTTCGGGGAGCAAGCTGCGAAGGCGCGAGAGTTGGGCGTGGATCTTTTGGCTACGTTACTCTGCTGGCGCGGGGCTTGTCAGTCTGAAAGCTTGAGAAGGGAAGGTATGCGAAGTCAGTATTGCAGTAATACCTAGTGGGAATGTCGAAGAGAAACGACCTTTGTGATCGCTTTTGTGACTTCTTGAAGTTTGAGAAGAATCGTTCGGAGCATACTGTCGTGGCTTATGAACACGATATCCGAATGTTTTTCGAAGCTCAGAAGATTGAGGAGATCGATCAACAGGCGTGTCTCTCGATTACAGTCCCTACGGTGCGGGGGTGGGTTGTCGAGGTCTTGAAGGAAAACAATAACCCGCGTTCACTGAATCGGTATCTCTCGTCGGTGTCTAGTTTTTATCGCTATCTTATCCTTATGGGGATATGTAGCGTCAATCCCTTCTCTTCGATACCTCGTCCTCGCGCGCCACAATTCTTACCATCGTTTCTTTCCGAGGTCGACGCCGAAAGGTTGCTGGCGGAGGAGTGTTTTACACCAGATTGGGAAGGACTACGCGATCGGTTGTTGCTTCTGATGCTTTATACATTAGGGCTGCGGCGGGCAGAGCTTGTGGGGTTAGACTGGGGAGATTACAATCAGAGCGAGTACACCCTGTTAGTCAAGGGAAAGCGTGCGAAGGAACGTCTACTTCCTGTGACCAAGGAGGTGGCACGTTTGCTGAGTGTCTATCGTAGAGATACAGAGGAGCGCTTCGGGGTAAAATTAACGCCAGCAACCCCCCTCATAGTGGATAATAAGAATAAGCGCGTCTCACCTGCAGTGGTCTATTGGGTGGTGAACCGATATATTCGAGCCTCTACCGCCCATAAAGGACAGGCAAGTCCGCACGTCCTGCGGCATACGTTTGCCACCCATCTCCTTAAAGGGGGGGCTGATATCGTCTCGATTAAGAATCTTTTGGGACATAGCTCCTTAACCGCAACGCAAGTGTATACACATACTGACTTGCAGATGCTTAAGTCAAGCTATCAAAACGCACATCCGAGGGGATTGACCATGCCGTCTTCTACAGAGAAACCTCCCTCCGAACAGGAGGATAAATAAAAGCTAAGATGTCAGACTCTATGGTACGTTACGAATTTCACAATTTGGAATTGTCTGAAAATCAAACGAAGAAGATGCAGCAGAAGATCGAGAAGTTGATTCATTTCGATGCTGCTATCCATTCGGTAGATGTGAGTGTCCGCGGTAAGGGCGAACCTGTACGCTCGGTTGCTGTGGAAATACACATGAACGCGCGGGGCGAATTTTTTGCAGCCAAGGAAAGCGCCACTTTTGAGGAATCTTTAGACGGCGTTTGTGACGCTCTGCACCGTCAATTGGAGCGTCGAGACGGCAAGCGTCAGCAAAATCGGAACGATAATGTTCGCGATTTGATGGCTGAATAATAGTAACTTACACAATCTTCGCTTTTATTTTCAGACAAAGGATTTGGTAGTTTCAAAAAAACACTATACTTTTGTGCGTTGTAAGCGTTGATTGTGGGTGGCCGATGTAGCTCAGTTGGTTAGAGCGGCTGATTTGTAATCAGCAGGTCGTGGGTTCGACTCCCTCCATCGGCTCTTCATGGTTTTGTTCTTTTTTCTTTGGGGAGATACCAAAGCGGTCAACTGGGGCAGACTGTAAATCTGTTGGCGATGCCTTCGTAGGTTCGAATCCTGCTCTCCCCACACAAAAAAAAACGTTCAAAAGGCGTTCACGCGCCAAAAGGGATGTGCATTGCGGTAGTAGCTCAGTCGGTAGAGCATCAGCCTTCCAAGCTGAGGGTCGCGGGTTCGAGTCTCGTCTGCCGCTCGTGGAGAAAAGTTGCCGATGTAGCTCAGGGGTAGAGCGCGTCCTTGGTAAGGACGAGGTCATGAGTTCAAATCTCATCATCGGCTCGTGTGGGGGTTTGGTCGGGGGAGAAAGAGGATAGTTATTGTAAATTCGCAAGTGTAAATGGCAAAGGAAAAATTTGATAGATCCAAGCCTCACGTTAACATTGGTACGATCGGGCACGTGGATCATGGGAAGACAACTTTGACGGCAGCTATTACTAAGGTTTTGGCTGACAAGGGGTTGTCTGAAGCTCGTTCGTTCGATTCTATCGATAACGCACCCGAGGAAAAAGAGCGTGGTATTACCATCAATACGTCACACGTTGAGTATCAGACCGCAACACGTCACTATGCTCACGTAGACTGCCCGGGTCACGCCGACTATGTGAAGAACATGGTTACGGGAGCTGCACAGATGGACGGTGCTATCATCGTGGTGGCTGCTACCGATGGTCCTATGCCGCAGACTAATGAGCATATCCTCTTGGCTCGTCAGGTGAATGTACCTCGTATCGTGGTGTTCATGAATAAGTGCGACCTTGTACAAGACCCAGAGATGTTGGACTTGGTCGAAATGGAAATCCGTGAAAAGTTGAATTTCTACAACTTCGACGGAGATAATGCGCCTGTAATTCGTGGTTCTGCTCTTGGGGCTTTGAATGGTGAGCCTGAGTGGGTAGAAAAGGTGATGGAATTGATGAATGCTGTGGATGAGTACATCCCGATTCCTCCCCGCGAAACAGATAAGCCTTTCTTGATGCCTGTGGAAGACGTCTTCTCTATTACGGGTCGTGGTACAGTAGCTACGGGTCGTATCGAAACGGGGGTTGTGAAGGTGAACGACGAATTGGAAATTGTCGGTCTTGGCGCAGAAAAGAAGAAGACTGTCTGCACGGGGGTTGAAATGTTTCGTAAGCTCCTTGATGAAGGTGCAGCTGGAGATAATGTTGGGCTTCTCCTTCGTGGTATTGACAAGGATGAGATCAAACGTGGTCAGGTGTTGGCAAAACCAGGTACTATCACTCCTCATACCAAGTTCAAGGCAGAGGTTTACGTGTTGAAAAAAGAGGAAGGTGGTCGTCATACTCCGTTTAGTAACAAGTATCGTCCACAGTTCTATATTCGTACGCTTGACGTAACGGGGGAAATTACCCTTCCAGAAGGAACTGAAATGGTAATGCCAGGCGATAACGTGACGATTTCGGTAGAGCTTATCTACCCAGTGGCTATCAACAAGGGGTTGCGTTTCGCAATTCGTGAAGGTGGTCGTACGGTAGGTGCAGGGCAGGTAACCGAAATTCTTGACTAGAGATTAGGTAAAATGTAGGGCGTGTAGAGAGGCCCATTGCTTCTCTACCGCCTTTTTAACGGGTGTAGCTCAGTTGGTAGAGCACTGGTCTCCAAAACCAGGTGTCGGGCGTTCGAGTCGCTCCTCCCGTGCCATATCGAGTGCAAAAATGAAATTGTTGGCATACTTTCGTGAAGTCTATGACGAGTTGATCCATAAGGTCAGTTGGCCTACTTGGAAGGAGCTTCAGTCCAGCGCAATGATAGTTATGATAGCTTCCCTATTGATTGCTGTGGTCATCTTCTTAATGGACTTTTCGTTTGAGCATGTGATGGACGGGATCTATCGAATCCTGTACTAATCTCCCCACGTCCTAATAGAGTCCGATGAAGTCTGTTGATCCGACGCCTGAGGCGGAGAAGTCGTTAACGCTGGGGTGGTATGTACTGCGGGTGATCAGTGGTCGAGAAAAGCGTGCATGCCAATATATTGAGAATGAAGTTGCTCGCCTTCATTGGGAAGAATTTGTACCTCGTGTATTAGTTCCAGTTGAGTATTTGGTGCAGCAGCGCAACGGAAAGCGTGTCCGAAAAGAGCGGGTGCTCTATTCGGGCTATATTTTTGTAGAGGCGTTGATGTCTAAGGAGGTGGCACATATCTTGCGTAATGCGACGGATGTGCTTGGTTTCCTGACCGAAGAGCGTCGTCGAGAAGGTGTCGAAGATGAACCTGTTCGTCTTCCAGATGCGGAGGTGAAACGAATGTTGCACTCCGTAGATGAGATTGCCGACGAAGAGGGGGCGGCTATAGTACCTTATCGCATCGGTGATGTCGTGAAGGTGATCGATGGTCCATTCAATACCTGTACTGGGATTGTCACCTCGGTCGACGAGGCACGCCATCGTTTGCAGGTGGAAGTTAAGATCTTTGAGCGGCTTATGCCGCTTGAGGTGAGTTATACTCAAGTGGAAAAAGAATAATTTGAGAAAAAGTAAAGAGTTATGGCAAAAGAAGTAGCAGGGTTCATTAAGCTACAAGTCCCGGGTGGTGCCGCAAAACCTGCGCCCCCAATAGGGCCGGCTCTTGGTTCTCGTGGTGTGAATATCGCGGAGTTTTGCAAGCAGTTCAATGCGCGTACGCAAGACCTTGCAGGGAAAATCCTCCCTGTGGTGGTTACGGTTTACAGCGATAAGTCTTTTGACTTCCTCGTAAAGAAACCGCCAGTTGCGGCTGCGTTGAAAGATTTCTTGAAGTTGAAGTCTGGATCTGCTGCTCCTAATCGGACTCGTGTCGGGTCGCTAACGTGGGAGCAAGTGCAACAAATCGCACAAGAAAAAATGTCAGATTTGAACTGTTTTACTATCGAGTCTGCCATGCGTCTTGTTGCGGGTACTGCGCGTAGTATGGGGATTCAAGTCAAGGGCGAATTCCCCTCTAACGAGAAGAAAGGAGCTTAGGAATGCGGGTTTCGAAGAAACGGAAAGCGGCTTTGGCGATGGTTGACCCAAAGCGTGAGTACAGTCTCGTAGAAGCGGTCGAGTTGGTCAAGAAGATGACCTATACCAAGTTCGATGCCTCTGTTGATATTGACATGCGGCTCGGCGTGGATCCCCGTAAGGCGAACGAAGCCATTCGTGGCGTGGTATCCTTGCCACATGGGACGGGTAAGTCTGTTCGTGTTCTCGCGTTGTGCTCTCCTGAAAAAGAGCAAGAAGCTAAAGACGCTGGGGCTGATTATGCAGGGCTTGACGAGTATCTTGAGAAGATTAAGGGGGGGTGGCTCGAGTTCGATGTTGTTATCGCGATGCCACAACTCATGGGAAAGATTGGACAGGTGGCGCGTGTTCTAGGACCGCGTGGCTTGATGCCAAATCCCAAGAGCGGAACCGTGACTCAAGAAGTGGGGAAGGCTGTTGCAGAAGTAAAGAAGGGGAAGATCGATTTCCGTGTAGATAAATTCGGGGTTATGCATGTTTCGCTCGGGCGTGTTTCCTTCAGTGTGGAACAACTCGTGGACAATGCGCGTGAGTTTATCTCGACCGTCAATCGTTTGAAACCAAACTCGTTGAAGGGGACTTATGTCAAGAGTATCTATCTCTCAAGTACTATGAGTCCTGGTGTCAATGTAGATGTGCAAGCATTGCGCGATACAGCTCTCTAAACCTAGGAGGATTTCAGGATGACAAGAGATGAAAAGAGAGTGATCGTCGACGGATTGGTGGACTTGTTGAAGACCTATCCTCATTTCTACCTTTGTGAGATGGGAGGTCTTAATGCAGAAAATACGTCGGCACTTCGTCGGAAATGTTTTGAGAATGGGATCTCCCTCGTGTTGGTAAAGAACACTTTGTTCCGTATCGCACTAGAGGAGTCTGGAAATAGTTTCGTTTCGGACTTCCGTCCACTTCTCAATGGCACGTCCTCGGTTTTCTTTTCCACGGTGGGGAATGTCCCAGCTCGTGTGATTAAAGACTTCCGTAACGATGAGCGTCCCGTTGTGCTTAAAGCAGCTTATGTTGAAGAGTCGTTGTATGTTGGTGACAATCAGCTCGCAACACTCTCGACACTAAAGAGTCGCGAAGAGTTGATTGCGGATGTGATTACGTTGTTACAATCCCCCGCACAGAACCTTATCTCTGCTTTGCAAGCAGGGGGACGGTTGCTTAGCGGTGTTGCAAAAACGTTGGAGTCGCGTTAATTCGACTCCTTTTCCCAAGTGGTTGTATTATTGTTATTTTTGAATTAGAGTTTAATAATCGAGTGAGATGGCCGATTTGAATAAGTTAGCAGAAGAGTTGGTAAACCTGACAGTGAAAGATGCTGTAGAGTTGGGGAAGATTCTCGAAGAACAGTATGGCATCAAGCCTGCCGCTGCTGCTGTCGCTGTAGCTGCTCCTGCAGCAGGTGGTGCTGCCGCTGCTGCTGAAGAAAAGAATTCGTTTGACGTGATCTTGAAGTCTCCAGGTGGAGCGAAGTTGGCGATTGTCAAGTTGGTGAAGGACTTGACTGGGCTCGGTCTCAAGGAAGCTAAGGAATTGGTAGACGCTGCTCCTAAGGCGCTCAAGGAAGGCGTGTCAAAGGAAGAGGCTGAATCATTGAAGGCTCAATTGGAAGAAGCGGGTGCTGAAGTAGAGCTGAAATAGGGTTGGGATCTCTCTGAATGTTAGGAAGCCTATATAGGCCTTTCTTCAAAAAAAGTTTAGTAGGGTTTGCAGTCACAGCAATGTGATTGCAAACCTTGTGTAGTTTGAAGAATCTTTATTCCACATTAAACAAACAGATCCCTAATGACCGCTACAAAGAATCAGCGTGTAAGTTTCGCAAGGGCAAGAGCCCAATTTGAGTACCCCGATTTCTTGGAAGTGCAGGTCGCTAGCTTTCGTTCCTTTTTTCGACTCTGGACAACTCCAGAAGAAAGAAAACAGGAAGGGCTCTATAAGGTCTTTTCGGAAATTTTTCCGATAAAGGACAGTCGTAATAGCTATACACTTGAGTTCCTCGATTACTATATCGAGCCCTCACGTTATTCGATCGATGAGTGTATCGAACGAGGTACGACTTATGGAGTCTCTTTGAAAGCTAAGCTACGACTCAGTTGTAATGATGAGTCGCATGTTGACTTTAAGGCTCTTACTCAAGACGTTTTTCTCGGGTCGATTCCCGATATGACCCCTCGGGGAACTTTCGTTATTAATGGAGCGGAACGCGTTGTGGTCTCCCAACTACATCGCTCGCCAGGGGTCTTTTTCGCTCAGAGTGTGCATAACAACGGGACGAAGTTGTACTCCGCACGTATTATTCCATTCAAGGGATCTTGGATAGAGTTTGCTACGGATATCAACAATGTCATGTATGCCTATATCGATCGACGTAAGAAGATGCCCGTAACGACTCTTCTACGTGCTATCGGGTATAGCTCTGATAATGATATATTGAATATCTATAATCTTGCTGAAGAGGTCAAGGTCTCTCCAAAGAATCTCGAGAAAGTAAAGGGACGTATCCTAGCAGGACGACTCTCGAAGACTTGGCGAGAAGACTTTGTGGATGAGGATACAGGCGATCTCGTTATGATGGATCGTTACGAACCGCTTCTTGAGCGGGGGACGATTCTTGATGATGAGGCGATAAAGGTGATTCTAGAGAATGATATCGATACAATCACAGTGCATCGAGATTCGACACCTGGCGTAGACTATAAAATCATTTACGACACCCTCGAGAAGGATCAGACTAATGATACCAAAGAGGCGGTTGTGAGCATCTACCGTCTATTGCGTAATTCTGAACCACCAGATGAACAAGTCGCACGAGAGGCTATAGATAATCTCTTCTTCTCGAGCAAGCGTTACGATCTCGGGAGTGTGGGGCGCTTTAAGATTAACCGCAAGCTTAATCTCAACATCGATGAAAACGAGCACGTTCTCACGAATGAGGATATCGTGCAGATTATTAAGTATCTCATCGAGCTCAAGAATTCCAAGGAGAATGTCGACGATATCGACCACTTGAGTAACCGTCGTGTGCGGACTGTTGGCGAACAATTGGCGAGTTATTTCAACGTTGGGTTGCAACGTATGGCGCGTACTATACGGGAACGTATGAATGTACGTGACAACGAGGTCTTTGGACCTACCGATTTGATCAATTCCAAGACGCTCACCTCGGTGATAAACTCATTCTTCGGTACAAACCAACTCTCGCAGTTTATGGATCAGACCAACCCCTTGGCGGAGATGACTCATAAACGTCGTCTCTCGGCGTTGGGACCTGGGGGGCTTTCGAGAGATCGAGCTGGGTTCGAGGTGCGTGACGTTCATTATACTCATTACGGACGTCTTTGTCCTATTGAAACTCCAGAAGGTCCAAACATTGGTCTTATCTCCTCGTTATGTGTTTTTGCACGAATTAACCCGATGGGCTTTATCGAAACGCCGTATCGGAAAGTAGAGAACGGGAAGGTCGATTTCTCATCTGATGGGACGGTTTACCTGTCGGCTGAGGAGGAGGAAAAGCAAATTATAGCACAGGCAAATGCGCCTATTGCGGACGATGACCATTTCCAGAATCCTACTGTTCGAGCGCGTCACCAAGGGGACTTCCCGTTGGCTACTGCTGGACAGGTGGCCTTAATGGATGTGGCGCCAAACCAGATTGCGTCAATCGCAGCGTCGCTTATTCCATTCTTGGAAAATGATGACGCTAACCGTGCGCTCATGGGATCGAACATGATGCGCCAAGCTGTTCCGCTCTTGGTACCCGAAGCTCCGATTGTGGGGACGGGGCTGGAAGGACCTGTGATTCGCGATAGTCGTGTGCAGGCAGTGGCAGAAGGTGAGGGAGAGGTCGTTTATGTAGATGCTGACAAAATCACAGTCCGTTACGAGCAAACGGAGGAGGAAGAATTTGTGAGCTTCGATGGTCCAGAGAAGACTTATGTCTTGCCAAAGTTCTTAAAGACAAATCAAAACACAAGCATGACACTTCGTCCTATTGTTACCAAGGGACAGAAGGTACATGCGGGGGATCTCCTATCTGATGGGTATGCGACCGATCATGGTGAATTGGCTCTTGGGAGAAATCTTCTTGTGGCTTTCATGCCGTGGAAGGGGTATAACTTCGAGGACGCTATTGTGATCAACGAGCGCTTAGTGCGGGAAGACTATTTTACTTCGATTCACGTTGACGAATATATCCTCGAGGTGCGCGATACCAAGCGAGGACAGGAGGAGTTAACGGCAGATATTCCTAACGTGAGTGAGGAGGCTACAAAGGAGCTTGACGAAAACGGGATGATTCGTATCGGGGCACGTGTCGTCCCTGGAGACATCTTAATAGGTAAGATTACTCCGAAGGGAGAATCTGATCCTTCGGCGGAGGAGAAGCTCTTGAGGGCTATTTTCGGGGATAAGGCAGGCGACGTGAAGGATGCCTCTTTGAAGGCACCACCCTCTCTTTATGGTGTAGTTATTCGTAAGCATCTCTTTTCTGGGGTCAACAAAGATGCGCGTGGCGGTCGCAACAGTTCGAAGGTTGATCTGGATAAGGTCGAGAGCGATTTCAATCGAGAGATCTCTAAGATCCGCGAGGTGCTTGTAGAGAAGCTTGTTTCCAAGTTGAATGGTCGTGTCTCGCAGGGGGTAGAAAATTATACTGGAGAGGTTAAGATCCCGAAGGGGCAGAAGTTTTCACAGAAGAATCTTCAGGTCTTGGATTATCTGGAGGTATCTCCTTTCAAGTGGCTTGCAGACAAGGCGCTGAGTGATCTAGTGGCAAAGCTTATTATGAACTACGTTCGGAAATATAAGGAGTTTGATGCCGAACGTCAGCGTCGAGTGGCTAAGATTCAGATCGGAGATGAGATGCCAGCGGGTATCTTGAAGATGGCGAAGGTTTATATCGCCAAGAAGCGTAAGATTCGTGTCGGGGATAAGATGGCAGGGCGTCACGGAAATAAGGGGATTGTGGCGAAAATTGTGAAGGATTCTGATATGCCATTCCTCCCCGATGGAACGCCCATGGATATCGTCTTAAACCCTCTCGGGGTGCCTTCGCGTATGAACCTCGGACAGATCTACGAAACGGTTCTAGGATGGGCGGGGCGTAAGTTGGATTTGAAGTTCGCTACACCAGTCTTTGATGGCGCGTCGTTGGAGGATATCACCGAGTATACCGATAAAGCGGGGTTACCAGCATTTGGAAAGATTCGCCTTCGTGATGGATGTACGGGTGAGTTGTTTGACCAACACGCAACCGTTGGGGTGATCTATATGCTCAAGCTAGGGCATATGGTGGACGACAAGATGCATGCACGTTCCATTGGTCCTTATTCTCTCATTACACAGCAACCGTTAGGGGGGAAGGCGCAGTTCGGAGGACAGCGTTTCGGAGAAATGGAAGTTTGGGCGCTTGAAGCGTTCGGAGCGGCTAATATCTTGCAAGAGATCCTTACGGTCAAATCCGATGACGTTGACGGGCGTGCACGTACCTACGAGGCTATTGTTAAGGGCGATATGATGCCTCAACCAGGTAACCCAGAATCGTTGAACGTGCTTCTACACGAATTGCGAGGTTTGGGCTTGAATATAGATTTTGAATACGAACAATAGGTGTCGCTTAGAAAGGATTTTCAATGGCTCATAGAAAGGATAATAAGGAGTCTGCTCCATTCAAGAGCATAAAAATTAGTCTTGCGGCGCCTAATCAAATCTTGGAGCGCTCGAGTGGCGAGGTGGTGCGTCCCGAGACGATCAATTATCGTACTTACAAGCCAGAGCGTGATGGTCTTTTCTGTGAAAAGATCTTCGGTCCTGTAAAGGACTTCGAGTGCCACTGCGGTAAGTATAAGCGTGTTCGTTACCGAGGCATTGTCTGTGACCGTTGTGGTGTCGAGGTTACTGAGAAGAAGGTGCGACGCGAGCGGATGGGACATATCGAGCTCGTTGTACCAGTGGCTCATATCTGGTATTTTCGTTCTTTGCCCAATAAGATTGGACACTTGTTAGGACTTCCAAGCAAGAAGCTTGATTCCGTGGTCTATTACGAACGTTACATTGTAATCCAACCAGGGGCTACTAATCTGAAGCAGATGGATCTCCTCTCGGAAGAGGAGTACCTTAAGGTGATTAAGGAGCAAGTGCCAGAGAATGCAAAACTCCCTGATAGCGATCCCAATAAGTTCATTGCTGCTATGGGGGCAGGGGCATTGGAGCAACTACTCGCGGGATTGGATTTGGATCAGCTCAGTTGGGATCTCCGTGCAAAGGTGGAACATGAGACCTCTATGCAGCGTCGTGCAGAGGCTTTGAAGCGTCTACAGGTAGTAGAAGCATTTCGGGAGTCGAATGGCGTGAATAAGCCCGAGTGGATGATCTTGCGCATTGTGCCAGTGATTCCCCCAGAATTGCGTCCTCTTGTACCGTTGGATGGTGGGCGTTTTGCGACATCTGACTTGAACGACCTCTATCGTCGTGTGATTATTCGTAACAATCGTTTGAAGAAGCTTTTAGAGATAAAGGCTCCGGATGTGATTCTTCGGAACGAGAAGCGTATGTTGCAGGAAGCGGTTGATTCTCTTTTCGATAATACGCGACGTTCGAATGTGGTGAAGACCGATGGAAATCGTCCATTGAAGTCGTTGAGTGATAGTTTGAAGGGGAAGCGAGGGCGTTTCCGCCAGAATCTTTTGGGAAAACGTGTCGATTATTCTGCGCGTTCTGTGATTGTGGTTGGACCCGAGCTTAAGATGCACGAGTGTGGTTTGCCTAAGGATATGGCAGCCGAGCTCTATAAGCCATTCATTATCCGAAAATTGATGGATCGTGGGGTGGTAAAAACAGTGAAGTCTGCACGTAAGATTGTTGATCGGAGAGATCCAGTGATTTGGGATATCCTCGAGAATGAACTTAAAGGACATCCAGTGTTACTGAACCGTGCACCTACGCTGCACCGTTTGGGGATTCAAGCTTTTCAACCGAAGTTGATTGAAGGGAAGGCTATCCAGTTGCATCCTTTGGCTTGTACGGCATTTAATGCTGACTTTGATGGTGACCAGATGGCTGTGCATTTGCCTTTGAGTAATGCGGCTATTTTGGAGGCGCAGCTACTCATGCTTGGCTCGCACAATATCTTGAATCCAGCGAATGGTCGTCCAATTACAGTCCCTTCACAAGACATGGTCTTGGGGCTGTACTATATGACGAAGCCCCGTAAAAATGCTAAGGGGGCAGGGCGTGTTTTTTATGGTGCTGAGGAAGCGATCATTGCCTATAATGAAAAGGCTGTTGACTTGCACGCTGAGGTTAAGATTCGTCTTGATGGTAAGGATATAGAGACTACCGTAGGGCGTATCCTCTTTAACCTTCGTGTACCCAAGGAGTTGGGCTATATCAACATCCAACTCTCCAAGAACTCCTTACGAGGCTTAATTGGCGATGTCCTTAAACACACGGGAATTGCTCGTACGGCTCAGTTCCTCGACGATATTAAGGAATTGGGGTACTATATGGCCTTTCGAGGAGGCTTGTCCTTCAATTTGGACGATGTCATTATTCCGAAAGACAAACAACAGATTGTTGATGAAGGACGACGTCAGGTGGATGAGATCTTAGAAGCTCACCAGACGGGTTTGGTGACAGAGCAGGAGCGTTATAACAAGGTCGTGGACGTTTGGAAGACGGTCGTAAACGATGTCACTAAGTCTCTAATGAAAGAGCTTAAGGAGGATGACGACGGATTCAATTCCGTTTACATGATGTTGGATTCTGGAGCTCGTGGTTCTAAAGATCAGATCCGCCAGTTAGGGGGGATGCGTGGTTTGATGGCTAAGCCACAGAAGTCTGGGGCGAGTGATAAGGACGTTATCGAGAACCCAATTCTCGCAAACTTTAAGGAAGGACTTTCTGTCCTAGAGTTCTTTATCTCTACGCACGGAGCGCGTAAGGGGCTTGCAGATACGGCGTTGAAGACGGCGGATGCGGGGTATCTTACACGTCGTTTGGTGGATGTATCACAGGATGTGATTATCTCTGAAGAGGATTGTGGAACGTTGCGTGGGTTGATGATCCCATTCCAAAAACAGAATGAGCAATCGGAGGAGGATGCACAAAAGGAATTCGCAGATAAGCTCTTGGGGCGTGTTTGTGTAGACGACATCCGAGATCCAAAGACGGGAGAAATTCTGATCCCCGCTGGTACGGAGCTTACGGAAAAGGTTTGTGATTTGATAAATCAGCACAAGGTTCGTCAAGTAGAAATCCGTTCCGTCTTTACTTGTGAGTCTCACTTTGGAGTCTGTGCAAAATGTTATGGTCGCAACCTAGCTACGGCACAGATGGTACAGAAGGGAGAAGCGGTGGGAATTATCGCTGCGCAGTCTATTGGAGAGCCTGGAACTCAGCTTACACTTCGTACCTTCCACTCTGGGGGGACGTCCTCGGGAGCATCGGCCACGTCATCTGTTACTCTAAAACACAGTGGAAAGTTGGTGTTCGAGGAGTATAAGGTCATTCCTAAAGTGAAGCGTGACGACCAAATATGTGACATTGTGAGTGGACGTCTTACGACGGTGACGGTGCTTGATCCAGAAACAGGAGAACCACTCGAGTCTCATAAGATCCCTTATGGAGCATCGCTATATACTACCGAGAATCAATTGGTAGAGAAGGGAACGCTCGTTTGCTCTTGGGATACATGGAACAACCCCGTTATTACTGAAGAAGGGGGAACGGTCGAGTATGACTCTTTGATCCGTGACGTGACCTATCAGGAAGAAACCGACTCTGTGACGGGACACAAGGAAATGATTATCATAGAGTCGCGAGACAAGAACAAGTTCCCTGTAATTCGTATCTTAGGGAAGGAAGGGAATGTCCTCCGTTCTGTGGATCTCTCTGTGAATTCCCACGTGGTCGTGAAAAATGGAAGTACGGTACGTCCTGGAGATATTATCGCTAAGATCCCTCGTGCCAGAGAGTCTACGGGGGATATTACGGGAGGTCTCCCACGTGTTACCGAGCTTTTCGAGGCTCGTAATCCATCGAACCCTGCAGTAGTGGCAGAGATTGATGGGATTGTAAAGATCGCGCAGAAGATCAAGCGTGGAGCTCGAGAAGTTAGTATCACGAATGACAAGACTGGACTCACTCGGGTGTATAATATCAACCTGACGAAACAGCTCTTGGTGCAAGACGGAGATTATGTGCGTGCAGGGATGCCTCTTTCCAATGGGGCAATCACTCCGAGTGATATCCTTGCTATTCAAGGGCCGACTGCAGTGCAAGAGTATATTGTCAACGAAGTGCAGAAGGTCTATCTCTCTCAAGGGGTTGTCATTAACAATAAACACTTTGAGGTGATTGTCCGTCAGATGATGAGTAAGGTTGAGATTATCAATTCTGGTGATACGCAGTTCCTAGAACACGACGTGGTTGATAAGTGGGATTTCATCAAGGGGAATGCTGCTGTTCAAGGGAAATGTATTGTAACTAATGTCGGTGACTCTAAGCGTTATAAGGAAGGGCAGATTATTACCGACCGGCAAGCCCGAGACGAGAACTCCGCACTCAAACGGAATGACCTCCAATTGATGGAGTTCCGAAGTGTGCGTCCTGCTACTGGGGAACAGATCTTGCAAGGGATTACTCGCGCTGCATTGCAGACCAATAGCTTTATGGCAGCTGCCTCCTTCCAAGAGACGACTAAGGTACTGAACGACGCGGCTATCCGTGCAAAGGTCGATCCGTTGGAGGGCTTGAAGGAGAACGTTATCTGTGGTCACTTGATCCCTGCGGGTACTGGGTTACGGGAGTTCTCAAATATCCGTGTTAATGACGATAAGAAGAACTAGATAAGTTCATTCGGAAGACTAGAGAGAGCACTACATTTATGTGGTGCTCTCTTTTTATGTCCGTACGTGAAAGGTAGAACGGGCATTGATTCTTGTGTCATCAGGTGGATAGATACTGGCCTAAAAGAGTTGTATCTGGTAGTGTCCGTAAAAGTGTATAAGCGCCACGGTCACTACTTTTTTTTCGGACACTATCCTAGTATCCGAATCCTCCCCCTCCTACTACCTCGCTAGTAACAAAACCGCCCCTCTGCCGAAGCGACAGAAAGGCGGCTTTTTATTTGACAGATAACACAGAGGCTACTTAGATACCATCACACTCTTCTCGCGCCATTTTGCGCCGCTACACGCACAAAATAGATACCAGAGGGGAGCGCCTCTGTATTCACCACAAGCTCTTTTTCAGAAAGCACCCCCGAATGTACGATGATCCCAGAAGCATTGACTAGCTCGTAACGTGCTACGACGCCCTCGGGGTTCAGGATGCGTAGCTGCGCGCTGAACGGGTTCGGCGCTACGGCGATGCCTGCCAACAGGGCGTCCTCTACTGCACCTCCCTGCTTGGACTCAAATACCGCCTTCACTTCCGTCGTTGCTTTGACGATGAACTTTTTGGTCGCGATAATATCCTCGTCGTTCGCTTTGAGCTCTTTCAGCTCGTACCCCTCCTTCTCGGTAACCTTTACAGTCAGTTCTGTACCGTACGCTACTGCCGTCAGGTTGGATGCACCTACAAGCTCTATCGAACCCCACTTTTCGTCATTAACGTTGATGGTTACGGCAAAGGTCTTTTTCTCAAACACCGCCTTCACTTCCGTCGCTGCCTTTACGATGAACTTTTTAGTCGCCATAATATCCTTATCACTAGCCTTGAGACTCTTGAGCTTGTACCCCTCTTTCTCCGTAACCGTCACGGTCAGCTCTGTACCGTATTCCACTGCCTTGAGGTCGGTAGCGCCCGAGAGAACAATCTCGCCCCCCTTCTCATCATTGACACTCATCTTTACAGCAAAGGTCTCTTTCTCAAACACCGCCTTCACTTCCGTCGCCGCCTTCACTGTGAACTGTTTCGTGTTCGTGATATCTTCGTCGCCTGCCTTTAGACTCTTCAGTTTATACCCCTCGTCGGGCGTCACCGTTACTGTCAATGTCGTCCCCTGTGCTACGGTGATTGAGGTTTCCGTACCGTGCCCCTCGATAGCGATCTTACCGTGCGCGGCTAGTGAGAGTGTTACCTTGAAGGTCGGGAGAGGCTTCTTAAACACCGCCTTTACCGTGGTGGCTTCCTTGATGGTGAATTCCTTCGCCGCAAAGATATCCTTACCGTTGGCACTGAGCGATTTCAATTTCCACGGGTCATTTTCCACAGGTACTACCTTTACCGTCGTCCCGTAGGGCACAGCACCGAGGTCGGTGATTGGCGCATCCGTGGCAGCATTCTTGAACGTCAAGGAGCACCCCTCGCCCGTAACCTCTGGGGTAATCTGGAAAGTAAGGAGCTCGAAGACCGCCTTCACTTCCGTATCTGCCTTGACGGTGAACTTCTTGATCGCGGTGATATCCTCGTCGCCAACCTTCAGCTCCTTCAGCTTGTAGCCGTGTTCCGTGTCGGGCGTCACCGTTACCGTTAACTCTGTATCTTTCGACACCTTTTCTAATGCCGCCTTCGTGTAGCCCAGGATGGCTATTGTCCCGCCCGCGGTTTGTGTTACAGTCACCCTGAAGGTGGGTACAGTCTTGTTTTGGAAGACGGCATAAACCGTCACCTCGCTCTTAAGTACAAAACTCCTGCTCGTCGTAATGTCTTCATTCCCTATCATAAGCGACACCAATTCCCATGGGGTATTTTCCACAGGTACCACCTTTACCGTCGTCCCGTAGGGCACGGCTGCGGGGTCTAGTGGCTGACCTAATCCGTCAGTAAAGTTCAGTGCGCCAGTCCCTACAATCTTTTCGTTGACCTTGAAGGTCTCTTTCTCAAACACCGCCTTTACTTCCGTCGCTGCCTTTACGATGAACTTCTTAGTCGCCATAATATCCTTATCACCAGCCTTCAGACTCTTCAGCTTGTACCCCTCGTTCTCGGTAACCGTCACGGTCAGCTCTGTACCATACGGTACTGCCGTTAGGTCAGATGCGCCTGCAAGTTCTATCGAACCCCACGCCTCGTTATTTACGCTGGTAGTTACTACAAAGGTCTCTTTCTCGAATACCGCCTTCACTTCAGTAGCTGCCTTCACTGTGAACTGTTTCGTGTTCGTGATATCTTCGTCGCCAGCCTTGAGTTCCTTCAGTTTACACCCCTCGTCGGGCGTCACCGTTACCGTCAATGTCGTCCCCTGTTCTACGGTGAGCGTGGTTTCCGTACCGTGCCCCTCGATAGCGATCTTACCGTTGGTGGGCTGAGTAAGGGTTACGGCGAAGGAGGGAACTTCCACGGTGATTTTACACTGTTTGGTTATCGAGCAGGTTGGGTCTAGGCTTTTTACGGTAATGGTGCACTCTCCCTTCTTCTTTCCCCAGACGAAACCCTCGCTTACTGTAGCGATCTCGGGGTCGGAGCTTTTCCAAACAAGCCCCTGTTCTGCATTGTCGGGTAATACGGCTGCTACCAATTGAGTTGTTGTTCCGACCTGTAGTGTCCGTTTTTCGGGCAATAGAAGGTGAGTTACAGGGGTGCTCTTGTCTACTACGGTCACAAGACATCTTCCAAAGAACCAACTTCCATATACATTTGTTACTGTATAGACATTACAAATCCCTGCTTTACTGGCAGTTACTTTCCCATTGTTTACCGTAGCGATCTCAGAGTAGGTGCATCCCCACCTCACCTCTCTTTTCGTAGCATTCTCTGGAAAAATATGGGCTGTAAACGTGAACTCCTCCCCGACCTTTAGGGTCTTGCTTGCAGGGCTGATGGTGATGAGCTCTATGGGGATGTAGACATTGATTTCGCAGGTGCTGGTATAGACACCGTGTACCCCGGGTTTGGCTGCGATGGTGGCGGTGAGTTTACACGTTCCCGCCTTGAGCCCCTTGATGTGCACCCCTTTCTTGTCTGCAGTCCATTCGTAGGAGATGATCTCCCCTTTGTCGGTCGAGAGGGTGACCTCCTCTGTTGTTTCCACTACGCCCCACTTGTCCAAGGGGAGTGTAAATTCCCTGTTGAGTACAAGGGGTAGGGAATGGGGGGTAATAGCTATGCCACTGGCTTGGTAGCGATCACCGTCGAACTTCCATCCTTTGTCGATGAGCTCTTGTCGAGCCTCCTTACCCTCGTCGTTGTAAATAAGATCCTTAACATTCTCTTTGAATTCAAGATTTCCTGTGAATTTGGTTTGCCCTGCCCATCCGACGAGTGTCGTGGAATAGTTCGATGGGCTCATCGCGGTTGTAGAAAGTCCTTCTACTGCTGTTTTTATCTTCCATGAGCCTAGCGGCTGGTTGAATGCGGAGCATCCCTCGAACATCCTTCCCATGTTGGTTACTTCGCTCACGTTCCAGTTGTCTAGCGGCTGGTTGAAGGCGGAGCAGCCCCTGAACATATACTCCATGCTAGTCACGTTGCTCACGTTCCAATTATCTAGCGGCTGGTTGAATGCGGAGCATCCGTTAAACATGCTGCTCATTTCGGTCACCTTGCTTACGTTCCAGTTGGCTAACGGCTGGTTGAAGGCGGAGCAGCCATAGAACATCCCATCCATGTTGGTCACGTTGCTTACGTTCCAATTATTTAGCGGCTGGTTGAAGGAGGAGCAGCCCTCGAACATCCAATGCATGTCGGTCACGTTGCTCACGTTCCAGTTGCCCAGCGGCTGCTTGAAGGCGGCGCAGCCGCTGAACATCGAGCCCATGTCGGTCACGTTGCTCACGTTCCAGTTGCCCAGCGGCTGCTTGAATGCGGAGCAGCCAGAAAACATCCAATGCATGTCGGTCACGTTGCTCACGTTCCAGTTGTCTAGCGGCTGGTTGAATGCGGAGCAGTTATCGAACATCCCCTTCATGTTAGTCACTTTGCTCACGTCCCAGTTGTCTAGCGGTTGGTTGAATGCGGAGCAGTCAGAGAACATCCACTCCATGTTGGTCACATTGCTCACGTCCCAGTTGTCTAGCGGCTGGTTGAAAGAACGGCAGCCAAAGAACATCCTTTTCATGTTGGTCACGTTGCTCACGTCCCACTCATTGAGCGGCTGGTTGAAGGAGGAGCAGCCATAGAACATCTCCCTCATGTTGGTCACTCTAGAGAGGTCTGGGGTATCGATCCCCTCTGCGAAGGTCATATTCTTGCATTGAGAGAACATCTTTTCCATCAATCCCCATTTCACCGTTCCGAACTGCACTACCTCGCGTAAACTACTCGGCTCTCCAATAGAATCCCCATCATCCGTCCGAGTTCGCATATACCTCACCCCCTCAGGCCCCGCCTCTACGGTGTAAATTCCGTCCTCCATAGGAGTAAAGATGTAACATTCGTAAGTATTTCTGACTATTACTGTTATATTGACCTTCTCATTCCCACTCTCATCCTTGATCACCATCTTGTACGTCCCTACGATGGGGATCTTCAACTCTTTACCTTTTTCTCCCCGCCACTTCGTGATGAACGGGCGTCCCGTCTCCGACTGGGCCAATACCCCCGACACGCCCCACGCCCAGAGCAATGTCACGAGTGCTACTACGATGTGCAACGTCTTTCTCATGATCGTCAATGGTTTATATTAAGCATGGAGCAAGTTCTCAAAAAAAACGTTAACACAAAGCGACACGTAGCAGGGGAGTAGGGCGAGCGTCCCCCAAAGGCAGACGGGAACTGGGCTCAAAGGCGATAAAAAATATTTTCGGTAATTGTCGCAGAAAGGCTACAACGGGGGGAAATCGCTTTCTTTTTGCTCTCGTATTGCTAGGAAGAGGAGGGGATTTTCGATACTCTTTCTCCGAAAAGACATTGCCCATAAAAGTGGGTAACAGGCGGTCTATTTCACTGTCTATTTCTCCGCCCACCGCCCGCTCTTTCTCTCCCCATTTTACACTACCACTTTAGGAAATCCTAAAGCCCTGTTTTTATACGATAAGCTAAATGATAGCGTAACGGAATGAAGAAATACGTATAGAATATGGGCTATTTTGGAGTAGGTAATTTTACCTAATTTAGTCGGTGTAGAATACGTGTAGAGTCGGTGTAGCGTTGGTGTACTCTGAACATGCTTTGTTTGGGGATAAGGAATTGATGAAAACATAAAGCGGCATAAGCCCCCGTCGCCTACCAAAAGCCTGAGATATCTCCCCATTTTTATACGCCCTTTACTAGAATCCTATCAAGGCGAGCTAGTATCTGTTGATAATGTGACTTTTTTACACGATTGAGCTACCTTTGTCATATATCCTAACTAAAACGATGTGGTAATGGAGAATAATCCACAACCCTTCCCGTTTACTTCCGCAAAACAAGCGCTGTGGGAACGAAAACTCCTCGACCTCTCCCTCCGCAATCCGTTGATAAATGTGCGTCTTACGCAGAGTATCGTCCCCTTACTCTCGCACCATGTCGCTGAGCTAGAAGACTGTCTAGCTGACAAGACGGAGTTTGTGCTCGCCCCGCTCCCCGAACCAGTGCCAACAGTAGCCATAGAAAAGAAGATAGAACGGCTTTTAGAATACGAAACAGAGCTCCTTGAAACTATTGATACCTCTCTTACTTCAAAACGATTATATGTCCCGTTCTCGCGCGAAATATTAGATAAACATCTTACACATCTCTACCGCACTTCTCGTTCCTCCCTACAGGAGAATGGTGCGAACTCGCTTTTTGTATCGTTGGGGCTTCTTTGTTGGTACGAGACGCTTGCCTCCGAGGAGCCGCGCTATGCCCCCATTATCCTTGTACCTGTCGACCTTGTACGAAAACCCGCAGGACAGGGATACGTCCTACGGACTCGCGACGAGGATTGTATTATCAATATCACCTTGCTAGAGAAGCTACGCCAAGACTATCAGATTGCGGTTACGGGACTCGATCCGCTGCCTCACGACGAGCATGGGCTTGATGTACCTCTGATCTTCGATACCATTCGTACGGCTATCCAAGCTATGCCGCGTTGGGCATTGCGCGAGTATGCCTTTCTTGGGCTCTTTTCGTTTAGCAAGTTCGTGATGTGGAACGATATCCACAACAATGCCGCACAGCTGGAACGTAACCTGGTGGTAAAAAGCCTTTTGGCACAAGCGAATGTGGGGATTGCGCCGCTTGAAGAGATAGCAGACCCAGACACTACTTACAAGCCGAGTGACCTTGCCCTCCCCGTAGGTGTGGATGCCTATCAGCTCGGTGCGGTGATTGCTGCTGCACAGGGGAAGAGCTTCGTCCTCCACGGGCCTCCTGGTACAGGGAAATCACAGACTATTACCAATATTATCGCCAATGCCCTCTATCAGGGCAAGCGTGTCCTGTTTGTTGCGGAAAAGATGGCGGCGCTCACCGTGGTACAGCAACGTCTTGCCAATATCGGTCTCGAACCATTCGGTCTCGAACTCTTTTCTCACAAGTCTAGTAAGACAGAGGTCTTAGCACAGTTCCAGACTGTGCTCGATATGACCCAAGTCCCCCATGCGAGCGATTACCCACAGGAGGCTATGCGACTCCATCTCCTGCGCACAGAGCTCGCAGAGTTCGTGCAGGCGATGCACCAACCCCTCTCGTTAGGGCTGTCGCTCTATGACCTCATTGCCCGTTATGAACCCCTCCGTGATGCAGGGCTAGTACCCCTCCAATCTTTGACATTCCCGTCCTCGATCCATTCCCTTACGCCCACGGAGTTTACCGAACTCGTTGCACTTCTGGAGCGTGCACAGGCAGCAGCTATGCTTTGCGGTAACCTTGCAGCGCATCCCCTCAAGGCGCTCGGGCGCGTGGAGTATACGCCAGCGCTCGAAGAAGATTTGAGACGTGCTTTGCAAGATCTCCTCCCTCTTCTCCCCGACCTTACTCCTCACTTTACTTCTGTCCTTACAGCGCTTTTGGGGGCTGATAGTAAGGTTACCACCTACCAGCAGTTTGCCGCCCTCGTCGAACTTATCGAGGTGTTGCACGACAATCCCCAGTTCTTCTCTCGCCTTTTTGAGGAACAATATATCGAGGCTACCATCAAGCGTCTCCAGCCACTGCTCGCCCGAGCCTCTGAGATGACGCAGTGGAAGGAGACCCTACTGCGAGACTATGCGCCACAGCTCTTGTTGGAGGATTATGCCAAGCTTGTCAAGTGCTATCGAGCTACCTCAGCCTCCTTCTTCCTTACCCGTATCTTTGCCAAGAGGAAGTTGCGAAAGAAGCTAGAGAGTTACCATCACCTCCACGTGATAGAGATGGGGAGTCTTCCAACGCTTTTTGACTTCCTAGCAAAATACCATACCGAGCGCGCCGCACTCCTCGCAGAGTCGAGCTTCCTCAACGGGCTATTTCGTAATGCGACGTGGCAGGAGGTCACGTTTGACTGGGCGCTTTTCCAAGCTTTATGCGAAAAGACGTCGCGGGTGGTAACCCTGCTCAAGCAAATTGTGCCCGAGGAGAATGATTGGACCATACGCCGACGTTTCCTCCGGCACCTGACCGATCTTCTTAAATCTAGCGAAGCCGCAATAAAGGGGTGGCAGGACTTCCTTATCGCCGCACGCCCCGTGCGCGATCTCCTCAAGACGATCAACGACCTTGTACCGAATACCGTACCCTTGCCTAATCTCCCCTATCCCGAAGCACTGGCTACGGTCTATCCTCCCCTCCACGACAACTTACACCTCTTGCGCGATTGGTCTAACTGGGCGGTGTGTGCCGCCGAGCTGGAGGCGCGCGATTGGAAAGACCTTCTGACACACCTTTACGAGGGAAAGATGGAGGTTGCGAATTGTAAGGATGTCACCTTAATCACCCTCTATGCCTACCTGATTCGTACCTTGGTGAGTGATTCGCCCCGCTTGGCTCGCTTCAATAGTACCCTCTTTGAGGAGGAACTGGCGCGCTTCCGAACGCTTTCCGAACAGTTCCAACAACTCACTCAACAAGAGCTTGTAGCCCGACTTGCTGCCAATCTCCTTGAAATACAAAAAGACCCAGAGGTGGCATCCGAATTGGGCTTCTTACAACGTAAATTGCGAAGTAATGGACGGGGAACGCCACTCCGTAAGTTCTTCGAGGGAATCCCCACCCTCTTGCATCGCCTGAAGCCCTGCATGCTCATGAGCCCCATCTCCGTAGCGCAGTATATCGACCTATCCAACGAACCCTTTGACCTTGTGGTTTTTGACGAAGCATCGCAGCTCCCTACTGGTGAGGCCGTCGGCGCCATGGCGCGTGCCAAGAGTGTGATCGTGGTCGGAGACCCTAAACAGATGCCCCCGACCTCCTTCTTTGCAACCTCCAAAGAGGACGAAGAGAACCTCGAATACGAAGACCTAGAAAGTATCCTCGACGATACGTTGGCCATCCCACTTCCATCGCGTCATCTGCGTGGGCATTATCGTAGCAAGCACGAGAGCTTGATCGCCTTCAGCAATACACATTTCTACGATCGGCAACTCCTCACCTTCCCGAGCCCAGACAACCGACAGAGCCAAGTGTCTATACACCATGTCGATGGCGTCTATGATCGCAGCCGCTCCCGTACCAACAAAAAGGAGGCGCAGGCGGTGGTCGAGGCTGTGATACAGCATCTGGCTGATCCCGCGCGCAGTACTCGTTCCCTTGGGATTGTGACCTTCAGTATCCCGCAACAGACGCTGATCGAGGATTTGTTAACAGAAGCCTTTGCGGCACACCCAGATCTCGAAACACGTGATGCACAGGCTTCGGAGTCCATCTTTGTCAAGAACCTAGAGAACGTTCAAGGGGATGAGCGCGACGAGATCTTTTTCTCCATTGGCTATGGTCCTGATGCCGAGGGGAATCTGTCCCACAACTTCGGACCGTTGAACCAGAAGGGCGGTTGGCGACGTCTGAACGTGGCTATCACTCGGGCACGCTATGCGATGCACGTTTATACGACGATTCATTACGAGCAAATCGACCTCAAACGTACAAGTGCCGAAGGCGTCGCCGCACTCCGTGACTTCCTAGAGTTCGCTGAAAAAGGAACCTTGCGCCCCGAAGCCTCTATCACCGATCCGTGCACAACGCCCGACCTTGTAGACCAGATTGCAGAAACCTTACGCACCAAGGGATACTGCGTAGATACCCACGTGGGAACGTCGGAGTTTACGGTAGACCTCGCCATCGTAGACCCGACTCAGCCCTCGCGTTACCTGTTGGGGATTCTGTGCGATGGACGAAACTATCAAGCCGCACCCACCGTCGCCGATCGTGAGCTCACACGCCCACGTGCCTTACTCGCACTCGGGTGGCGTCTCTTCCGTCTTTGGTCGCTCGATTGGTTCTACCGTCGCGATGAAACCTTGGCGCGAATAGAGGCTGCCCTAAGACCCTAATACGCTCTCTTGCTCTTCCAAATGACAAGGGGGTTACAATAACCCCAAGCCCCCGCACGTTTATTTCCCAGAGAATTAGAGAAAACTGTAATATGAAAGCTTGGCGATTAGGCGTTTGTGCAATCCTCCTCTTGGGGTTGGTGTTTGTGTACCACGAAGCGGGAGCGCAGATCAATATTAAGGAACTTGATGGTCGGAAGTCTAGCGACCTGGGCGGTAAACGGAATCTGTTACACCCAGCCGTACCACTACTCTCCATCGCGCCAGACTCGCGTTCCTCGGCAATGGGCGATGCGGGGGTAGCCTCCTCCCCCGACGCCTTTAGTCAGCACTGGAACTCGGCAAAATATGCTATGCTCCCGAAGCAGTGGGGGGCGGCACTCTCCTATATCCCATGGTTGCGCAAGCTCACCAATGAGATCAATCTTGCTTACCTCGTGGGGTATTACCGCCTAGACAAGATGCAGACAGTCTCTGCCTCCTTGCGTTATTTCTCTATGGGACAAATGAACTTTACTGACGAACAGGGAAACAAACTCTCTTCCCATAACCCCAACGAGTTTGCATTTGACGTCGCCTACTCACGCCTCTTCTTGAAAAACTTTAGCGGAGCGGTTGCCTTCCGTGTCATTCGTTCGGATCTCACTGGGGGCTTTGCACAGCAAAATGCCGTGGGTACCAACAAGGCGGGCATGTCCTATGCTGCCGATATCGCGCTCTATTACCAAGAACAACTCAAACTCGGGGCGCTACCTGCACAATATGGACTCGGTCTGACGATTACTAATATTGGTTCGAAGCTTTCTTACAACGACGTCTACAATAACTTTATCCCGATTACCCTCCGACTCGGGGGACGTTTCTCCGCAGACCTCGATAATTACAACCGTCTCTCGGCAGAGTTAGATGTCTCCAAGCTCCTTATCCCAACACCCCCCACTTATAAGGCTAATGGAGAGATTGCTAAGGGGATGAACCCTGACGTGCCCGTTATCTCGGGGATGCTCCAGTCTTTCTACGATGCGCCAGGAGGAGCTGCCGAGGAATTTCAAGAAATCTACTGGGGGTTCGGTGCTGAGTATGTCTATGCCAATCTCCTAGCAATCCGTGGCGGCTATTTCTACGAGCATGAGAATAAGGGCGGACGTCAGTATTTTACCCTCGGGGTCGGGGTAACCTACAACGTCATCGGTCTTGACGCCTCCTATATCATCCCTAGTGCGGGATTTAATAGCCCACTAGCCAACACGTTGCGTTTCTCCCTTATGGTCAACTTTGACCAGCAGAAGGGCTCCGGTCGTCGTCGTAGAGGATAAGAACCTCCACGGGCGCAATGACCACCTTTCGTATCGGCTCGGGCTATGACGTGCACCGTCTTGTGCCCGAGCGTCCTCTTGTCTTGTGTGGGGTGGTAGTCCCTGCTCCCTTTGGCGAAGAAGCGCATTCTGACGGCGATGTCGCCCTCCATGCTCTTTGTGATGCTCTTTTGGGTGCGCTTGCCTTAGGGGATATTGGTAAGCTTTTTCCTGACAATGATTTGCGCTACAAGGATATCGATAGTCGCCTCCTCCTCCGACACGTTTATGCCGAGGTGACAAGCCGAGGCTGGCGGGTCGGTAACCTAGACCTCACGATACTCCTCCAAGCACCGAAACTGCGCCCACATATCGATGCGATGCGTGCCGTGTTGGTTGCGGAGCTGGATCTTCCAGCAGATTGTGTTAGCATCAAAGCGACTACGACCGAGCGGCTCGGTTTCGTCGGGCGCGGAGAGGGCATTGCGGCCGAGGCTGTGGTGTTATTAGAACGAAACTAGAAAGACCAGCATTGTGTGAGTGAAGCGAGAAAGGAGAGAACGCTACAGAAACATAGCCTTAAATGCCCGTTATACGCTTTATAGACCTATTTGCTGGCATAGGTGGTCTACGAACTAGGGTTAGAGATTGCAGCGCGGCAAATGGGGCTTTCTACGCGATGCGTATTTACCTCCGAGATGAAACCCGCTGCGCGCGAGGTTTTGCGTCAGAACCATCCGACAGAAAAACTCTATGGAGATATCCGTCTTGTAGACGCCGCTTCTATTCCCAATTTTGATTTTCTATTAGCAGGCTTTCCATGTCAGGCGTTCTCTGCAGCAGGAAAACGAGATGGATTTCTCGATACGCGCGGCACGCTCTTTTTCGAAGTAGAGCGTATCCTTGCAGCCAAGCGCCCCAAGGCCTTTTTATTGGAAAATGTAGAAGGCTTGGTGACCCACGACCGAGAGTCTCCTAACGCGCCCATAGGGCGTACCCTTGCGACCATCTTAGAACATTTGCATCTTCTTGGGTATAGGACGGTATGGCGTGTGCTCAATGCGCGACACTTTGGTCTTCCACAAGACCGGAAACGAATCTATATCGCCGGGACTCGTGACGGAGTTCCCGATCTTAACGGACGGTAGTGTCCGTAAAAGTGTGTAAGCGCCACGGTCACTCATTCCTCCAGCGAG